>CANAJP010000056.1 GCA_947361615.1 uncultured Candidatus Melainabacteria bacterium | reverse complement strand
TCTTTACTGTAAAAGGTATTCTGGAAAACCTTTTTGAAGAATTGAAAGTGACTAAACGCATTAAATTTATTCCGCTTGATAAATCTGATTTAAAAAATTCTCACAGCGTTTTACACCCTTATAAAAGCGCAGCTATCGCTGTTTTAGGTAAAACTCCGCTTACAATCGGCTATATCGGACAGGTTCATCCGTTGTTGAAAGACAAGTTGAAACTTAATCAGGACGCTTATGTGTTCAAAGTTGATTTGAACCAATTAATCGCAATTGTCAAAGAAACAACACCAATTTTCAAAAAATTGCCTCAATTCCCTGAAGTTAGACGTGACTTAGCGTTTGTTATAAACGAAAATGTTTCTTATGAAGAGCTGCAACGCGTAATTAAAGGCGGTGTTGAACAACAAATTTTTGCCGGTTGCGAAATCTTTGACGTTTATCAAGGCGAAAATATTGAAAAAGGATTCAAAAGCCTTGCGTTCCGTATAAAAATGCAGGACGACAACGCAACTCTGACCGATGAAGTTATCGAAAAAC
Organism: uncultured Candidatus Melainabacteria bacterium; assembly: GCA_947361615.1. GTDB lineage: Bacteria > Cyanobacteriota > Vampirovibrionia > Gastranaerophilales > Gastranaerophilaceae > Gastranaerophilus. Next base: position 9,676 of record CANAJP010000056.1, on the reverse strand, counting down.
AAATGGCTTCTGTTCGTATGAAATTACAAAAAGCATACGCAGATATTTCATTTAGAGAGTAGGTTTAATATGAAAAAAATCTTATTTTTATTCGCTTCAATTTTGTTATTGGGCAGTGCCGTGTGCGCAAAAGATGTTATTCCGACAAAAGTTTTTGATGCAAATCAAAATTCTTTCGGGGTTTACCAGATTTCTGATAAATCCATGACATTGTACGCAGAGCCTGATGAAAAATCAATGATTTTGAAACGTATTTCGTGGAATGATGAAAGCACTGATGTTAATGGGCTGGATTTGCAGGATTTATTTGTTCTGTATTTGCCGGATAGAAGTCTTTCATTGTTAACCGTTGTTGATGAAACTGATGATTGGGTGAAAGTAGTATATGACGCTAAAAAAGCACATACTGGCTGGTTAAAAAAAGATGATCCGTTGAAGTTTATGCCTTGGGGTGTTTTCTATAACATTTATGGAAAAAAATACGGGCTCTATCAGTTGAAACAGGCGCCTGAAACCTGTAATACAATTAGAGTTTCGCCTGATAATCTTGCACAAACGGTTGGAACAATTAACATGCCGAAAAAGATTATATTGAATATAATCAAAGGCAACTGGGCACTGGTTAGTGTTTCTGATATCGATAAGTATCCTAAAACAGGGTTTGTGCGTTGGCGTGGAGATAACGGGGAAAAATATTATTTCCCATTAATAAAAAAAGTAGTCGGGGTTAATTAATCCCGACTTTTTCTATCTTGACAAGCTTCTAAAAATAATACATAATTATATAAAGAAAGGATGTAAATTATGAAACGAAGCAATGTATTAAGTTATGCAGGGGGGGGGGGGGAGCCCTGAGCAGGCCATACTTAAAGGCGCGGTCGCTACACCCCCATGTCATCCTGAACTTGATTCAGGATCTATCCAGTGTTACTGGATAAAATTAAATAGGGAAATTCACCAAACTATTCCCCGTCGAATAAACAAATTATTCCCTTACTTATTACTGAAACGGCTCGTTGGCCAGATCCTGAAACAAGTTCAGGATGACAGAAAAGGGATAACCCGAGTTGGGTTCACCATGGCTGAAATTCTCTTATCTCTCACAATCATCGGGGTAGTCGCAGCGATAACGTTGCCTTCATTAACAGGTAATATAAATGAGCGAACCTGGAATACTCAGCGAAAGGCGCTTTATGCTCGAATGTCGCAGGCAATCGCTCTGATGCCTGCATTGAATGGCTATGGAACCCTAACCGAGGATAGTTCCGCAGGAGCAAGCGATGCAGAAGATACTGCAACTGAAACTTTTATAACCTCAGGTCTAAGCAAAGTCCTTAAAATTAACAATATTTGTGATAGTGATCATCTGGCAGATTGTGGTATTCCTGCTAAAATTTTACCCCTAGGAGGCACTTCTGCAGTGGAACTTGCAGATATTACTACTCTTGGCGGATTTAACAATTATTTTGTTAATTTTTCTGTTACTACCGCTACAGATACATTTTCGTACAGCCAGATTGACACGAAAGCAGCTGCTTTTGAAACAGCTAACGGTGAAAGTATATTAGTTTATTATAATCCGTATTGCAAAGCTGATACCACGGACAGTCCAAATTTTACTGCTGTAATGCCTTATATGTGTGCTAATTTTGTATACGACTTAAACGGAACAAAAGGACCGAATACCGTTGGGAAAGATATTGGTTTTCTAACCGCGTTTTATCCTTCTGATTCTAATATAGTTGCACCTCTCCCTGCAATTCGTAGTGCCGGTTCTACGGCTGATTCCCATCAAATCGGTAAGTTATGTTCAGCTCTTGATAGTGAAAGTAGAGCGCCTAATATTGACGAATTAACTTCCATATTTTATAATAAAAAACTTGTCAATATCACACCGAGTTCACCGTGGGCAACAAATTTAAAAGTGTTTAACGGAACTTTAAAGGCAGCCAGCATGAGTTTTTGGTCAGGAAGAAGAGGGTATTATACGGTACCCAATAGTACAGCTTATGATGTATGGTGTGTAAAAAGATAACCCTAAGCACGGGTTCTAATAAAAAAGCGGGTTTTAAACCCGCTTTTTTATATTCTGTCAAATCCTGTGTATTTTTGTAGAACTTCCGGAATTAATATTGTTCCGTCTGCTTGCTGGAAGTTTTCGACGATTGCGGCGAACGTTCTTCCGACAGCCAGGCCTGAACCGTTAATTGTATGAACAAAGTTAACTTTTCCTGTTTCTTTATCGCGGTAACGGATGTTTGCGCGTCTTGCTTGATAATCACCGAAGTTTGAGCAGCTTGAGATTTCTTTGTATGTGCCGTAAGATGGCATCCAAACTTCTAAATCCCAGCATTTGTTTGCAGAAAATCCGATGTCAGCAGAGCAAAGAGCGACTCTTCTATATGGTAATTCAAGAAGTTGTAACATTTTTTCTGCGTCTTCTGTTAATTTTTCGTGTTCTTCAGGGCTTGTTTCAGGTTTGCAAAGTTTAACGAGTTCAACTTTATTGAACTGGTGAACACGAATAAGTCCACGTGTGTCTTTTCCTGCAGAACCTGCTTCACGGCGGAAGCAGGGTGTGTAAGCTGTCATATATTTAGGCAAATCTTCTTCTGATAAGATTTCTCCTTGATAAATGTTTGTTACTGGAACTTCTGCGGTCGGGATTAAGTACAAATCTTCGTTTTCGCATTTGTACATATCTTCTTTGAATTTTGGAAGTTGACCTGTGCCTGTCATTGTTTGAGCGTTAGCCATAAACGGCGGAAGAATTTCTTCATATCCTTGTTCATTAGTGTGGTAATCAAGGAAGAAATTGATGATTGCACGTTCTAATTTAGCACCTTTACCGCGGTAAAGAGTAAATCTTGATTGTGAAAGTTTAACGCCGCGTTCAAAATCTACGAGATTTTTTTCTTCGCATAAATCCCAGTGAGCTTTTGCTTCAAAATCAAATTTTGTAGGTTCGCCCCAGGTTGAAACGACAACGTTATCATCTTCTGATGTTCCAACAGGTGTTGTTTCGTCAGGAGTGTTTGGAGTGTGAAGAAGTAAATCTCGTTGTTGTTCATCAAGTTTAGATTCTTCTTCCTCTAGCGCTTTGATTTCGTCACCTAAAAGTTTAACTTCAGCTTGAACAGCGTCGGTGTTTTCACCTTTTTTCTTGAGTTCACCAATCATTTGTGAATCTTTTTTTCTTTTAGCTCTGAGTTCATCCGCTTGAGCCTGAACTTTGCGGCGTTTAACGTCGATTTCGATAATATTATCGATAGAAAGTTCAGGGTTTCTGCGTTTTAAAAGTTCGTTTATTTTTTCAGGGTTCTCTCTGATTAATTTAATATCAAGCATGTTAACCTCTTTTCTTACTTTTATGTTAGTAAAATAAGTGTAAATCAAAGTTATTTAATAATCAAGCTTGCATGCGTTACTACAGAATGCTTTTGATAAAAGAATTTATTGCTATAAGTTTTGACTTATCATTTTTTAGCAAACTAAGTTTTTGGGTGATTTCTTTTTCGTAATATTCGCAGGAATAATCATCTGTAAAGTTAAATAAGTCTGAAAATGAAACATTTAAAGCGTTACTGATTTTGACCAGATTGTCCGGCGATGGGAAAAAACGGCCGCGTTCAATAGAACTTATGCTGTTTATTTCAACATCAATCATCTCTGCAAGTTTTTCCTGTGTAATGCCTTTGAGTTTTCTGTATTTATGTATGTTTTTTCCAAGATTTTCTTTTAAGTTCATTCTGATATTTTAATATTTTATTAGTATATAAATAACAACTTAATACTTGTATATTTGTATTGAAAATAAAAGTTCTACATGTATAATATCCATGTGAAACTTGTAATAAGTGGTTAAAAATATAAATGTTGCGTGTAATATGTGTGAAAAAGTTTTGATTTCAGTAATAATTCCGGTTTATAACGTAGAAAAATATTTGAGACAATGTTTGGAAAGCCTTGTTAATCAAACTTATGCAAAGCTTGAATTTATTTGCGTAAATGATGGCTCGCAAGACAATTCGCTGGATATTTTGTATGAATATGCGCAAAGGGATGAGCGAATTAGGGTTATAAATCAAGATAATCGCGGGCAGGCGATAGCACGTAATCGTGGGATGAAAGCCGCAAAAGGAGAATATATTGCGTTTGTCGATGCGGATGATTTTGTTGAGTTGGATTTGTTTGAGAAATGTTTGGGAAAATCTTCCGATGTCGTTGTTTTTGGCGTTAAGACATTTTATGAAAACAATGGTAAGGTGCGTAACGGGCAGTATTCATCAAAATATTTTAAACGAGGATATTTATTTAAATTTCATACTATAAGCTGTAATAAGTTATATAGAAAACAATTCTTGGAGAAGAACGACATTTCATTTGCCATATTGAAGACGGGTGAGGAACAATTGTTTTTCTTAAAATGCATGCTTTTAGCAAAAAATATTTCAGTCATAAATGAAGATTTATATTTTTACCGCAAAAATAGAAAAGGTTCGTTGACTTCAATTAAAAAACGTATCGATTTTTCGCCGGTTGAAAATTTTTATATGATTGAACATTTTCTTGAAACTTGTCAGGTTGAGGCGGATTTAAAAATCAAAATTTTAAGTCGTTATATGCTTAAAGCGATTTCATGGTATCCGAAAACTGATGTTTCGATTTGTTCAAAATATTATGAACAACTTGAGGCGGCGTTAGAATTTCTGAAGCAAAAGCGCGGACGATACTGGTGGGATTATTTTAGGTTAAGAAAAAATGCTTCTTATTTTGCATTAAAGCTGGAATATCTCAAGTCGTTAATATTGTATTTTGCGCGAGAAAAATTATTATATATACCGGCTGTGTTTTGTTTTTTTATGTGGATGATAATAGGAGATGATGAATAAATGTGTAAAATTTCAGTTGTAATACCTGTGTATAATGTTGATAGATATCTTTCAAGGTGTTTGCAGAGCCTTGTTAATCAGACATTTAAGGATTTGGAATTTATTTGTATTGATGATGGTTCGTCTGATAATTCTTTGGAGATTTTGTATTCTTATGCAGAGAAAGATTCTCGTTTTGTAATAATTGTGCAAAAGAATAGCGGCCCATCTATTGCACGTAATAAAGGAATTGATATTGCAAAAGGTGAATATATTAGTTTTATTGATGCTGATGATTGGATTGATTTGGATTTTTACGAAAAGCTTTATGCAGCTGCAGTCGATTGTAATGCAGATATAGCTGCCGCTGGAATTATAAGGCTTAATAAATATAAGAAAAAGTTTTTTATAAATTATTCAAGCGAGGAGATTGCAATTGAGCCGAATCGTAAGTTTGAACTCTGTGATGTGCCTGACAGAAATTATATTTGGAATAAAATTTATAAGCTTGAAAAATTTCGTCAGAAAAATTTAAGATTTGAAGAGGGGGTTTTTTATGAGGATATTATTTTTACGCCACAGGCAATTTATTATCTGGAAAAACTTGTAACTGTGCCGCAAACCTTTTATTACTATTGGAAGACTAAAAATTCTATTGTTACGCAAAAGTCCGAAAAGTATAAAAAAGACCTTGAAAACGCAATGTTATATTCCGAAAATTTTATGAAAGAACATGAAATTTTTATTGAAAATCATACAACAAAGCTTGTGAGGTATAAAATTGGCGGTCTTTCGATTTTTAAAATTCGAACACGCGGCAAGAAAAAAGAGTTTATTTTGTTTAATATATTTAAACTCTGTTATACATGTCCTGATAACGGATGATGTCGCTTTCTAAAAGGATTTCGCCCTTTTGAACCTCTATGATTTTTAAATCTGTTTCGTAAGGGTTTTGTAAAGAGTGGATTGCTTTTACAGGAATATCAATGCTGTTTCCTGCTTGAAGCGTGTGTGTTACATCGTCAAGAATTACGCAAGCTGTTCCTTCCAGTACTACCCAGTGTTCTGAACGGTAGTTGTGTGATTGAATAGAAAGCTTTTGCCCCGGATGAACACAAATCATTTTAGTTTGGTAGCCTTCTCCTCTATTAAGACAGGTATAATAACCCCACGGGCGAAAAACTGTTTTGTGAAGTTCGACGGTTTCGCTGGCTTTTTCTTTTAGTTTATCGTGAAGAACTTTTACATCCTGCGCGCGGTCTTTTCTACAAGCCATTATGGCGTCTTCTGTTTCGACCAGAATAATATTTTCCAGTCCTGAAACGGCTATAAGTTCTTTCGAACTGTAAATAAATGAGTCTTTAACGTCGTTCGTAATAACATTTCCGGTTATTACGTTGTTGTTTTCATCTTTGGCGTTGACGCTATATAGCGATTGCCATGAACCGACATCAACCCAGTCGGATTTTAATTCGACTGTTGCGATGTTGTTGGATTTTTCTAATACTGCATAATCAAATGAAATTTCACCATCGATTTGCGGCGCGTATTTGCTGAATTCGTTTTTGAATGTTGAAAGTTTGCCCATGAAAATTCCGCTGTTCCAGTAGCAGTTAGGATTTTTTAGAAATTCTTCGGCTTTTGTTTCTTGCGGTTTTTCAACAAATTTACTGACTTTAAAGCCGTTTTCAAGTTTTTCACCAGCTTGAATGTAACCATAACCGGTTTCTGCATAAGACGGTTTTACCCCGAATGTTACAAGATAGCCGTCATTTGCAAGCTGTTGTGCAGACTTGATGCTGGCTGTGAAATCTTTTATATTTTTTATTAAATGGTCGCAAGGAAGAATTACAATAATTTCTTCGTCGTCAGTATTAGCATCAAGATGAGTTAAAGCTGTTGCGATAGCGGGTGCAGTGTTTTTGCTTACCTGTTCGGAAAGTACAGTGCTTCCGGTTTCGATTGCGTTAAGTTGCAGACGAACATCACCAGCTTGTTCGGTATTGGTAATAGAAACAATATTATCAGCCGTGGTGAGTTCAAGTGCACGTTTGAATGTGGACTGCAAAAGGCTCATATCGCTTTCGATTTTTAATAATTGTTTAGGATACTGTTTGCGTGATAGTGGCCATAGTCTTGTGCCCGAACCGCCTGCGAGAATAATTGCTTTCATTAAAAACTCTCCTTGAAAACTGATATTTCTATTTTAGGATAAAATAGAAATATTGACAAGCTTGTAAACAATTTAGCGCCCCGCAGGGCGCTTTTTAGTTTTTATATAACCGGAATATCAATCGGTTCGACAAGAATTACGTTAAGTCTTTCGTTACATTTTAAGTTAACGTCTTTACCTCTTGCGAATAATGCATAGACGTCAGCGCCTACTGTATAAAAACCGCCTGCGATTCCGCCTGCAAGTGCAGAAACAGGAACTGTCAGCACTCTAAACCAACCGCCTGCGAAGTCTTCAAATGTTTCGTTACCCCATTCGGTTGCGGTTTTTGTGATATCTACTGTTTTGTCCCAGTTTTCTTTTACAGCCTGTTTGTATCCTTGGGAAGCTGCAATTCCGCCGTCGTATGTCATATCTGAACGGCCAACGATTGAAAGGCTTAAAGGAATTTGGCGTCCGTTTGGAGTTACAATATGGTCGAAATCAAGATACAAAATTGCGCCGCGTGAAAGTTTTTTTGACGGAACGATTTTCTTTATTGAACCTCTAATCAGTGAGCCCATCGGTAGAATTACGTCGTTGTCCTGAGTCTGGTCAGTCAACAAGATAGCTTGAAACTCCTGCCCCTCAAGGTTTGTTGAAGTTGAAAGCGGGTTCATAAGTTTAAGTTCAAACTTTGTACCTGCCGTAATTCTTTTGGTCTTGGCGTTGGCGTTAAACGGCGCAGCCATTACTGATTGTGTTAAAAATAATGCTAATATTAAAAACGAAATTAATTTCTTCATAATTATCCCCTCTCTTTTACCTAGGCAGCGTAGCCACGGGGTTGCACACGTGAGTGTGACAAGCAGGTGGCGAAGAACTGCTTTTTACGTTACTATTTTAATCTAATTGTGAACTTTTTGCAACAGGTTGCAAGATGTTAAGCGATTTATTATAATTCATAATCATGTCAGCGTTAGAAAAGATTGAAAGATTACAAAGTATACTTCGCAACGATGGGGCGAACTTTCAGGCCAGGCGTCAGCTTGCTATGCTTTTGCTTGATAACGGGTATAAAGAAGAAGCACTTGCGCATTTCCTTCATCTGGCAGAAATTTTTAAAGAAGACAGCGAGCTTTACTATAATATGGGCATTGTTTATGAAAAATTAAAAGATTTGAACAATGCGGAGCAAGCATATTTGAAAGCCGTGAAGTATGCTCCTGAGGATGCGGACGCTTATTATAATCTCGGGCTTGTTTATACCGATAAAAAAGAGTATGACAAAGCCATTGATTGTTTTGAAACGGTTTTGGATTTTGATAGTGAAGATTCAAACACTTATTTTAACATTGCAATTTGTTATTTTAAGCAGGAAAAATTTGAGTCGGCAAATTATTATTTTGAACGCACGGTTGAATTAAACCCTGAAGATTTATATGCGCATTTTTATCTGGGGAATTTGTATAAAAACAATGGGGATTTAGAAAATGCACGCAAAGAGTTTGAAACCGTTCTTGAAATCTCACCTGATTACAGCTGGGCGTATTATAACCTTGCGGTAATTGATTTTGAAGAGGGGGACACGGCTTCTGCCATAGAAAATCTTCGTCAAACGGTTAATTACAATCCGAAAGATGTCGAGGCTTATAAAATTTGGGCGCGTGTTTTGATGAAAGATAAGAATTTTTCACCGGCAGTCCAAATGCTTACCAATGCGCTTAAAAAAACTGGCGAAAACGGAGATTTATACTTCTTGATGGGTGAAGCTTATAATAATTTAAACGATATTGAAAACGCAAAAGAATCTTTTTCGCTTGCGTTAAAAAATTATAGTTCGTTGAGTTATGATGTCTGGTTTGTCAAAGAAAAATTAAACGGGCTTCACTGATAAAATTTTTGTGTTAAAATGGATTTAAAGGAGAGTTTTAATATGAATCAAGAAACGTATATGAAAATAATGGGTTATGTTCCGACTGTCGTTGAAGCATCTTCACGCGGAGAACGTTCATTTGATATCTTTTCACGTCTTTTGAGAGAAAGAATTATTTTCTTAGGCTCTGAAATTGATGATGAAGTTGCAAATTCAATCGTTGCTCAATTGCTTTTGTTGGACAGCGAAAATTCAGAAAAAGATATTATGTTATACATAAACAGTCCTGGCGGTGTGATTACAGCAGGTCTTGCAATTTATGATACTATGAACCTGATTAAATCTGATGTTTGTACAATTTGTTTAGGCGAAGCTGCTTCTATGGGCGCATTTCTTTTATCAGCCGGAACAAAAGGCAAACGTATGGCGTTACCTGGGGCTAGAATTATGATTCACCAACCGCTTGGCGGAGCTAAAGGTCAGGCTACCGATATCGAAATCGAAGCAAAAGAAATTTTGAGAATGAAATCAATGCTCAACGGAATTCTTGCTGAAAACAGCGGTCAAACGATTGAAAAAATTAAAGAAGATACCGAACGCGACCACTATATGTCAGCGCAAGAAGCCTGTGATTACGGCTTGATTGATAAAGTTGTTACTAAGATATAAAAATGAGAGTCGCTTCGTATGAAGCGCCTCTTCTGTCTTGAAAAGTTTGTAAACATGCTCCATAATAAAATAAAAAGAAAGGATGTAAATTATGAAACTAAGCAATGT
>CANAJP010000055.1 GCA_947361615.1 uncultured Candidatus Melainabacteria bacterium | reverse complement strand
TTTGTTTTAATGCCATTTTTTTTATTTACTCCTTGTTATCCGGCCCCCCCCCCCCCCTGCTGGAGTTAATACATTAATTTGTTTCATAATAATTCCATCCTTTCTGAATATAGTTTAAACTATTTTTCTTCAAAAGTAAAGCCCCCAAATCCGGGGGCTTTACTTTTATTTAATTGCTTTTTCAACTCTTTTAAGAACTTTATCTTTACCCAGAATTGCAAGCGTTGCGGTCATATCAGCCCCGCGGGTTCTGCCTGTAACTGCCGCGCGAATTGCCCACATCGTTTGTTTTGGCTTAATGCCTTTTTCTTTGAACTCGCCGCGGAAAACTTCTAATTTTTCGTGCAAGTTTTCTTCATCAAATTCCCAGCCTTTAGCTTGTTCTGCAAAAGCTTTCAAAACATCTTGAGAAACTTCGGTATCAAGTACTTCTGTTTGAACTTCAGGTTCAATTTCTACAGTTTCACCGAAGAAATAAGGAACCGCGTCAGTAATATCAGACAAAATTGTCAACGGTTCACGCGTAATTTCAACCATTCTTGTGTATTGTGCGTCGTTAAGTTCTGACAGATCGTATTTTGCAAGGAACGGTTTTAGCTTTTCTTTCAATGTTTCGATATCAAGCATTTTAATATAGTGGCTGTTCATCCAGTTCAATTTATCGTATTCGAAAATTGAGTTAGAAGATGAGATTTCGCCTATTCTGAAATCTTGAGCGATAGCGTCTACAGGTTTAATCTCTTCGCCATCAGACGGAGACCAGCCAAGAAGCGCCACAAAGTTAATCAAGGCGTCAGTCAAATAACCTTTTTCAACGAATTCGCTGACAGCAGTTGCGCCGTGACGTTTTGAAAGTTTGCTTCTGTCCGGTGCCAAAATCATACCAAGGTGGCCGAATTTTGGAACTTCCGCACCTAATGCTTCATAAATCAAAATTTGTTTAAATGTGTTTGAAATATGGTCTTCACCACGAATAATATGTGAAATTTTCATCAACATATCGTCGATTACAACCGCAAAGTTATAAGTTGGCGCGCCGTTAGATTTCATAATAACAAAATCGCCGAAAAGGTCAGTGTTTTGTTTTAGTTCACCTTTAACCAAATCATCAAACGCAAGTTCGCTTGTCGGGTGGAACGCTTTTTGGGCTTTTGCGATATTGAAACGAATAGCAGGTTTTCTGCCTTCTGCTCTCAATTGTGCTTTTTCTTCTTCTGTAAGGTTTTCGCACTTTTTAGAATAAACATAAGCCTGTTTATTAGCAGTTGCGACTTCTTTTTCCTGTTCTAATTCTTCCGGTGTGCAGAAGCATTCATAAGCAAAACCTTTTTCAAGTAAGATTTGCGCGTATTTAGGATAAATATCAAATCTTTCTGACTGTGTGTAAGGGCCGTATTCGCCGCCTACATCAGGACCTTCATCCCAGTTCAAGCCTAAAGCTTTCAAGCTGTCAAAAATATTATCAATATAAGCCTGAGAAGTTCTCTCAGCGTCGGTATCTTCAATTCTTAATACAAATTTACCGTTATTTTTCTTTGCGAATAAATAGTTAAATAACGCAGTTCTTGCAGTCCCAACGTGCAAATTTCCGCTTGGTGACGGTGCAATTCTAACTCTAACTTCTGACATTTTATAACCTTCTTTCTTAATTTTATAGCATTTCGGCACATATAGGGTAGCATGACCACAATCTTTTTTCAAGAAAAAAGATTAAATTTTGTAAATTTTTTGCTCGGCCTAGCAAAAAAAAATATTTATTGTTATTGATATGTTATCATCATTGTGGAGGCATGTGTGGTCGTATCAAGCATCAACAATTATAAATTTTCAAATAATTCTCTAAGTTTCGGAGCTAAAACCCGCTCTGAACGCGAAGCTGAACAACAAAAATCATACACCCGTATGGTTAACGTTGTAATGCCGGAAGAAGATTTACAAGTTCTTGAGATGGCAAAAAAACGCGCACGCGAAAAAGCGGCTGAAGAGCAAAGAAAAAAAACCGAAGCTGCTAACACACAAAAAAGTGAAAAACAATACAAAGAAGACATTAAAGAACTACGCGAAACACAAAAAATTATTAAAGACATCACAGGCGCAGGCAAAGATAAAAATATATTCAGCGGCAGCACTCTAAAAACGATTGGGAACATCGCAGATGTTGTTATCACCGGAGTTTTGAGCGGCATGGCACTCCACTGGAGTACCGGCAAAAGCTTCACGATGATTTATAACTTCACTAAAAAGCCAAAAGTTGCAAAATTCTTAGGCAACGTTAAAAAACCATTCTCAATCGTCAACAAAGGGGTTAAAAAAGGTGCTTCAACAGCGTGGACAACAATGTCAAATGAAGTTAAAGCTACAGAAAATGGAAGAAAACTGCTTGCAACACGACCTGCAAAATTTATTAACAGCTGCCTTAACGATGCAAGCAAATCATACCAAAATCTTAAAACTGACGCAAAAAAACTCACCGTAGAAAATATTAAAAGTACAATTTCTACAATATTCGGCGTAAGCGGTTTTGTAGCCGGCGCCGTTGAAAAACTGGACAAACCGAACAAACAAAAGGGCGAATAATGCATATAACACCTGTAAACAACGTTATATATTTTCGTGCAAAAACTACCGAAGACGATAAAGAAAAAAGAAAAGTTTCTACAAAAGACGCCGCGGTAGCGACAGGTGCTGCAGGTGCGACAGGCTCTGCTATCACGGGCAAAGGAAGTATAAAATCCTTCTCTGAATTAAATAAAAAAGTAAATACGGGAGCAAAAAACGTTAAAACCGGCGTAGAATTAGCGTCTGAAACAACTCGTAATGCAAAAAGTGTTCTCGGCAAATTCGCAGGGAAATGCGAACATTACAAAAAAGGTTTACTTGAGTTCGGCCAGAACCTTAAAAATTCAAACCTGTTAAAACCAATTCTTACAAGCAACGCCTACAAAGGGGCCGCAAAAGCTGCGGGTGGTGTAACAGCAGGACTTGTTACAATTGCAGGCGTTGGTGACCTATTTAATACTTTCGCTAAACGCACTCAACAGTTCTCCGAAGACTAGTTTTTTTCACAAATTTTATGCTAAAATTTCTTTATGAAAGACTTTCTCGTAAAAGAAATTATTAACACAGATTTGGGAAAAGAAATCAAAGCTATAGGCTTTGAAAAAACTTATGCCGCGAATGTCGTTGATAAATACGAATACAAAAATCTAAAGATTTTTGGCCTGAACGCCCCGCAAGCAAATATTTTAAAACAAACAGCGCTTTCACTCGGGGCAGACTGTGCAACGCACCGCGAGGTTATAACGGGAAAAATTGACAGCGCTGATTGCATTTTGGGCGGAAGTGTTTCAACTCTTCGTAAAATCGCCGCAAAGCTTGAACACCAGCCGTTCGGGCTAAAATTTCTTAAAGACGCGATTTTAAAACAACTTAATGACTACCCTGCAGACACACAACTTGTCGGAATTTTGAACCTAACTCAAAATTCATTTTCTGATGGCGGCTTGTATTATGATTTAGACGCAGCAAAAGAAAAATTTTTATCGCTTATTAAAGACGGCGCAGACATTATTGACATAGGCGCCGAAAGCACAAAACCTTTTGCAGAAGCGGTCAGCGCAGAATTGCAGTTAGAAAAACTTATGCCAATTTTGGACTTTGCTCGCGACAAAAATATTAAAATTAGCGTCGATACCCGTTCAGCCGAAGTCGCAGAGGAAGTTCTAAGCCACGGTAACTATATTATCAATGATGTTTCCGGACTTGATTACGACGAAAAAATGGCCGGTGTAATCGCAAAACACAACGCCACCGTAATCATCCAACACTCCAAAGGTACGCCTGAAACTATGCAACTCTCGCCGATTTACGAAAACCTCATGGATGAAATATTTCTATCGCTTTCAGATAAGATTAAAAAAGCTCACACCGCCGGGATTGAAAACATAATTCTTGACCCCGGAATAGGTTTTGGCAAAACGCAAGCGCATAACATCGAAATTATCAAGCGCATTGCCGAACTAAAAAGCCTCAGGTATCCAGTTATGCTTGGCACCTCGCGCAAGTCTTTCCTAGGTGTTCCAAATGAGGACAATGCTCTTAAAGACTCACTCACTCTTGCCTATAATTCATTAGCAATCCAATCAGGCGTCGATTTCCTACGCGTTCACAACGTAAAACTTCACCGAGCATTTTTAAACAGTTTTCAACAGAACTCTCCAAATTACTAATTCACATTTTTACCTGCGCAGGCTACTATGTAAATTTAGTATTTTCATTTAAGCGCAGAACCATTTCATTGTTTATTAATTTAACTTTAAACGTTAAAATAAAAAAACAGGAGTAGTAATTATGCATAGTATTAAAAAACTATTAGGTAAAAGAATTAAAGAATTGAGAGTAGCAAACCGACTTTCACAGCAAGATCTTGCTGAAAAAATCGGTATTGACCAACGTAACCTGAGTAATATTGAATGCGGTAATTCTTTTCCTTCTAAATCGCTCAGCAGACTTGCTCAAGCTTTAAATATTGATTTACAAGAACTTTTTGATTTCGACCATTATAAAATCGACGAGGCAAATATGGTCGAATATATTCAACGAAATCTTAATTCGCTTTCACAAACGGATCTTACCACAATTTATCGTCTTATCAAATCCATGCATTAATTATTTTTCTTCTATAGTGTTTGTTATCAAAACTGCAATCATAAGACAGAGAGCGCCTATTAAGAATGCGTCTTCCCAGCGGTAATTAACCAATCCGTCAGTAAGCGCAAATCCCGTTTTGGAAATCATCCAAGCAACAAGAGTGCAAACAAAAACCTGCGGGCCGGCAATGAATATGTTGAAAATCCCCATCACAGAGCCTTCTGTGCCTTTTTTGATGTATTTAGAAAGCATTGCAAACGGAAGTGCACAAATACTTGCCCAGCCAATACCTGCAACCCCCATCAATATAGCTACTTCGACAACATTCTTGCTGAAATACATTCCAACATACGCCAAAATCATAGTAACAATTGAAATTATATGAATTTTCTTGTTGCCAAATTTTTCTGATAAAATTCCGATAGGAATAGCAACAACAAAGCAGACAAAATTAAAAATTGCAAAACAAATTGATGAAAAATTTGTTCCTGCAAGTTTATCCGCATCGTAAAGAAGCTTCAAACCATCTGACATTCCGGCAAAATCAGGAACTTTATAAATTGTATGCACTGCGTACTGTGTAAAGAAAATCATCATACACATTGTACCAATCCATGTAAAAAATTGCATTGTACAAATTTTGCCGACTTCCGGTGACATAGCGAAAAACTCTTTTACAGAAGTTGCGAAAGATTTTTCTTCTCTCTCAACTTCTTCATGTTCGGCTTTCGGAATTTGGTGTTCTTTTATTTTAAGACAAGTCCAAATCATAGCCAGAGAAAACGCCAATGCAGCCATAATAAATTGTGCATTAATAGACATTTGATAGCCGAAAATCCATTTCAAAAGCGGAGCAGCACCTGCTGCAACGACAGAACCAAGCCCAATCGCAAGGCTTATGTAAGAATTTGCGAGTGAATATTGTTCTTCGGGCACAACATCAGGCACCAAAGCACGATAAGGCCCCTGAGCAACGTTAACACATGCGTCAATAACCCAAATCATTACAGCTGCGATTAAAAGCCCCGTCCAAACAGGAAAATCAATATTAAAAAGGTTCTGTAAAAATACAGCAACTTTTCCGGAATTAGGGAAAATCAACAACGCCAATGACGCAATTAAAGCGCCTGCCAGAAGATAAGGTCTGCGACGGCCGAACGGAGAAACCGTTTTATCGCTCATCGCACCAATTAACGGTTGAACAACCATACCCGTAAACGGGCCTGCAAGCCAGATCAAACCGTACAAAAGCGGTGATGCTCCAAGGTTTTCAGTAACGGGGCCTGAAAGTATAATACGCATTTGCCAAGCAAATTGAAGCCCGAAAAACCCTAAACAAAAATTCAAAAACTGGACTGTAGAAAACTTTTTTAATTGATTATCCATAACCTCTCCCTAAACACTTTTTATTAGAAAGGGCTGACAGTTGCCAGCCCTTACAAATACATTTTAATATAGCCAAGCGTTACTTTTTAACGACCAGCCATATATGAAAGGCGGTTGCCCCCGCCTAACCGCGAATACCTAACTTTTTAACAAGTTCTCTGTATTCTTCAAGGTTAGTGCCTTTCAAGTAAGACAATAATCTTTTTCTGCGGCCTACCATCATCAAAAGACCTCTTTTTGTAGCGAAATCTTTTTTGTTTGATTTAAGGTGTTCTGTTAATTCAGAAATTTTCTTGCTCATCAAAGCGATTTGAACTGCTGCAGAACCTGTATCTTTTTCGTTAGCACCAAATTCTTTAATGACTTCTTGTTTGTTTTTCAAATTAATTGACATTTTTCTTTTCCTTTTCTTATTTTGACATCAGGGAACACAAATCCGCTGATACACGCTGAGTTGCTATTTACATAAGCACTCTACAAGAATAAATATATTATAAGCAGATTTAAAAATCAATAGACATGTTTAGAAATCTAAAGCGAATTTACAATTTTTTCTGCCAGAGCTTGAATTTCACACATTCTGTCTTGTTTGAGTGTTGATTTTATACTGACAGGAGCGTCTAAGAGCGTTATGTTTTTCATTTTTTCAAACTCTTCGGCCATAAGTTTTCCAGATGCCAGCGCCCATGAACCGTTTTCGATTAGAGCAAGTGTTCTGTTTTGGAAGTTATGTGTCGAAAGTTCGTGTATTAAATGGTGCATTGTTGAGAAAATTCCCATATTGTAAGTCACTGACGCAAAAACACAATGAGAGCATCTGAATGCTTCCGCTAAAATTACAGACGGATGGGTTGATGATGTGTTATAAATTTTGATATTTTTAACGCCGCGTTTTGCAAGTTCACCGGCCAAAAGGTCAACCGCATTTTCGGTTCCGCCGTATACTGAAGCGTATGCAATCATTACAGTATTGTCCTCCGGCGTATAACTTGACCATTTGTCATATTTATCTATATACCAGCCCAAATTTTCACGCCAGATTAAACCGTGAAGCGGGCAAATAGTATTAATCTCTAACCCTGCAGCTTTTTTAAGCAGCGCTTGCACCTGCGGGCCATATTTACCAACGATATTACAATAATATCTTCTCGCCTCATCAAGATAATCCTTTTCAAAATTAACTTCATCAGCAAAAATGTTTCCGTTAATAGCGCCAAAAGTTCCGAACGCATCGGCCGAGAACAGAATTTTATCCGTCATATCGTATGTAACCATAACTTCCGGCCAATGAACCATGGGAGCCATAACAAAAGTAAATTTATGACGCCCTGTTTCCAGCACATCGCCCTCTTTTACGATTTGAACTCTTCCGTCAAGGTCAAAATCAAAAAATTGTGAAAGCATTTGCGACGTCTTTGCGCTACAAACAATTTTTAGTTCAGAATGTTCGCGAACAACATCACCAATCAACGCGCAATGATCAGGTTCCATGTGGTTTACAACCAGATAGTCAAGCGCTCTGCCGTTCAAAACATGACGAAGATTTGCAAAAAATTGTTCTGAACATCTTTTATCAACAGTATCAAAAAGCACTGTTTTTTCATCGTTCAAAAAATATGAGTTATAAGCAACACCGTTTGAAATAGGATAAACATTCTCAAACAGGCTCAAACGTCTGTCAGAACAGCCGATATAATACAAATCATCAGTTATGTTTCGTACGTTATACATCTTTTTAATTTACTCCTTTTTTGCTTTCTTTATATGCTTTAAAAATAATGCCTCTTGCCTCAAGCGCCTGTTCTGTTGTCAGTGGCGGAACACCTTTCAACGGGTATTCAAGGCCTAAATTTTCGTACTTTGGCACCGCCATATCGTGATAAGGCAAAACATCCAGCGCTTGAATATTACTGAGCGTCGCAAGGAATTGACCAAGTCGTGTCAAATATTCTTCATTAAAAGTTATTTCCGGAACAACAACATGGCGAATCCATACAGGCTTTTTATTTTCGGAAAGATATCGCGCAAACTCCAGAATATTTTTATTTGAATGCTTGGTAAGTTTTTTGTGTTCCTCATCGTCTATGTGCTTAATATCAAGCAAAACAAGACTTGTATATTTCAAAAGTTCATCAACTTTCGCCGTATTTTCGCGATTAAACAGCAACCCCGACGTATCAAGTGCCGTATGAATACCTTTTTCCCTCGCAGCCTTGAAAAGTTCAGTAACAAAATCAATCTGCACAAGCGGTTCGCCGCCGGTCACAGTAATTCCGCCGCCACAAAATTCTTTTACGCCGTCATACTGCGCCAAAATCTCATCAACAGTCACTTTGTTAGCTTCACCGGTGTAATCCCAGGTATCAGGGTTGTGACAATACTGACATCTCAAAGGACACCCCTGAGTAAAAACAACAAATCTTAACCCTGGCCCATCAACCGTTCCGCAGGTTTCAATAGAATGAATTTTTCCGTAAATCTTATCTTTCATAATGAATTTATTATAATACAAAAAGGAGCAAATAATGCTCCTTTTTAACAAATATTCTGTAATTTTAACAAAGACTTAGCAACCGCCGATTGATGAGTGGAATGTTCTTGAAATTACGTCGTCTTGTTGTTCTTTTGTTAATTTGATGAAGTTTACAGCGTAACCTGATACTCTTACTGTTAATTGAGGGTATTTTTCAGGGTGTGCTTGAGCGTCCAACAATGTATCTCTGTTGAATACATTAACGTTCAAGTGGTGTCCGCCTTTTTCTACGTAACCGTCTAAAAGGTTAATCAAGTTTTCTTCTTGTTGAGTTGTCATAATTATAGTCCTTTCATTTCTTAAACCCTCGGGGGAAACGCTAAGCGTTCCCCGTTAAGTTCAAATTATTTACTACTGAATGTTTCCTTCGCAGCAACCGCAATCAAGTTGGATATCAAGGTCGCCCATAAATACTTCGTCCTTACCCAATGCGTTAGGGATGATTGAGAAAGTATTAGAGATACCGTCTTGTGCGTCGTTGAACGGAAGTTTTGCAACTGAAGCTAATGAAGCTACAGCACCGTGTGTGTCACGGCCGTGCATAGGGTTAGCACCCGGGGCCAATGGAACACCTGCTTTTCTACCGTCAGGTGTGTTACCTGTTTTCTTACCATAAACAACATTTGATGTAATTGTAAGAATTGACATTGTAGGAATTGAGTTTCTGTAAGTGTAGTGTTTTCTAATCATGTTCATGAATTTTTTAACCAAATCTACAGCCAATTGGTCAACTCTGTCATCGTTGTTACCGTATTTAGGGAAATCACCTTCAACTTCGTAATCAACTACGATACCGTTTTCGTCACGGATAGTTTTAACTTTAGCGTATTTGATTGCAGAAAGTGAGTCTGCTACAACTGACAAACCTGCGATACCTGTTGCGAAATAACGTTTTACATCTCTATCGTGAAGAGCCATTTGTGATCTTTCGTAGCAGTATTTGTCGTGCATATAGTGAATTACGTTCAATGTGTTGACATAAAGGCCTGCCAACCATTCCATCATATCTTCATATCTTTCCATTACTTCATCGAAGTTAAGGTATTCAGAAGTGATAGGTCTGAATTTAGGACCGATTTGTTCTTTCAATCTTTCGTCAACACCGCCGTTGATTGCGTAAAGCAAGCATTTTGCAAGGTTAGCACGTGCGCCGAAGAATTGCATTTCTTTACCAACAACCATTGAAGATACGCAGCAAGCGATTGCATAATCGTCGCCGTGAGTAACTCTCATCATATCATCGTTTTCGTATTGGATAGATGAAGTTGTGATAGAAATGTGTGCAGCGTATTGTTTGAAACCGTGAGGTAATCTTTTTGACCACAATACAGTTAAGTTTGGCTCAGGAGAAGTTCCGAGGTTTTCAAGAGTGTGGAGGTAACGGAAAGAGTTTTTAGTAACCAACGGACGACCGTCAATACCAACACCTGCGATAGATTCAGTAACCCATGTAGGGTCGCCTGAGAACAATGAATTGTATTCAGGAGTTCTAGCGAATTTAACTAATCTTAACTTCATAATGAAGTGGTCAATCATTTCTTGAGCTTGTTCTTCAGTGATAACGCCGTTTTTCAAATCTCTTTCGATATAGATATCTAAGAAAGTAGAAGTTCTACCGATTGACATAGCAGCGCCGTTTTGTTCTTTAACAGCAGATAAGTAACCGAAGTATAACCATTGAATAGCTTCTTTAGCGCAAGATGCAGGTTTTCTGATATCGAAACCGTAAGTGTCACCCAATTGAGCCATTTCTTGTAACGCTCTGATTTGTTCAGCGATTTCTTCTTTCAATTGAATTTTTTCAGCAGTCATTTCGCCGTCTAATGAAGCGTGTTGTTCTTTTTTGTCTTCTATCAATCTGTCGATACCGTAAAGAGCAATTCTTCTGTAGTCACCGATGATACGGCCGCGGCCATAAGCATCAGGAAGCCCTGTCAAGATTGCAGAGTGACGAGCTTTTCTCATTTCAGGAGTGTAAGCATCGAAAACACCTTGGTTATGTGTTTTTCTGTATTTTGTAAAGATTTCGGATACTTCAGGGTCAACTTCATAACCATAAGATTTGCAAGAAGTTTCAGCCATTCTGATACCGCCG
>CANAJP010000054.1 GCA_947361615.1 uncultured Candidatus Melainabacteria bacterium | reverse complement strand
AGAAAGGATGGAAAATATGAAAAACAAAATTGTAAACATTTGCGCAGGGGGGGGGGGGGAGTTCTTTAACCGGTTTTACTATGGCGGAAATCCTGTTATCCCTCACGATTATCGGTGTAGTAGTTGCGATAACATTGCCGTCATTAACGGGCAATATTAACGAGCGAACTTGGAACACTCAGCGAAAAGCTTTGTATGCAAGATTTTCTCAGGCAATAGCTCTTATGCCATCACTTAACGGTTACGGAACTTTAACGGCCGGTGACTCTTCAACATCAGCGATCGACACTGCAGCTGAAACTTTTGTTACAGCAGGTTTGTCGAAAGTACTTAAAATTAACAATATATGCGATAGTACTCATCTTCAAGATTGTGGTATTGCTTCAAAATTTACTACTTTGAAAGCAGAAGTTATAAGCACTCCTGAGAAAATGTCTGAATTAAATGAAGATATGGTTAATGTAAGTAAAACAGATACTATTCTTAATAAGCCATTTAGCTATAACCAGCTTGATACAAAAGCCGCTGCGTTTGAAACGGTAAATGGTGAAAGTCTTATAGTTTATTATAATCCAAGATGTACTTCCGATATAGATGATGCTTCCGGTAACACAATGATTCAGTCTAAAATATGTGCTAATCTGATTTATGACTTGAACGGCAGTAATGGTCCTAATACAATTGGTAAAGATATGGGATTTATAACGGTGTTATATTCTAATGACCCTGTTGTTGTAATGCCAATGCCAAATTTATATGATGCAGGTGAGGCTGCACAGGCTGATGCGTCAAAGCTTTGTACTCATCAGGATAGTGAATATCGTTTACCTAATAAGGAAGAAATTACGGCGTTGTTTGCGAACAAAAGATTATTAAATTTAACAACCGGTCGTTATTGGTCTTCTTCGGTTATTAGTAATACAGAGGCTTATATTATTGGTGTTGAAGCTGGTGATAGAACACATGGTTATAGACCCACACCACGTCTTGTGCGTTGTGTAAAACGATAATAAAAAAGAGGCCCTCGTGGCCTCTTTTTTAACCGATTAATTCTTCTAAAATGCTTGCGTGATCTTCTGCTTTTCTTGTGTTTGTGTAAGATGAGCGTCTGATGTAGGCGCGAAGCGCTTCTCTGATAAGTTCGCTACGGGTGCGTTGCTCGTTATCCGCAACCTCGTTAATTTTTTCCAAAAATTTGTCAGACATTGAAACCAACACTTTAGCCATAACTTTTACCTCCGTACACTTCAATAATTCAATTATATCATATATATATAATTTTACTATAATTTGTAAACTTTGGTAAAGGTTAATTTTCCAGTAATTGTGCGTCTTGTTTAGGACTAGAAATTATGTCAATGTCGTATTTTTGTGCAAAGGTCGTGAGTATTGACGGATTCATAATTGTCGGGGAGCAGTTTGCTATCATGATTTTCTTTGCTCCGTAGTTTTTTAGCTGGATAATACCGGTTATTGAACTCGGGTCGCATTTTTGTAAGAAAAAGCGTATTTTATCGCTGTTAATTTTGATTTTGTGGAAGATTTTTTCTAATATCGTGTACATCAAAGGAAAGTTGTTTGCGATGTTGACTTCAAGGTGATCGTGTTCGGTATCAAGTTTGCTGAAACTTATAATATATGTATCTTTTGAAAGATTTTTTATGATGTCATTCAAATATATTTCTTGAAGCGTTGATTTTGCGGACATTCCGACAAGAACAATGCGTTTGATTTCGTTGCTTTTAAGCTTTTCACTAATAATTTCAAGTTTTTTGTTGAGTTCGGCCTCGTTGAACCCTGTTACAACGTCGTTTCTAATTTGACCTTTTTTAAATCCCTTTGCAATTCGTGCGCTTTCAACGATTTTGTCAAATTCTTTTTCGTTTACTTTTATAGCGCCCTTGGGCTGTACTGTATCCATTGTGTAAATTCTGCCGCGAATAAGGTGTTCAATATTTTGTTTGCTGTGTTTGGTAAGCAGAATTGAACCGGGAAATGTAGCAAAATCAAATATACAGTTTTCATTGCTGGTGCCGTAGTGGCCGACAAAATGTTTGAAGTTTTTGAATTTCTCAAACGCATGCGCTACAAGCAAATCGCCGTGTGAATAAACGTCAAGATTTTCTTCGTCTTTTGTGTATTCAAGAAAATTGTACAGGTCTAAAAGGCTTGAACCGGAAACAAGAACAGCGTTATTTTTTCGAGTGGAAGTTGAAACCACGGTTTCGCTGATAGGTCCGAATGTTTCTGATTGAATACGGGCCCGTTCGTTTAGAATTTTGTTCTCTAATTTTGTTATATCAAGAATACTTTTTTCGATTTTTTCGAGTGGAAGTTTTCCGAAATTGTATAAATTCAACGAATCGATTATTTTATCTACTGCCTCTTGATTTAATATGCCATAATCTGCCAGTTTCAGGGTGTTTATTGAAATACTTTTCAGGTTTAAAAGCATAATATCAGAGTAGAATTTTTCCTCTGTAGAGAGTTTGTTTATTCTGCGTAAATAAAGTTTTTCACCGAGGGCGATTATTGATGAAAGACCGTCTGTGCCGTCAAGGTTTATAAATTCTGCGATTTCTGTGCAAGTGATATTCTTTTTTCTGCAAATTGAGTTATATTTTCTCTGCAAATTGTTAAGATGACGATTAATCTTTTGAAGTGTTATCAAAACTTCGTCATCGGTGTATTCAGCAACAGAGATAAATTCTGCAAGTGCATTGAGGATTTCGCTTTCAACCTGTGGTGCTTCGTTTCCGAGTCGCTTAAGTTTTTTCACATAATGCGCTGTTTCTCTAATCAGAACAAGAATTATTTCCTGTATAGATGAGACATTTGGCGAAATAGAGCAGGTTCCTTTTGAACTGCACTCATTAAAATCGTATTCGTTGGATTTATAGTTATCGTAAAACATTTTTTGCCCTTTACTTAGTTTTCTTGAACATATTTAATAATATCGTCGGAATTATATATAAATACATTTTTGTCTTTTACAGCGAGAAACGGAACTTGCGCTTTGCCGCCGAGTTTCATAAGTTCCATAGCGTTTTCAGGATTGTTAACGTCGCGTTCTGTGTATTGAATGTTGTGGGTTTTAAAAAATTCTTTTACCTTACGGCAATACGGGCAAGAGTCCATTGAAAATAGTTCTAACATAGTTAATACCTCCTGCTATATGATTTATTGAGTGTTCGAATTTTTAAATTGCCTACCTTGACTAAATATAAAACATGTTACATAATACAAATATAAAGAAAGGATGGAAAATATGAAAAACAAAATTGTAAACATTTGCGCAGGGGGGGGGGGGGAGTTCTTTAACCGGTTTTACTATGGCGGAAATCCTGTTATCCCTCACGATTATCGGTGTAGTAGCTGCTATAACATTGCCATCATTAACAGGCAATATTAACGAGCGGACATGGAACACTCAGCGCAAAGCACTTTATGCAAGATTTTCGCAGGCAATCGCCTTAATGCCCGCATTGAACGGTTATGGAACCCTAGCCGAGGATGCAAGTGGCAGTGTAACTGAAGATAATGTAGCTGAAACATTTATAACTAGCGGGCTGGCGAAAGTTCTTAAAATTAATAATATATGTTCGCCGGATAATTTAGCTGATTGTGGAGTTGCTTCAAAAATTAATACAACAGCAAGTGCAATTCCAGTGCCTGCTGATTGGGCAACTTTAGCGCCTAAAATGATTAGCGCTACATATACCGGTTTAGGTTCTCACTCGATGATAAATTCAAAAGCAGCTGCGTTTGAAACTGCTAATGGCGAAACGATAGTCGTATATTACAATCAAAGTTGCCGTGGTGATAATTTTGCAAATAATTCATATATAGTTTCACCGTTTGTATGTGCGAACTTTATATATGACTTGAACGGCTCGAAAGGGCCAAATACTGTTGGTAAAGATATTGGATTTATGACAGCTCTTTATTCTTCTGATACAAATTTGGTCGCACCTGCAATAACCGGTGCAGCAACAAGAGGTTTAAATCAAAGACAGGCGCAAGAGTATTGTAGGAATTTAGATGACGCTCGCTTGCCTAATCGTGAAGAATCAATTGCAATGGCCGTAAATTTGAAACTTATGCCGGCTTTTACTATACAGTCAATTATGACTTCGTATATATGGCCTAGCAGTAAATTGGTTGGACATATGGCCTGGGGGTCTAATTTTGTGTTTGGAATGCTTGGTACGGCTAATACAACTTCCTGTGAAGTTCAATGTATTAAGCGATAAGCAGTTCAACTATTTAATGGAGCCTTTTTCCGGAAGTTTTTTGTATACTCTATCTGGAAAGAGGCTCTTTATGTCAAAATTTATTTTACCTGTTTTAATGTTGACAATTTCAAATGTATTTATGACATTTGCTTGGTATGGTCATTTAAGGTTTAAAAGTTCTGCATTATGGATTGTAATTCTTGTCAGTTGGGGAATTGCATTTTTTGAATATTGCTTTCAGGTACCCGCTAACAGAATAGGGCATGAGGTTTACAACGCTGTTCAGTTGAAAACAATTCAAGAAGTTATAACGCTCGTTGTTTTTTCAGTATTTTCTATTCTTTATCTAAAAGAACAGTTCAGATGGAATTATCTCGTCGGTTTTGTTTTTATTATCCTTGCAGTGTTGTTTATTTTTAAAAAATAACCTTTTGGATTTAGCCAAATGGCCCGATTTGTAAACTTCTTGCACTATTTCTTTTTTTGTTTATAATTATTAATATGTGTATAAAATAGAAAGAGGATATAAAATGACATCTAACATCACAAAAGAAAAAGAAAACATTGTAAAATTAGAATTGACAATTCCGGCAAAAGATGCACAAGCTGCTTATGAAAACGCTGTGAAATTGTACTCTCAATATGTAAGCATTCCAGGCTTTAGAAAAGGTAAAGCACCTAAAAATATGGTTGAAAGACAAGTTGGTTCTGAAAGACTTCAACAAGAAGCGCTCGACAAACTTCTTCCACGTTTTATCGATGAAGCAGTTAAAGAAAATAAACTTGATATCGTTACTCAACCTGAATTGACTGATATTAAATTTGAACTAGGAAAAGATGTTCAAGCTACTGTTAAATTGGAACTTAAACCTGAATTGACAGTTGGCGAATATAAAAATCTTACAGTAGATGTTGAAGACGCGGTTATCGCTGCTGATGCTGTTGATAAAGCTATTGAAAGATTACAAAACCAATACGCAGAAGTTGTTACAGTTACCGAACCTCGTAACGCTAAAGACTCTGATATCGTTGTAATCGATTTTGACGGTTCTGCTAACGGCGAAAAAATTAAAGGCGGCGCAGGTCAAAACTACAATCTTGACCTTGCTCATTCTAACTTTATTCCTGGGTTTGCAGAAGGTATTGTTGGCAAACCAATGAATGAAGAATTCGATGTGAACGTAACTTTCCCTGAAGATTACCACGAAGAAGCTTTGAAAGGTCAACCGGCTGTATTTAAAGTTACTGTTAAAGAAATTAAAGAAAGAAATCTTCCGGAAGTTAACGCGGAATTCGCTAAAAAAGTTGGCGGTTTTGACTCAGTTGACGCGCTTAAAGAAGATATCAAAAAACACCTTGAAGCTCAAAGAGAAGCTGCTAACCTTCAAAACGCTGAAAATGTTATTTTCGGTAAAGTTATGGATACCGTTAAGGTTGAAATTCCTGAATCTATGGTAAAAAGAGAATTTGAAGCTTTAAAAGCTGAATACTCAGAAAGATTCTCTATGCAGGGACTTTCATTGGAAAATGTTTTCAAAGCTCAAGGTCAGGATTATGAAAAAGTTCTTTCTGAAGAAGCAGAATCAAGAATTAAAAATACTTTGTTAATCGACAAAATTGCTAAAGATGAAGAAATTAAATTAACTCCGGCTGATATTCAGGTTAAACTTCAAGAATTAAGCAGCATGTATGGCGTTGATCCGCAAACATTAATGCAACAATTCTCTTCTAACCCTGGTGTTCTCAGCGCTATTTCTCAGCAAGCTGTTAATGACAAAGTTAGAAAATTCCTCGTAGATAACAACAAAGTTAATTACGTTGTTTCATCTAAATAGGGGATTTGATTATTAAGTTGAGAGAGTTTAATATATATAATAGAGAAAGGAAAAACAAAAATGAGTTTTGTACCTGTAGTAATAGAACAATCAAGCCGCGGAGAACGCTCGTTTGATATCTTCTCAAGATTGTTGAGAGAAAGAATTATCTTCTTAGGAACTCCTATCGATGATATGGTTGCCAACCTTATCGTTGCACAATTGTTATTATTGGATAGCGAAAACCCTGAAAAAGATATTATGTTATACATTAACAGCCCTGGTGGTAGCGTAACTGCCGGTTTGGCAATCTATGATACAATGCAGCACATCAGAGCAGATGTTTCTACAATCTGTCTTGGTCAAGCTGCTTCTATGGGCGCATTCTTGCTTTCTTCAGGCGCTAAAGGTAAGAGATTGGCTCTCCCTCACTCAAGAGTATTGATTCACCAACCTCTTGGCGGCGCTCAAGGTCAGGCTACTGATATCGAAATTCAAGCTCAAGAAATTTTACGTATCAAGAAAACTTTGAACGAAATTCTTGCAGCTAACACTAACCAAACACTTAAGAAAATCGAAAAGGATACTGACCGTGACTATATCATGACACCTCAAGAAGCTCTTGAATACGGTATGATTGATAGAGTTATTACACGTGACGACTTGAAATAATAAAAAATAATTTATCGGAGATTTATATTAATGCCAAAACATGATGATAGTAAACTAAAATGTTCATTCTGCGGAAAAACACAGGATCAAGTGAAAAAATTAATTGCTGGCCCTGAGGTTTTTATCTGCGATGAATGCGTGGAACTTTGCAATGAAATCCTTGATGAAGAGTTCTTTGAATCTAAAGACAAGGCTTCACTTGAGGGTGCAGAAGCTTCTGCTGATGAAAAACCTATTCCAAAACCTCATGAAATTAAGGCGTATTTGGATGAGTATATCATCGGTCAGGATGATGCTAAAAAAGTTCTTGCGGTTTCTGTTTACAATCATTACAAGCGTTTAAAAAATAATGCAACAACTGACTTGAAAAATGACGTTGAAATCCAAAAATCTAATATTCTGTTAGTTGGGCCAACCGGAAGCGGTAAAACGTTACTTGCGCAAACTCTTGCAAAAATGCTTGATGTTCCGTTTGCCGTTGCAGACGCTACTACTTTGACAGAAGCAGGGTATGTCGGAGATGACGTTGAAAATATTCTGTTGAGATTATACCAGAACGCTGAATTTGATGCCCAAAAAGCTCAAAAAGGTATTATTTATGTCGATGAGATTGATAAGATTTCTCGTAAATCCGAAAATACATCTATTACAAGAGATGTATCAGGTGAAGGTGTGCAGCAGGCCTTGTTGAAAATGATTGAAGGTACTGTTGCTCACGTTCCGCCACAAGGCGGCAGAAAGCACCCGCATCAAGAGTTTATTGAAATTGATACTAAAAATATTCTCTTTATTGTCGGCGGCGCTTTTGTCGGATTGGAAAAAATTATTGAAAGACGTACTAATGACAGCACATCTGTTGGTTTTGGCGCAAAGGGTGCTATGACACAGGCTGAAAAAGACGCTAATGCAAATAAAATTTTGAAAAAGCTGCAGCCTGATGATTTGATGAAATTCGGTTTAATCCCTGAATTTATCGGTCGTATTCCAACCTATGCCGTTCTTGATCAACTTAATGAAAAAACATTGAAAATGATTTTAACAGAACCAAAGAATGCTATTTTGAAACAATATAAACGTCTTTTAGAGATGGATAATGTTAAACTCGAGTTTGAACCAGCAGCGGTTGATTTGATTGCAAAAGAGGCATTGAAAAGAAAAACCGGTGCAAGAGCGTTGCGTTCAATTGTAGAAGAACTTATGCTTGATATTATGTATGATGTACCTTTGAAATCCGATATTACTGAATTTGTAGTAACAGAAGAGATGGTTAAAAATCGTAATAATGCCGAGTTGATACCGTTGCCTACTTTGAACAAATCAAACGAAAGTATCGCGTAGGTTATATTCAGAGCGCCGATGATGAAAATCGGCGCTTAACTGATATATTGGATGTGGGATATGGAAAAGAAGAAAAATTTAATATTAATTGACGGCCATGCTCTGGCTTTCAGGCAATATTTTGCGCTGGAGCGTACTGGAATGCGTACGTCATCCGGAGTTCCTTCGTGGGCTGTTTTTGGCTTTTTTAAAGCTGTTTTTGACCTGATGAAAAATAAAGATTTGGAACCAGATGCGATTGCTGTTACTTTTGACGTTAGCCATAATACTTTTAGAACGGCAGAATACGCTGAATATAAAGCTAATCGTGAAAAAATGCCTGATGATATGCAGGTTCAAATGGGGCTTATTTATGACGGCTTAAAAGCTTTTAATATTCCGATATATCAAAAAGAGGGGTTTGAGGCCGATGATGTCATCGGTACAATTTCTAGAAAAGCTTGTGAACTGGGACATAAAGTTTATATTTTGACAGGTGATCAGGATTCATTCCAACTTGTGGACACAGAGGGGTGCGTTAGGGTTATTATTCCTTCAAAAGGTGAACTTGTAGAATATGACTGGGAAAAAGTTTATGAAAAATTAGGGGTTTATCCTAATCAAGTTATTGATTATAAGGCGCTTAGAGGTGATTCGTCTGATAATATTCCGGGGATTAGGGGTATAGGGGAGAAGACTGCCCAAAAACTTCTTAATGCATATGGTGATTTGGATACCATTTATGAAAATGTAGATAATATTAAAGAAAAAGCTGTTAAAGAAAAGATTAGAACGGGTAAAGATATTGCCTATATGAGCCGTTTTCTGGCAACAATTGTTCGTGATGTTGATGTAGAATTTGATTTTGATAAGGCTTGTATTAATTTGCCAAAACTTGCTGATGTAACAGATTTTTTGACAAAAATGCAATTCTTTTCATTCTTGAAAAATATTAAAACAATTCTTGAAACATTCAACCGTGCTGGAACTGCATGCGGTGAAGATGATAATTCTAATGAACAGCTTGGGCTTTTTGGAGAAGAAGAAAATTCTGAAACAACGTTGGAACAGAAAAATATTATAGAACAGGAAGTTACTACTGTTGAAGAATTTAATTCAATGGTCAAAAATATCAAGGAAAAAGGTGCATTTTTCTTTTCTACAAGCGCAACTGCTGACCATATTTTGAAGCAAAAGATTAACTATATTGCGCTGGGCGTTGCTGATATTGTTGTTGACGCGGATAAGCGGATTTCTGTATCAATTGACGAAAATAATAAGGCGTATGTTTATTATATTCCGTTGAATTTGCGCTATAATCTTTCTTTTGGTTCGTCCGGTGCGCTTATGCAAAGATTCAAAGAGCTTTTTGAAGATGAAAATATAGCTAAGATTACGGTTGATTCTAAGAAGGAATATAATACACTTCGTTCTAATGGAATAGAACTGAAAAATATTATTTTTGATGCTGTGCTTGCAAGTTATGTTGAAAATCCGTCTAATAATCACGATATGGATGTGCAAGCGCTTCAATGCTTGAATATTTCGCCTGTTAAAGAGATGAATGTTAATGTTAAATCTGTTCAACTCGGGCTTCTTGAAGACGGTGCGGATTATGCAAAGGCATATCGTGAAATCTGGCTTTTGATGGAATTAAAAAAATTTAGAGTCGAAAGTTTTGACAATCAACACTGGAAATTACTTCAACAGATGGAAATTCCGCTCGCAAAGGTTCTTGCAGATATGGAATATGACGGCGTTTCGATTAATATTAACTGCCTGAATGAGTTGACAGAGTTTTTGAATAAGAAAATTCGCAGGCTTGAGCGTTCAATTTTTGAGATTGCGGATGAGGGCTTTAACCTAAATTCTCCAAAACAAGTTGCACAGATTTTGTTTGAAAAACTTGGAATTCAGCATAAAAAGAAATCTCGCGGCCGTTCATCTTTTTCAACCAGTGCTGAGGTTCTGGAGGAACTCGCTGAGGAACATGATATTGCGAAGTATTTGCTCCAATACAGAAAGTATTCTAAGTTGAAATCAACATATACGGATGCGCTTCCTAATTTGATTAACCCCGTAGATGGACGAATTCACACAACTTATAACCAGACTATTACATCTACCGGCAGACTTTCATCTTCAAACCCGAATTTACAAAATATTCCGATAAGAACTGATGAGGGTGAAAAAATTAGATCAGCTTTTGTTCCCCAAAATCCTGATAATTTGATTGTATCTGCTGATTATTCTCAGATTGAATTGAGGCTTCTAGCGCATATTTCTGATGATAAAAATCTTCAGCAGGCGTTTATTTTTGACAAAGATGTTCACGCAATTACAGCTTCAAATGTCTTTGAAGTACCGCTTTCAAGCGTCACAAAACAAATGCGCGGGCTTGCTAAGACTGTTAACTTTGGCATAATTTATGGTCAAACACGTTACGGGCTTGCAAAGGCTATAAATATTACGCCGGAAGAAGCAGAAGATTTCATCAATCGTTATTTCTTGACTTATCCGGGAATTAAGCTTTATATGAACGCTATGATTGAAAGAGTTATGATTGATGGCTTTGCGGAAACTATTTTTGGCCGACGTCGTTATTTCTTAAACGAAATCTCT
This sequence comes from uncultured Candidatus Melainabacteria bacterium, assembly GCA_947361615.1. Taxonomy (GTDB): domain Bacteria; phylum Cyanobacteriota; class Vampirovibrionia; order Gastranaerophilales; family Gastranaerophilaceae; genus Gastranaerophilus. The sequence continues at coordinate 790 of CANAJP010000054.1, read as the reverse complement.
AGCGCAAACGCCATGGTTAGAGAATTTGCTAAACGTGCGGCTATTAACTTCCCTATGCAGGGGTCGGCCTCAGATTTGATGAAACTTGCGATGATTCGTTTCTATAATGATTTGAAAAAACATAATTTGAAATCACGTTTAATTATGCAAGTACACGATGAAATGGTAGTGGAAGTTGAACGTGATGAACTTGATATAGTTAAAAAATTGTTGCGTGAGGCGATGGAACTGGATCAACCATTAGCGGTTCCGTTGCTTGTAAATATAAAAGAGGGTTCAACATGGTAATTTTGTTGTTATTTTTAGTGTTATTTGTGCCACTAAGTGCGCATGCAGAAGAAACTGCGCCTCAAACTCAACCGCTTGCACTTCAACTTGTTACCCCACAGGATGTAGATTTTTCAAAATGCGTGCAGACATTTGATTTTCCTGTCGAGAAACTTTTTTATATGTCGATTTTATCGTTAAACGCTAATCGTTTTGAAATAGAAGAGTTGCAATCAAAAATGGGCTATATTCTATTTAAAGCCGCAGGCAAACCGTTTTTGATGAGCGTGATTAAAGTTGATGCCGAACATTCCATGCTTAAGATTACTCCAGCAGATAATGTTTATCATTTTCCATACGGCGTTGTCTATAATATATATAAATATATAGAGTTGAACTCTGATGAACAATTGCAACCGCTTGATACCGGTGCTTGACATGTTCTAAAACATGCTGCATAATAAACGTAGAAAGGATGGAAAATATGAAAAACAAAATTGTAAACATTTGCGCAGGGGGGGGG
>CANAJP010000053.1 GCA_947361615.1 uncultured Candidatus Melainabacteria bacterium | reverse complement strand
ATAGTTCTTCCGGTGCGAGTGATGCAGTAGACACGGCAGCCGAAACATTTGTAACCGATGGGTTATCTAAAGTTTTAAAAATTAATAATATTTGCGACAGTGACCATCTTGAGGATTGTGGAATTCCAACACAAATAAATACTCTTGGTGCTTCTCAAATAGATACTCCTGCAACAATGGGTAATTTAAACTCCCAAATGGTAGGTTCCTACAATAATGGTATGGATAAGATGAGCATTATTAATACAAAGGCTGCTGCATTTGAAACTGCAAACGGGGAAAGTGTAATTGTTTATTATAATCCAAATTGTCTTGGAAGTTTAAATGAACTCCCTATTGGCGGCTCCGGTGGCTATTTTATAGCCCCTAAGGTTTGTGCTAATTTTGTGTATGACTTGAATGGAACAAAAGGGCCTAATACTGTTGGAAAAGATATCGGGTTTATGACAGTAATGTATCCATCAGATCCGAAAGTTGTTGCTCCTTATCCTGCAACACGCCAATTAAGCACTGAATATCCTACTAAGTCAACATCAGGAACTACAGCCTCTAAAGCTTGTACAAATTTTGATGCTGAGTACAGAGTTCCAAATACAGAAGAAGTAATGTCACTATTTGTAAATAAAGAATTATTAAAAGGTTCCGGATCAGAATTGTCAGGAAATTATGCTACATCTGGAGTTATTTCTAGTTTTCAAGTCTGGTTTTTGGAGGCAAACGGGCAGCTCGATGACCATGCTTCAACGACAAAACATAAAGTTTGGTGTATTAAACGATAAAATGCAAAATAACGGTGGGATTCCCCGCCGTTATTTTGTAAAGAAAATTTTATTTCTGTTGCTCTTTTATGCGTCTTTATAGTATCATTGTATTTATAGAAAGAGGTGTATCAATATGAATACAGTTGTAATCGTTGGCAGGGTCGGACAGGACGCTGAAATAAAATATTTTGAATCTGGTAAATCAAGAGCAACATTCTCTGTTGCTGTTAACCGTTGGGATGCTAAAACTAAATCAGAAATCGCTGATTGGTATAACGTAGATGTTTGGGATAGATTAGCTGAATTTGCCGGCGAATACATTAAAAAAGGTTCTATGGTTATTGTTGAAGGCTCAATCCAAAATAGTAAATGGACTGACAAAGCGTCAGGTGAAGAACGCGAAAGATTTTTGATTAATGCAAGCAATATTAGATTTGCAGGTGGAAAAAGAGAAGCTGAAGCTATATGATAATGTCATCTAATGTAGTAGCAATCATTGCCGATGATTTAACAGGGGCAAATGATTCGGCTTTGCAATTCTATTTGCAGGGCGCTAATACACAAATTTTATTATCTGGAACTGCGGAGTTGGAAAACTGTTCAGCTACGCAGGTTTGGTCTGTTTCTACAGAAACCCGAAATGTTTCTCAGGGAGAAGCGTATGAAAAGGTTCGAGAAGCTACCAGAATGCTTATTGATAAATTGAATCCGGATTATTTCTTTAAGAAAATAGATTCGACAATCCGCGGAAATATCGCAGTAGAAACTCTGACTGTTTTGAATGAAATTCAGTGGGATGCAGCGGTTGTTGTTCCTGCATTTCCTGATGAACAGCGAATTACTGTCGGAGGGTATCATTTACTCAGAAGCATGCCGATTGAGCGTACCGAGGTTTCACACGACCCTAAGGCTCCGATTTGTGAATCTCACCTGCCAACCCTTTTGGAATGTCAGCTTATCGAAGAATACAGACACCTTGTAGGGCATGTTGAATTGAAAACAATTATGAAAGGCGCAGGCCCTATCCTTGTCAAAATCAACGAACTTCTGGCTGAGGGGAAAAAATTAATCGTAATGGACGCGGTTTCTAATACTGATATTGAACAGATTTCTCTCGCTATCAAAAAGTTAGATAAACAAATTCTTCCGAGCGGAACCGCTGCTTTTGCAAAGGCGCTGGCAAAGTTATGGTTTGGAGCGAATGATGATACGGAAGTTATTCAACAGAAAATTATTCCACCGCTTCCAAAATGTATAATTTCAGGCAGCGCAACGCAGCTTTGTGCCGCACAAATTGCAGAACTTAAAGCCTCTTATTATTTCGATAATTTTGCGGAATACAATCTTAAATTTGAAGACATTTGTAGTTGCGTAAGTGATGAACTGGTTGCTGATATTTCGGCCAATCTTGTACAGGGGAAAAATGTTCTTATTCACACTACAGGTTTAGAAGAAGCCCCGCATGACGCTCAGGCTGATGAAGAAAACGAAGAAAATATCAGTTTCCCAAGCCTTATTACCGATTATCTTTCTGAACTTGCATACAGAATTAAAGAGCGTGTTCAGACGATTTTTATCTTTATTGGCGGTGAAACAGCTTATAAATCTTGCGAGCGTATTGGCGCAACCCGTTTACAACTAATTGATAAAGTTACAGGGCCAATTCCGCTTTGCCTTGATTATAATGGGCAGTGGGTTGTTACAAAGTCCGGAAATCTAGGTAATGCTCAAACGATGGTTGAGGTTTTAAAATATTTTGAAAAATAAGATTGTAATAACGACCGGTGACGTTAACGGCATCGGGGCTGAAATTACCCGTAAAGCTCTGGAAACATTGGGAACCCAGAATGTTGTTCTTGTTTCAAATCGTAAGATATTAGATATTGATTGCGAAATGGTTGAAGTGTCGTTTGATGGTGAAATTCAATTCGGGCAGATTACAAAAGAGAGCGGCGAATTTTCGTTTCAGTGCTTGAAAAAAGCTTGTGAACTCAAGCCGAAAGCCATTGTTACAGCTCCAACGGCTAAAGAAGCAATGCATCTGGCAGGGCATTATTTCAACGGACAAACCGAGCTGCTGGAACATTTTCTTGCACACGATGGGCAGAAGGCTGAAATGCTTTTTGCGGCAAAAGATTTCAGGGTTTTGCTGCTTACAAGACATTGTGCGCTGAAAGATATTAAAATTACGCGTGAACTTATTATTGAGAAAGTTGAACGACTGACTTCTGTATTAAATCTTGAAAATCCATGCTTTGCACTATGTGGTCTAAATCCGCATGCTGGTGAACATGGAGTTTTAGGACTTGAAGAAGAAGAGATAATTATTCCAGCTGTTGAAGAACTTCGGGCTAAAGGTGTTTCTATTACGCTGCCAAAACCCGCGGATACGTTGTTTATCGGGGCGGCAGAGGCATACAGAAAAAATGAAAAAATGCCTTATGATTGCTATATCGCTATGTATCACGATCAGGGGCTTATTCCGATGAAAGTAATTGCAGGGTCGAGTGCTGTAAATGTTACTATCGGCCTTGATATTTTGCGTACATCACCGAGCCACGGAACGGCATTTGATATCGCGGGACGAGGTCTTGCAAATCCTGATTCTATGATAGAGGCTATAAAGTACGCCAGTCTTTATACGTAAAAAGGGGAAGATCCCATAACAGGCTTCCCCTTAATCTCGGCTGTTAAATGTCGGAGTCGTACCGATCCGACCAGCCCTTACTTTCCTTTATACCCCGCCGCTGGTTGTGTACGGTCCAAACTATCTGGACTTAATCCGGCTTTTCTCCCTATGGGTATTGGAAAGCGTTTGGCAGATAAAGATCCTATGTTTCCCAGACCCGACTCAATTGTTTATTGTCGGCTTAGTTTAACAAAGACTCTTTATTTGCCCTGAAACAAAACGCGGCTTCCTGACTATCGCATAACCCGCTTGAAAGCAGGAAGCGCATTTTGTCCTCATTTTTTAATTTATTTCTAATTTTTTAGGTTTGCGTTCTTTAACTTCTTGCTTAGGAACTGTAATCATTAAGACTCCGTCTTTATATTCTGCGCGGCTGTCCTCGATTTTTACAGGTTCATCAAATGAAATTGTACGCTGGTATTTCCCGTAACGAAATTCGCAGGTGTGGTAACGTTCATTTTTTTCCTGTTCCTGTTTTTGTTCTTTTTCTTCCTGAATTTCGGCGGTTATTGTCATAAAATCATTATCCAGTTCTACCGCTATGTCATCTCGTTTGACCCCGGGAAGCTGAACTTTTACTTTATAGTTTTTGTCTGTTTGTTTAACTTCAATTGCAGGACGCCATATAGAAGTCTTTTTTATGTTTAACGGGTTTCCTACCGCGTGGGTTAGGAATGTATCGCGTAAGAAATTATTTAACTCTTGATGGATACTATCAAAATAGAGATCAGGCTCTCTTATTATCAAGTCGTTTTTCACGTCGGTCTCCTTTCGTGTCGTGTGTTAGTTCGTTCTGGTACTCTCAAGATACAAGTTTTTCGAGGCGGCTTCATTGCCTGCAAGGAGGATTTTTTTAGCGAGCGAATATTACGCTTTTGTCTGATGTTTTTGCTATTCGTTCACGCAATATTTTGTGTAAAAGGAGTTTTTGCAAATGGCTATTGATATGTTATTGTTTGAATACAGAAAACCGGAAGAGAAGTTTTTTGAGGAATATGATACATCGTGTTTTAATATAAGGTTTTTTAATGAAGTTTTAAACGAAACGACTGTTGAAACAATACCTGAAGAGGTTTTGGAAAATATTACGGTTATAAGTGTTTTTATTGATTCAATTGTTAATGAAGCCGTACTAAAAAAGTTTAAAAATCTTCGTGTAGTGGCAGCGCGTTCTACCGGAGTGGATCATATAGATATTGATTATTGCCGAAAAAATCATATAGCGGTAACGAATGTTCAGAATTATGGCGCTACAACCGTTGCTCAGTATACATTTGCATTAATTCTTGCGCTTATAAGAAAAGTTATTCCGGCTAATTTATATATGAAAAATAAGGAAAAAAACGGATGCCATCATTTTCTTGGACGTGATCTGAAAGCCTTGACACTTGGTGTCGTGGGAACAGGTGCAATAGGTGGCAGTGTCTGTCAGTTAGGTAGTGATTTCGGAATGAAGCTTCTAGCCTATGATCTTGTTCCGAAAGAGGAACTTATTGTTAAAGCAGGCGTGAAGTATGTCGATATGCCTGAACTTCTTGAACAGGCGGATGTTATAAGTATTCATGTTCCGTATGTCAATGATAATTTTAATATGTTTTCAATGCCTATGTTTGAAAAGATGAAACGCGTTCCTTATTTTATTAATACTTCACGCGGTGAACTCGTTAATTTGCGTGATTTAAAAGAGGCGCTTGATAAGAAACTTATTGCAGGCGCGGCACTTGATGTTTTGACGTGTGAATCTTTTACATTCAGATGTGAGGAGTATTGTCCTGCTGCGGAAATTTGTCAGGCAGAGTGTTTTGACGAACTTAAAATTGTAGAACAGATTGTTAATTATGACAATGTAATTATTACTCCGCATATTGCATACGAAACTCAGGAGGCTATTGATTACATTCTTGCAACCTCTATGAATTCAATTAGAGATTTTTTAAAAGGCGGGAATTCAAATCGCGTAATTTAGTGTATAATATTTCCTATGAGAGTAGGATTTATACCAATAGATAACCGGCCGGTATGTTATACGCTTCCGGCGTTGATTGCCGGAATTGACAACAGTTTAGAGCTTTTTCTTCCTCCGCGCGAACTTCTCGGAGATTTGAAAAGGGGCGCTGATGTTGATGCAATTCTGGCATGGCTTCAAGATTTAAAAAATGTCGATGCGTTCGTTATTTCGCTCGATACGATTGCTTATGGCGGACTTATTCCATCGCGAAGAAGTAATGATACTTTTGAAGATATTCTGGAACGTCTTGAAAAACTTAAAAAAGTCCTTAAAGGCAAGAAGGTCTATGCTTTTTCAAGCATAATGCGAATTTCGAACAATAATATTAACGAGGAAGAAAAACCTTACTGGGATAAGTGGGGCAAGAAGATATTTGAATATTCTTGGGTTTTACACAAAGAAAATCGTATGACGCGTGAAGTTCCACCTGAAATCCTTGCTGATTATCTTGCAACCAGAAGAAGAAATTTAAGAATAAACAAAGTCTATCTTGATTGGCAAAATGAAGGGCTTTTTGATACGCTGATTTTTTCAAAAGATGATTGTGCAGAATTCGGGCTGAATGTTCAGGAAGCAGAAACGCTCAAATCTTTTGGGGCGACGGTTAAAACGGGTGCCGATGAAATCCCGCTTTCTCTTCTTGCACGTGCTTTAAATGGAAATTACAAAATTAAACCGATATTTATAGAAGAATCTCAGAAAAAACTGATTTCAAACTATGAAGATATTTCAATAGAAGAATGTGTGCGTAATCAAATCGAACTTGCAGGCATGATTGTTTCAGATGAGGCTGACGTTGATTTATACGTTAACAATTTTATTGAAAAACAGGGCGAAATTGTTATGAAAGTTCCGACTATTCCTTTTTCAGGTGTCTGGGCGAAGCCCCAAAAGCCTTTTGTCGTTGCAGATGTTAGGTTAGCGAATGGAAGTGACAATGCATTTGTAAAAGCATTGCTTGAAGCTGGTCTTGAAAATATGCTCGGGTATTCGGCGTGGAATACTTCTGCTAATTCGCTGGGAAGCCTGCTTCTCGCGTTAAAAATTACGTTGAATGCTAAGAAATTCGGGACGTTTAACAAAGAGGCCTTTAACCATTTGATGTTGACAAGATTTTTAGACGATTGGGCATATCAAGCAAATGTTAGGCAAGACCTTACAGAGGGCAAGCTTGCTGAAAAAATGCTTTCGTATGAAGAGGTTTTGCGTGAATTTTTTCCTTGTGAGAAACAAATAACTTATAAGTTACCTTGGAATAGGTCGTTTGAGGTGGAAATTGACTTTATTTGAGATGATATTTTTATCAATAGCGCTCGGGATGGATTGCCTTGTTGTTTCATTTTCGCAAGGCCTGGTAATTCGTTTTAAACGACACAAAATTTCACATATTCTTGCTTTGATTATGGGCCTTTTTCAGGGTGGAATGCCTTTGATTAGTTATTTCTTGACAGGTTTTGTTTTTGATTATATTGCACCGTTTGCCAAAACTCTTGTTTTTGGAATATTTATGTTCCTCGGCGTGAAGTTTATTTTTGAAGCCTTGAAAGATGATGAGAATGTTAAACCTGTACGTTTGGGGTATAAAGTTTTTGTCTTACTCGGAATAGCAACAAGCATTGACGCACTTGGTGCTGGTGTTTCGCTCAAGCTTACTTCAACTCCGCTTTTGATATCCTGTGCAATAATTGCATTAGGCTCTTACTTGATGTCGCTTGTCGGCTTTTGGGGCGGGTTCTTTTTGAAAAGGTTTAATACAAAATATCTTGAAATTGGCGCAGGTATTATATTGATATTTTTGGCGTTTAAAGCATTGATATAAGAAGGCGCGGCCCTTACGGCCGCGCCTCAATTTTATTGTTCAGGTTTTTCGCCTTTCTTGATTTTTCGTTTTTGAATAGCTTCGTTATCAGTGTTGATTGAATCAGCTGCGGTTGCGTCGGTTGCCTCTGATGTTGGATCATCCGCGCCTTCTTCAGCAACAAGATTTGTTTTTGCTGCAGCGTTAGGGTCATTTGCTGTTGCGGCTTCAGCTGCAGTCTGTTTATCAGCAGCATCGTCAATATCGCCGACTTCTGGTTCCTCTTCTTCCGGTGGAACCTCATCAGCCTTGCCAATGCCCTCAACATCCTCAGGAGGAGCCATGTCTTCCGGCTGTTCTTCTACAGGAAGTCCGTTTTGCGAAATAGCTTCAAGTTCGGCCGTAAACTCTTCTATAGAGCCGCCGGCCATATCATAAGTTACATTATCCGGTGCGTTTGCAACAGCCGACATTGCCTGTGCCCATTTCGCACAATCCGAATCCTCTTCTTGTACAACATCTAAATTATTAACAATTTCTTTAAGTGGTTTGGCACGCCAGTTTTCTGCATTAATTCCGATTCCGTCAATAGCCATAAATTACTCCTATCTTATTTACCTTTGTTTTATCGGTATTAATATTGTATAACTTTAATATTGTTACAAAAATTTAATAATGAATTTTATTTCGGCAAATTAGAGTTTTTATAGTTATTACAGAAAATATGAAAGTTCAGCCAGTAAGTGTAAATAGTAACCAGGTATTTGGCAATAAGCTACCTATTAATACAAAAATGCGAGCATTCCTGCCCGAAATTTATGATACTGTGCTCATGGGAAGAACCAGCCTTGAGCAAATCGGGCAAGTCGTTGCAAAACATTCTCCTGCAACAACGGTTAAATCGTTCAGAGAACTTCCGGCTGGTGCCAATATTAATGAAAGAACGGGTGCATATTTTCATTGTATGTATAATTTTAACCGTGATTTAACTGACGTAAGGCCAGGTTCAAAAGCTATTTATTTAAGACCACCGCAACAAAATAATACGAAATCGTTATTGGAATACCTATCAAGCATTATTCATGAAATGACTCATATTTTTCAGGAAGAGAGTTCTGATAGGGTTGGCAAACTTGATTTATTACGTGAATTTCTGAAAAAAGGGCATTCTATTGAACAGAAAAAAGACACATTGTTGGGTATGCCACGGGTTTTTGCACAATCGGATATCACAGTGCAACGACCGCTTATTGCGGCGTTACAAAAGGAAAGTGAACTTCCACAGCCGGTGAATGTTTTAAGTTCGCAGGTCTTGGATGCTATATACACGCAAACTGTTAATTGTCCTGTTGATACCTATATAATGAAAGTTCTGGATGACTCTTTGAAATTGCAAAAAACGCAATTCCCAAATCTTAAAACTGAAACTGTACTGGATTATGTCGCCAAAACAGCACTAAACGAGCAAGAAGCTTATGCAAATTCTACAAATTTGTTGAGGACTGCATTGAGTATAAGAGGCCCTGTTGATTTGGACTATAGAGTTTTGCTGTTTGATAGATTCGCTCAAGTTGCTAATAAGTAAAAAGTGCAATGTAACAATATGTTAATCAAATTTATATAAATTGTATTGAAAAAGGCAATAATTTTATTCTTTATGTGTTTATATAAATACAGAGAGATTAAAGAAAAAGAGAGGTTTATATGCAAGAGATGTTATTATTTTCAACAACTGTAAGCGATTTATACAAAGAAACTTCTGAAGCTGTAAACAATAATGATTTGCATAACCGCACAGTAATAAAAAAATCATTAAGCGGATTGTTAAAACAATCATTTTTCCACGGAGCAAGCCGCTTTGGAGCAACAAATTTTATCGCATAATATTTATGCACGTCGGATAGAATAGGAAAAAAGGAATTTTTATTTTTTAGGCACGCTATTGCGTGTCTTTTGTTTTAAGGAATTTGTCTGGAGCTTTGTTTTAAAATCAACTATATGTATGAGGCTGTTTTATTGACAGCGACCGCGCAATTTGTTAGAATTTGAATGGGTATAAATTGATACTATAGAAGAGGTAGGATAATGAAAAAAGATAAGTTTTTAGCCGCGTTGTTAATGACATCTTGCTTGCTAAGCGTAAGTATGGTTTCGTCTTCACCGGCACTGGCTCAATATACGTTGGATCAGGAAGCTGAAATTACGCTCTGGACTGACTATATTCGTGATTATGCAAATGACGCTTTCGGGTATTTAAGTAGAGCAAATATTCACATGGATGCACGTGAATTTAACAATGCAATAGCTGATTATGATGCTGCTCTGAAATTGGATCAATATAATACCGATGCGTATTTAAAACGTGGTACTGCAAAATATCAGCTTCAAGATCTTGAAGGTGCAATGAAAGATTTTGCAGTTGCAATAGAAATTAATCCTGCTTTATACGAAGCAAGATTTAATATCGGAAGAATTTATTATCGCACACAGGATTATACAAAGGCTGTTGAAAATATGCGCTCTGCAATCAGATTTGCTGATGAACGCTCTGATTACCATTTCGAACTTGCAAGAGCTGAATATAAAGCCGGTTTTTATAGCGATTCTTATAATAATTTCTCAAGAGCAATTGATTTAAGAGAAAATTATTACGATGCTTATTATGGAAAAGGACTTGCATCAATGAATCTTGCACAATATGATTCTGCGATACAATGCTTTGATAAAGTTCTTACCTCTAATTTAAGATATGAAAATTCTAATTATTATAAAGGTATCGCAGAATATCAATTAGGTAAGTATGAAGCAGCTATAAAAGATTTTGACGCTGCACTTGCTGAAGCACCTGATGATGGCCTTGTTTATAACTTTAGAGGAAAAGCATACGAGTTACTTGGTAATAAAGCTGCTGCAAAGAAAGATTATAAAGCTGCAAAAAGTTTAGGTGTTGTAACTGTCGGTTTGACCGGTTCTGATAGAGCTTCAGCAAAAGATGTACCGGTTGAAAAACCAAAAGTTTCAGCAGAAAAGGATGCTACTATTATTGCCGCAGCTGATTCATTGAGGCCGGTTGAAAAAGAAATTCTGGATAAAGAAGTAGCGAAACGTTTAGCCGGTGAAAAAATTTCTTCCGGTGATGTTTATAGCGCAGTCGCGTTTTATGATAACGTAGTTGGAAATGATCCGTCTAATTCTGCAAACTATATCGAACGTGCAGGTTTGAAACTTAAAGTGAAAGATTACGACGGTGCAATCAAAGATGCTGAAATGGCGCTTAAAATGGATTCAGATAAAGCAAGTGCTTATTTCATAGAAGGTCAGGCGTTTGAAGGTAAAAATAAAAATGCTTATGCTTATCGCGCATACTCTCTGGCACTAAGAGAAAACCCAGAAAATCCTGAATATAGATATCATTTTGCAAATTGTGCAAGTTCTGTTGGTAGATTTTCTGAAGCGAACGAAATTTTCTCTTTATTGCTTGACACAAATGCTTCTGCATATCCGAAAGCTTACCTTGAACGTGGAAAAGCAAGATATCAGATGGGCGAATTTTATTCTTCAATAGCTGATATGACAAAATATTTAAGCATTAAACCTAAAAAGGAAAAAGCTCCTGAGGCTTATTTCTACAGAGCAATGTCTAAATTAGCATTGAAAAATCCTACAGATGCGCTTGAGGATTTTAACACTGCGATTGAGCAAGATAAAAATAATACTGAGTATTATTTGAATAGAGCAACTGCTTATCTAGGACTTGACGATGTTAAAAAAGCTTCAAACGATTACAAAAAAATTGTAAACATTAAAAAATCTGAAGCTACAACAGAAGATCATTTGAGAGTTGCTGAGGCTGAAGTTTTGAACGGAAATGATAAAGAAGCGTTGTTGTATTATGATATTATTGTAAGTAAAGATAAATACAATGATAATGTTTATCTTGATAGAGCAAGACTCTACGAAAAATTGGGTAAATATTACGATTCAATAAATGACTATACAACGGTGTTACGTTTAAATCCGGCTCAAAGAGTTGTGTATAAAGAAAGAGGACTTCTTTTGGTAAATACTAAATCATATCGTAAAGGTATTTTAGACCTTGATATTGCGATACAAGATGAGCCGCAAAACGCTAAATTATATTATTTCCGTGCTATTGCAAAGCAGGCTTCGGGACATCAAGAGGAAGCGCTTGTGGACTTTGACACAGCAAAAAGACTTGAAGATTTATAATTATGAGAGAGGCGCTTCGGATGAAGCGCCTTTTCTATCTTGACAAGTTTGTAAACATGCATCATAATAATTTATAGAAAGAAAGGAAGGGTAAATAAATGAAATTACTTAAGAATGTATCAATCTCGACAGGGGGGGGGGGGGCCTCTTTTAAAAGGCAATATTAAAGAAAAGTGCGTAACACACCC
>CANAJP010000052.1 GCA_947361615.1 uncultured Candidatus Melainabacteria bacterium | reverse complement strand
GCTATTTATGGAATTATAATGGGATTTTTACCACAACTTTTTTAACAGCTTCAGGTGAATTCTTATAAGCCATTTGCGGTTGGTGCGCTTCGTGAGGATAAAGTAATACAAATTTTCCAGCCGAAAGAACCACTTTATTCAAAACTTTTTCTGTCGGGGCAAAAAACATAATGTCACGTGCCGCGTCATAAGCTTCGCTTATCTCAAGCCCCTCAACGTCAGAATAGTCCAATTCCTCAACGCCATCAAGCATAATCTGAATATCAACATATTTTCTATGAGCCTCAAGCCTACAGCTTTCATGCAGTTTTGTTGTATATTCATCAACATTTGCATAAGTTAAGCCATCATCACTCAAATAAATTCTGCCTGCCGGAATTTCCGCAGTCAAACCAACTATAAAATCAGCGACATTCGTGTCAATTTCAGCATATTTTTTAATATTTTTTATATCATCAAAAATCATTATTTAACTCTTCTCAATTTTTTAACGAGTCTAATATCACAACGTTCCGTAAAACAAGCCGGATCTATTGTTGTTACGTTATCAATATCGTATTTACAAATATTGGATCCTTCTGCAAGATAACCGGAGAGGCATGCTGCTTCTCTAAACGATAAAGAGCGCGCAAGGACTCCCAATTTGTCATTATCAGCAACTTTTACGATATCAAAAGCCATTAATGATGAATTTCCGCCTGCATCTAATCCGTCATATTCATACCCGCGGATCTCAGGGGTAACCGTGCCAACCCCCGGAACAACTTTGCCGGAAAGCGTGATATGAAAAGGCATTACGTCGTAGTATTGTTTATCTTCGCCTTGCCCATGTCCGTTTATATCAATCCAAATTGTATATCCATTTTTTTCTGTATCTTTGACAACACCATCAGCGTCACCCAGTATACCTGTAGAAGCCTGATTTGTGAAATAAATTTCCATTCCGTTTGTAAGCTTTAACGACGGATTAGTTCCATTTTGCGGTGTAGAACTGGTTACAGAACAATTAGCCGTTCCTGAAGTATTAAAGTAATCATTAAAAACATTACAAAGTGTACCAGTATCAGATTTAAAAGCGCGACATTTATAAGTTCCAGCCGGCAAATTCGTTATACCACATTCGCTTTCTTCTGTACGCGGATTTGCCCCTTTCAAATAACTATCATTCAATAGAGCGGCATCAACAACCTTAACAATATTTAAGTACGCTGAATAATAAAAATATTCACGTTCATAATCCTTTTTAGATGTAAAAAACGTAACACTTACAGATACAAGAACTGAAAGTATTACCATTGCAATAAAAACTTCTGCCAGCGTAAATGCTTTTTTTATTAATCTAGGATTACTCATCGTCATACTCCTTTTATACTAATTCAGCCATAGCTTTTTCAAAATCTTCTTTATTCGGCGCCTTACCATGCCAGCCGGCATTATTTTCCATAAATGAAACGCCTTTGCCTTTAATTGTATTGGCAAGAATTACAACAGGTTTGCCGGCAGATTTTGCTGTTTCTATTGCGTTATAGATTGCCTTCATATCGTGGCCGTCAATTTCTATAACTTCCCAGTTGAAAGCCTCAATTTTTGCCTTTAAATTGTCCAGAGATTTAATATTTTCAGTGCAGCCGTCTATTTGCAACCTGTTACGGTCAACGATTGCAATTATATTATCAAGCTTTAAGTGTGCGATATGCATAAACGCTTCCCATACGCTTCCCTCTTGAAGTTCACCATCACCGAGAAGCGCAAAAACTTTTGCTGGATTTTTATCGAGTTTCAACGCCATTGCAATACCACATGCAATAGAAAGCCCTTGACCGAGCGAACCTGTCGGAACTTCAACCCCGGGACAAAGTTTTGTCGGGTGGCCTTGCAGGCGACCTCCAAGTTTTCTGAACGTCATCAATTCTTCTCTCGGGAAATATCCAAGCTGTGATAGAACCGAATATAATATAGAAGAAGCATGACCTTTTGAGAGAACAAATCTATCACGGTTTTCGTAGTTTGAATCCTGCTTCCATAACGGTGCTGTCTTCATACACTTGTGGAAAAGCACTGTCATTATCTCAACAGCCGAAAATGCTCCGCCAATGTGTCCTGATTGAGCGTTATAAACCATCGAAAGGATGTTTTTTCTTGATTCAAGACATAATTCTTCTAACTTTTTCACTTCAATATCATCTATCATTTACAAATCCTTTCTTTTAAAACTCTCAACACAAACAATGGCAATGTCGGAAAAATTCTCCTAAATCTTGCAGGCTCTTTCACTGTTCTATAGAGCCACTCTAAACCTGCTTTTTGATAAAATTCCGGCGCTCTTTCAACCTTATTTGACCAAACATCAAAACTTCCGCCAACACCGATAAAAAGTGTATTTGGCATATCTTTTTTGAGTTTATAGATAAATTCTTCTTGTTTTGGAGAACCAAGTGCAACGAGAACAAGCTCGGCATCTGATTTCTTTAAATCTTCAAAAATCAGAGTTTCATCTTTAAAAAAGCCGTTGTGTGAATAAGCGACATTTAACCCTGCGAATTTCTTTTTCAATTCTGCGACAGCAAGTTCATTAACCTCTTGCGACGCACCAACCAAGGCGATTGGAAGTTTCAACTCGTTAAACATCGCAATACAGGCGTAAGCAAATTCAATTCCTGCAATCCTTCGAGCTTTTTTACCGAGAATTTTCAAACCTATTTCAATCCCAACGCCATCAGGAATAACAAGATCCGCAGACTGAATAATATTTTTTAACGAAGCGTTATCACGGGAATTCATAACCATTTCGGGATTTAAAGTCACGACTTGACCGCGGGTTTTATACGCGTATTCCAGTGCCTCTTCCAAACTGAATGTGTCTATTTCTAAATCCTGTAATCTCTCTGTCCTGCGTTCCATATAATTATTATAAAACATTTCTCCCGTTTGGTAAACCCTATTTAAGATTTTTAATCAATTTATATAAATATTCATCTCCGGTTTGGGTTTGCAAACCTTTCGGGATAAATATCTCCGAAAACCGTTCGATTGCATAACGATCAGTCATGCCGGAAATATAGTCGGAAATAACAGTTTCAAGCTGTTCTGCCGGAAGTTCATCGCGCAAAAGGATTTTGTAAAAATTAAACAATTCTTCCACGCAGCGTGAAGCCTTTTTCTCTTCCATTTTTGCCGGCGAACCCACATAAACATTCTCAAACATCCACTGGCGCAAACGTGTTGTATAGTTCCAGCCTTCTTCACTCATAGTAATTTTAGGCTTGCCTTGAGAACTGAAAATAATATCAGAAACCATACGGTTCAAACGTTTTGACGGAGTAGATGAATAATATCTTATGCAGTCTTTCGGCAAATCTTTTTCCTGAATAAGCCCTGCTCTGATTGAATCCTGAATATCATGATTAATATATGCAATTTTATCCGCAAACTGAACGACCTGCGCTTCCGGCGTTTGAGGTTTGTATCCCCACGAATGGGTTAAAATCCCGTCAACAGTTTCCTGACAAAGGTTTAAATCTTCTAATGTTTCGACAACACGAACGCTCTGAACATTATGTTTAAAACCATCTTTTAGCAAACGATTCAAAACAGCCTCGCCGCAATGGCCAAACGGGGTATGCCCTAAATCGTGCCCGAGCGCAATAGCCTCGGTTAAATCTTCATTCAATCTAAGCGCACGCGCCATTGTTCTTGCGATTTGCGAAACTTCAAGAGTGTGAGTTAAACGGGTTCTAAAATGGTCATCGTACGGTGATAAAAAAACCTGCGTTTTGTGTTTCAGGCGTCGAAAAGCCTTTGAGTGAATAATTCTATCTCTATCACGCTGAAAATCAGTTCTAAAAGCACAAGCTGTTTCCTCACGAACACGACCACGGGTAAATCTGCTTTTTGTTGCGAATTCGCTGAGTAAATCTATCTCTCTTTGTTCAAGCTCTTTTCTAATGCTATCATCAACAATATTGTGTTTCATACCACAAGTATAGCACAAGGGGAAATATAAACAAGAGGCGGGCGCTTCGCGCCCGCCTTACATTTTATTTTAAATCCGCCGTACAATTAGGACATTTTGTTGCTTTAATATTAATTGTAGTAAAACAATACGGACATTCTTTTGTTGTTGCTTCCTCTACAGCCTCTTCTTTTTTCACAAGAGTATTTTGCAACTTATTCATCATTTTGATAAGCATAAACACCGCAAACGCAACAATCAGAAAAGAAATCACAGTATTAATAAATGCCCCGTAATTCATAGTAACAGCGCCTGCGTCTTTCGCTGCCTGTAATGTCGGATAACTAATGTCACGCGGAGCAATTTGCCAGTAAAGGTTTGAGAAATCTACCTTTCCAAGTAACAAACCGATTGGCGGCATAATAATATCTTTTACCAACGAATCAATAATCTTACCGAAAGCTGCACCAATAATGATACCTACAGCCATATCGATTACATTGCCGCGCATAATAAATTCACGTAACTCTTTTACCAAATTTTTAAACATAACAACTCCTTTTTCGCACATTATAACTTACCACTAAAAATTTAACAATAGTCGTATAATATCGTTACAATTAGCCAAGATAGGGGAAAAATTTTTATATTCATGCTAGGATATAATTGAATACTTATTACAGGAGTATGAAACTATATGGATATTTTTAATATATTTACGTTACTGGGCGGCCTGGCATTTTTCCTTTACGGAATGACTGTTATGTCAAGCGGTCTGGAAAAAGTAGCCGGTGGAAAGATGGAACAGCTTCTGCGCGAAATGACTTCTAACCCTATAAAAAGCTTGGCTTTAGGGATGGGAATAACAGTAATCGTTCAATCTTCTTCGGCCGTAACGGTAATGCTCGTCGGCTTAGTAAACTCAGGAATAATGAATTTAACCCAGGCAATTGGAGTCATAATGGGCTCCAACGTAGGAACTACGGTAACTGCCTGGATTTTAAGTTTATCGGGGATTGAAAGCGACAATTTCTTCGTACAACTTTTAAAACCTGAATCGTTCTCGCCGCTTCTTGCGCTTGCAGGCGTGATAATGATGATGGCGAGTAAATCAAGTAAGCGCAAAAATGTCGGTACAATTTTAATCGGATTTGCGATTCTTATGTTCGGCATGGAGTTAATGAAAAACGCAATGAGTCCGCTTGCAGACATGCCGGAATTCACTAATATCCTGACTGCGTTCAGCAATCCACTTTTCGGAATCATCATCGGTACTGTTGTAACCGCAGTAATCCAAAGCTCCGCAGCATCAGTAGGTATTTTACAGGCCCTTTCATTAACAGGCGGAATTTCTTACGGAATGGCGTTCCCGATAATCATGGGACAGAACATCGGAACCTGTATTTCTGCCGTACTTTCCGCCATCGGTGTCAACACAAATGCACGAAGAGTTGCCGCAGCACATATTATGTTCAATATCCTCGGAACAATTATTTTTATGATTGGTTTCCAAATCGTTTCAACATTATGGGTAATTCCGCTTTTTGCAAAAAGTATTAACCCGTTCGGCATTGCAGTTTTACACTCAATTTTTAACCTTGCAACAACAGCAATGTTATTCCCGTTCACCAAACAACTCGAAAAAATTGCCGTATTCCTTGTTAAAGACGATAAAAACGCAAAAGAAAAAGAAGTCATCATCGACGAAAGACTTCTTCTTTCCCCATCATTCGCTATCGGTGAATGCGCACGTTTAACAGCAGAAATGGCAAAAGTCGTTGAATATAACTTCTTAAACTCTACCAAAATGCTTAAAAGCTACCACCAACGCAGCGCAGAACACATTGCGGAAAATGAATTGAGAATTGACACTTACGAAGACAAACTCGGCTCATTCCTCTTAAAACTTTCAGGTAAACAACTATCTGATGAAGACAGTAACAGAATCACACAACTGCTTCTCACTATCGGTGACTACGAAAGAATCGGCGACCACGCTTCATATATATTAAAGATTGCAGAAACAATGCACGAGAAAAAACAAAAATTCTCACCTGAAGCCATCGAAGAGTTGAAAGTTATCGTTCACGCTGTTTCAGAACTCTTCCGAATGACACTGGAAGTCTTCACAACAGACAATACAATCCTTGCTCAAGAGGCAGAACCGCTTGAACAGGTTATCAAAAAGAACATCCGCAAGGTTAAAAACCGCCACGTTAAAAGGCTTAAAGACGGACTTTGTACCGTTGATGTCAGTTTTATGTTCTCAGACTTAATGAACGATTTAAGAAGGATTGCCGCACACTGTTCAAACATTGCGACCTGTGCTATTCAAATCAAAGACTCATCAATGGAAAAACACGAATACAGCCACAGAACAAAAAGTCTTGAAAATACAGAGTTTACAAACAAATACGAAAACTATAAATCAATATATTCAGTATCTAAATAAGGTTAAACAGGGAGAGGGACATTGCTTAATAAAATATTTTCGATTAAGTACGATGAAGCAGATTGCAGAACAGTTCTGACAATTCTTGGCATAAAAATAAAAATGGCAGGCAAGGAATTGAAAGAGAATAAATTTCAGGAATTCAAAGACGCCGGCGGTAAAATCACCGACGCACCGCAGGCCGATGGCCCTCTTAGAATCACCCAGCTTGCAAACTATCAATTAATGAAAGAAGTCGACGCTTATTGTCGCAAAAACGGACTTAAACTATGGCTTACATTCGGAACCCTTTTAGGTGCGGTACGCCACGGAGGATTTATTCCGTGGGATGACGATATCGATGTCGAAATGACACGCGAAGATTATCACAAACTAATAGATTTACTTAACGCAGAAACCAATCTGGATTTCTATACGGAAATGATTCATACACCGAAAGACTGCAATATTTTCCTAAAAATCCGCCACAAAAAGATACCTGACATTTTCATCGATATTACACCGATTGACGAAACTGGCGAAGTGTTAACAAAGACCGAGCGTTTGAAATTATCCAACAAAATTAAACGCTTCCGCCGCACAATGAACCCTCAAATCTTAAAATATACAAAAACAGTCGATGAAACAAAAGCTTTAGAATATATCAAATCAAAAGCCGAAGAGTTTTTCAGATTTTCTCAGAAAAAGAAAATCGAAAACTCTGATATTGTTTGGGGTATAGACTTTCAGCATAAAGTAAATGATTACCTCGTTTACTCAAACTCAACTTACTTTCCGTTAAAAGAAATCAAATTTGAGGATTCGACATTCTATTGTCCGAACGATATCGACACATTCCTCACTGAAATGTACGGCAACTATATGAGTTGGCCTAAAAAGCTATACGCGCACCATTTCCGTTTTCAAAAGGACAAAACACTGAGGGATTACTACAGCGATGAAACTTTTGAAGAATTACAAAAATTCCTGAATAAAACAGAAGAAGAACTCAATAAAATTTAAGGAGAGTAGAATGCAAAGTATTAAAAGAAATATATTATTAAACCCGGGACCTGCAACAACGACAGACACGGTAAAAATGGCTCAGGTTGTGCCTGATATATGCCCGAGAGAACAAGAATTCGCATCAATGATGAAAGGATTAAGAGAGGATTTATTAAAAATTGTTCATGCAGATCCTGAAAAATATACATCTGTTCTTTTCTGCGGGTCCGGAACAATAAACATAGATGTAACTTTAAACTCACTTCTCCCAGAAGGTGGAAAAGTTCTGGTTATAAATAACGGTGCATATAGCGCAAGAGCCGTTGAAGTTTGCGAATACTACGGTTTGCCGCATATAAATTTAAAGTTTCCTGTAGATGAGTTGCCGGATTTAGACAAGGTAGAAAAAACCTTAGAAGAAAACCCTGAAATAGCACTTGTCTACACCACACACAACGAAACAGGTACCGGTATTTTGAACCCAATCCGCGAAATTGGCGCACTTGCCCACAAACATAATGCCATTTTTGTCGTAGATACAACATCAACTTACGCAATGCGCCCGATTGATATGGAAAAAGATAACATTGATTTCTGTATGGCATCAGCGCAAAAAGGTCTGATGGCAATGGCTGGACTTTCGTTCATCGTGGGGAACAGAGCAGTTATCGAAGCGTCTAAAAATTATCCGAGACGCTCATACTACTGCAACTTATATTTGCAATACGAATACTTTGAAAAAACAGGTGAAATGCACTTCACTCCGCCAGTTCAAACAATTTACGCAACTATTCAGGCTCTGAAAGAATATTTTGCAGAAGGTGAAACAGCAAAATGGGAACGCCATAAAAGAGTTTTTGAAGCTATCCACAAAGGACTTGACGAACTCGGATTTAAAGACGTAATCAAACGCGAATGGCAGGCAGGTCTGGTAGTTTCTGTTAGATATCCTGATGATGCAAACTGGGATTTCAACAAAGTCCACGACTACTGTTATGAGCACGGGTTCACAATCTATCCGGGCAAAATTTCAACAACAAACACTTTCCGCCTCTGCTCTCTTGGCGCAATCGACGTAAAAGATATCGAAGACTTCTTTGTTGTACTCAAAGAAGCACTCCACAAATACAATATTTCAATACCTGTTAAATACAATAATTAGGGAGATAACAACATGAAAAAAGTCTATACGTGTTTTTGTACGGATGTAATCCACGAAGGACATTTAAACATAATAAACGAAGCAAAAAAATACGGCGAGGTAATAGTTGGCGTTCTGAGTGACGAAGCAATGATAAGATTTAACCGTTTTCCGACCGTAAGTTTTCAGGAACGTCTTGAAATGGCTAAAAATATAGATGGCGTTAGTCGCGTAATCATTCAGGACGAAATCATGTACGACAAGGTTATTGCAGAATTAAAACCTGATTACGTAATCCACGGGGATAACTGGCAAAAAGCTCCCCTTAAATCTATCAGAGATAATGTTGAAGGACTTTTGAATACTTACGGTGGTGAAATCATCGATGTTCCATATACTTTCAACGAAAATGTTTCGTTAATCGACAAAAAAATCAAAGAAAAATTATCTATGCCTGAATACCGACGCAAACGTCTAAGACAATTGATTAAACTGCGCGATATCGTAAAAACAATAGAAGTTCACAGCGGCCTGACCGGTTTAATTGCCGAAAAAACAGTTGTTGAAAACGATGGAGGATTAGATCAGTTCGATGCAATGTGGATAAGTTCCCTTTGTGATTCAACGGCAAAAGGCAAACCGGATATCGAACTTGTCGATATGACTTCTCGTTTTAGAACAATAAGCGATGTAACAGAAGTTACAACAAAACCTATTATTTTTGACGGTGACACCGGCGGAAAAACAGAACACTTCGTCTACACAGTCAGAACCCTAGAAAGAATGGGGGTTTCTGCAGTAATCATTGAAGACAAAATCGGCTTGAAGAAAAACTCCCTTTTTGGTACAGACGTAGAACAAACGCAGGACAGTATTGAACATTTCTGCTCTAAAATTTCCACAGCTAAAAAAGTTCAATTAACGGACGATTTTATGATTATCGCACGTATCGAAAGCTTAATCCTTGAAAAAGGAATGGAAGACGCATTGACCCGTGCAAGAGCTTATGTAAAAGCGGGCGCAGACGGCATAATGATTCACAGCCGTAAAAAAGACCCTGCCGAAATTGTTGAATTTTGTGATAAATTCAGAGCAGAAGACAAAACAACTCCGATTGTAGTTGTTCCATCATCATTTAACACAATTACAGAATCTGAACTTGCACAGCACGGCGTTAATATCGTAATAT
The DNA here is from genome assembly GCA_947361615.1 of uncultured Candidatus Melainabacteria bacterium. Taxonomy (GTDB): domain Bacteria; phylum Cyanobacteriota; class Vampirovibrionia; order Gastranaerophilales; family Gastranaerophilaceae; genus Gastranaerophilus. Next base: position 2,014 of record CANAJP010000052.1, on the reverse strand, counting down.
ACGCAAACCAGTTAACCCGCAGTGCGTTTCCGGCAATGGAACAAACAGCACGCGATATTCTAAAATATCACAGAGCAAAAGAAGTTGATGACAGACTAATGAAAATCAAAGAGATAATCTCTTTAATAGATGAACTGTAAAGGATTTTTATGGAAAACGCAATTTTAATGGCGTCAGGCCTTGGAACAAGAATGCTTCCGCTAACCAAAACAACCCCTAAACCGCTTTTGAAAGTAGGCGAAATACCGATGATTGAAACCGTTATTGCCGGTCTAATTAAACGTGGCGTCGAAAATATTTACGTTGTAGCGGGTTATTTAGGTGAACAATTTGAATATCTGAAAGACAAGTATCCAAACATTTCAATCATCAAAAACCCTGACTACCTGACAATAAATAATATTTCATCAATTTACGCAGCGCGAAATATTTTACGTCAAGGTGATTGTTTTATTTGCGAGGCTGATTTATTTGTTTCAGAACCTGAATTATTCTGCGAAAACCTCGAAAATTCCTGCTATTTCGGCAAAATGGTTTCAGGTCACTCCGACGACTGGGTTTTCGACTTAGACAATGAAGGATTTATAACCCGTGTTGGCAAAGTCGGCGAGGACTGCTACAATATGGTCGGAATTGCGTTTCTGAAAAAACAAGATGCCGAAATTATTGCTGACGCAATAGAAAAAACTTACTGCACAGCAGGATATGAAAACCTTTTCTGGGATGACGTTGTCGACAGGAATTTAGATAAATTACGGTTCAAAGTTCACCCTGTAGAACAGGGCAAAATTATAGAAATTGATACAGTAGAAGAGCTTACAACAGTAAGAAACAGCATAAAGGAAACCATTTATGAAAGTTGAGAATTTTGTTAATATATTAGGCGCAGATTTTTACACCGGAGTTCCTGACTCACAGCTAAAACAGCTTTGTGACTATCTTATGAACACTTACGGTATTGATAATAAACACCATATTATCGCAGCTAACGAAGGCAACTGTACAGCAATCGCCGCAGGTTACCACCTCGCAACAGGTAAAATTCCTGTAGTTTATATGCAAAACAGCGGCGAGGGTAATATTATAAACCCCGTCGCAAGCCTTCTAAACGATAATGTATATGCAATTCCGTCTATATTTGTAATCGGGTGGCGCGGTGAACCCGGAATAAAAGATGAACCTCAACACGTTTATCAAGGTAAAGTTACAGTTAAACTTCTTGATGATATGGATATTCAATCTTTTATCCTTGGCAAAGAAACAACCGAAGAAGAATTAAAATCTGCACTTGATAAATTCCAACCTTTACTTTCAGCAGGCAAAAGCGTCGCTTTTGTAATTAGAAAAGGCGCATTATCTTATGATGAAAAAGTTTCATACAAAAACGGCTACACAATGACCCGCGAAGAAATTATTCAGCATATAACAAAAGTTTCCGGAGCTGATCCGATAGTATCAACAACAGGTAAAGCAAGCCGTGAACTTTTCGAAACCCGCGAAGCCCGCAAGCAAGGCCATCAATATGACTTTTTGACTGTAGGTTCAATGGGACATAGTTCATCAATTGCGCTTGGCATAGCGCTTCAAAAACCAGAAACAAAAATCTGGTGTATAGATGGCGATGGTGCAGCACTTATGCATCTAGGAGCAATGGCTGTAATCGGTGCCAACCGTCCTAAAAACTTCATACATATTATAATTAACAACGAAGCTCATGAAACAGTCGGCGGAATGCCAACCGTTGCGGGTCAAATAGACATTATCGGTATTGCAAAATCCTGCGGTTACCCGAAAGCCGTAAGCGTAAACTCATTTGAAAGACTAGACGAAGAACTGGTTAAATGTAAAAACTCAAACGAACTTTGCTTGCTGGAAGTTAAATGCTCTATAGGAGCACGTGCAGACCTAGGACGTCCTACAACGACTGCACTTGAAAATAAAATAGCATTTATGGATTACCTTAACACAACAAAACGGGCGTATTAATTTACGCCCTAATTATATAAAGGAAACA
>CANAJP010000051.1 GCA_947361615.1 uncultured Candidatus Melainabacteria bacterium | reverse complement strand
GGGGGGGAGCCTTTTAACCGGCTTTACAATGGCAGAGATTCTCTTATCCCTAACAATTATTGGCGTAGTAGCCGCGATAACTCTGCCGTCACTGACAGGCAACATTAACGAACGCACGTGGAACACGCAGCGCAAAGCGTTGTATTCTCGTATATCTCAGGCCATTTCTTTAATGCCGGCTTTGAACGGGTTTGGAACCGTTTCGGACGCTACATCTTCCGCTTCCGCCGTCGACACCGCAACTGAAACTTTTATTACAGCAGGACTGGCAAAGGTGCTAAAAATTAATAATATTTGTGATAGCGAACATTTGGCTGATTGCGGTGTGGTTTCTTCTTATACAAATATGGGTGCTTCACCTAAAACAATCGCAACGACTTTATATGGATTTAATAGTACATTTAAAACCGTTGTATATAGTGGAAGTTTTTACTCTACTTTAGATACAAAAGCTGCCGCATTTGAAACTCAAAATGGAGAAAGCATTGTCGTCTATTACAATCCGTCTTGCAAAACAGAATATTTGAATCAAGAAAGTCTGACTGTGAATGGAAATGTTTTCGGGTTTTCTCAGGCAACTATGTGCGTGAATTTTGTTTATGATTTGAATGGAAGTAAAGGGCCTAACACTGTTGGAAAAGATATTGGTTTCATAACGGTGTTTAACGCTACAGATTCAATTGTTGTTGCCCCAATGCCGTCAACCAGTGCCAATGCAACGGATACTAAAGGCCAGATTGAAGCTGCCAAGGCTTGCAGAGAACGTGATTTAGAAAGCAGATTGCCAAATGTTGATGAGTTGTCGGCAATCGCTCTGAATAAAGATTTGACCAATTTTTCATCCTCTGCCTTTGTCTGGTCAAGCTCACTTTTTGATTCATCACACGCTTGGCATGTTTCTACGGCAGGGGTTCGAAGTTCGCATCTTAAAACTGCCAGATATCCTTATCGTTGTGTTAAAAGATAAAAAAAAGCGGCATTCATGCCGCTTTTTTATTTTGTTAAAAGAGATTTGGCAAATTCTATTGATTGTTCGTTAATTTCTCCGCCAGCAAGTTCTGCAAGCGCTTTTATACGGAATTCCTCTGTTAGAACATAAACATCCACGTGAGTCGATGTTTCTTGAGATTTTGTTACGTAGAAGTGTTTGTCTGCTTTTGACGCGATTATTGCCTGATGGGTAATCAATATAATCTGACGGTATTTTGCGAGTTCTTTTATTTCATCTGCAACACTTTGTGAGGCTTTACCGGAGATGCCGGTGTCGATTTCGTCAAAGATTACGGTGTCTATGTCGTCGCTTTGCGCAAAAATTGATTTAATCGCAAGCATTACTCTTGAAATTTCACCGCCAGAAGCAATTTTAGCAAGCGGCTTCGGGGTTTCAGATACGTTTGTTGAGATTAAAAATTCAACGTTATCTATACCGTCTGGAGAGAGGGCTTTGCGCTCAACGTTGATTTTAAAGCGTGCTTTGGGAAGTTCGAGTTGATAAAGTTTTTCTTCAACAAGGGTTGAAAGAACTCGCGCATAATTCTGGCGGTTTTCGCTGATTTTTAGCGCCATTTCCATCAATTGAGCTTCTGTTTTAGTTATTTCAGCACTTAATTCTTCTATGTTTTGGGTTGAATTTTCAATACTGTTGAGTTCCGCTTCGAATTTATCACGTGAGGCCAAAACTTCTTCTAATGTTGCGCCGTATTTGCGTTTAAGCTTGTCAAATATGAAAAGGCGTTCTTGAATTTCGTTTAGGCGTTCGGTGTCATTATCAAGCGACTGGTTATAGTCGCGGAGTTCTGCGCTAAGGTCTTTAAGTCTTTCTGCAAGGTCAATGATTTTTTCTTCGTGTTCGGTAAGGCTTTCATCCATTGCTGCGGCTTTAGAGATACTTTGTTTGATGTTTAAAAATGCTTCTAGTATTGAGCCGTCATCACCATTGATTGACCAGTATGCAACCCCTGTTAATTCTTTCAATTTTTCTGCATTTTCAAGAACGGTAAATTCTTTTTGAAGTTCGTCATCTTCGGTTGAAGATTTAATTTCAGCAGCATCGATTTCGTCGAGTTGGAATTTTAGAAAATCTATTTGCGAATCTGTTGCGTCAGAGGCGTTTTGAAGCTCTTCAAGACGCTTTTGCATTTCTTTGTAAGAGTGGAAGAGTTCGGCGTATTCTTCCAGTTGTTTGCTGTAAACATCCTTGCCGTAGTTGTCCAGAAGCGTAATGTGATATTTAGGCTGCATAAACGCGTAAGTCTGGTGCTGTGAATGGATGTCTAGAAACATTTCTTTAAGGCGTTTTACACATTCTGAGTTGACAGGTGTGCCGTTGACGCGGGTTCTGACAGCACTCTGGGTTATTTCTTTGGTGAGAAGAATTTCGTCGCCCGTATAATCTATTCCATATTCATCAAAAAGAGGTTTGATTTGCGGCTTGTCGCTTACAATTAAGAGTTCAATAGAGGCTTTGTCCTCTCCTGTTTTAATGACTTCTTTTGAAACACGGTTTGAAAAAGCAATATCTATTGCGTTGATTAAGATACTTTTACCTGAGCCTGTTTCACCGGTGATTACGTTCAAGCCCTTGTCAAAATCAACCGTTAAATCATCTATTAAAATGTAGTTTTTGAGTTTAATCTGCTTAATCATAATTTTTTTGTTGAATAGATTTTAAATTCACCGTTGGCAAGTTCATCAAAATGGAGTTCTGAACCTCCGTTGTATTTTTCTTTGACAAAGTCTTTACCGTCGAATTTATATTCAGCGGTGATGGTGTAGTCGCCCGGAAGCAGGACTTGTTTGTCGTGAACCGGTTTACCTTCAACGATTTCGCCTTCAATTTTTTCAGTCGGAGCTTTGTAGTTGGCAACGATTAAAAATCCTTCTTTGAGCGGTTCTTTTGAAATAATCCAGCTTGCAAATCCGTCTTCATCCTCATCTATAATTTGTGCCTCGCCGTCGGTTATAATATCGTTATTTTTTACAAAACGGTCGATAGCGTCAAATTTATTGTAAAACGGATAATCAAGAGCGCGTTCCATAGCGACTTCTTCGCCGATAACTTTTTCGATTCCGCGTTTTGTAAAACTTTCGTCGCCGTCAACGTATAAAACTGCGCGTTGTGCGAATTTTCCCCCGGGGAGGAATTTATATTTAAACCATTTGAACATTGCGCCTTCGTCGCCTAATTGTCCAGGATATTGATCTATACAGCGGAATTCACCGTCCTGATTGTTGTAGGTTTTGAGGATTGAAAGATAATTTTTGTTTTTACGTGCCACATTGTAATTGGTTAAATGCTGGTTATCTTCAATGATTTTTTCAGGCGTTTTTTCACACTGCATAACAATATCATTACCCCAGAGCGTGTCAAATGACATATCTTCGTGATATTGTTTCAGAAAATCGTCCCAGAGCATGTATTCAGCGAGGGTGCCGAAGTATGGGATTTTTTCTTTCATTGTTCTGTTGAGTTTGCCAAGAACAGCGCGTGGCGCACGATAACTTATGGGCGTTCCGTTTTTCTCAGAAACCTCATCAACTATGTGGTCAATATGATCAACACGGAAGCCGTCAAAATTATAATCGTTTTGTAATTTTTTCATTTCATTGATGAAAAATTCGATGACTTTCTGGTTATAAGTTCCGTTTTCAAGGTTAACAAAATAGTAAGGGGTCTGGCAGTCGAGGTTTGCAAAATGAGTGACGTCTTCTCCTTTAAAGTTATAATGCTTAAACATCGGGTATCCGCCACAATCGCTCATTGTGTCATAAACCGGTACGCCTGCAGAACACCAAGCACCGCCCGGAGCCGGCCAGAGTTCTTCTGCGATAAGTTTTTGAATTATATCTAAATGCTTTGTGATATCGCTTTCAGACTGGATTTTTTTAGAACCCTCGATTTCAGCCACGATGTCTTTAACTCGTTTTTGAAGTTTTTTCTGTTTCGCATTTACAAGCATTTCGTTAGAAATCTCTTTTTTGAACTCATCCATTTTTTCTGAGAATTGCGCGAAAAGTTCCTTATATTTTTCAGAAAGAGTTCCCATGCATTCTGATTGGGATTGTAAATAAACATTTTTGATAACTTCAATATCGTCTTCGTCACAATCTTTGAGGGTCGTTTTAAGAAGAGTTTCGATATTGTCTGTAATTTTTTTGTTTAATTCATTGATATCAAACCAGCGTGCAACATACGGGTTTGAAAGAACAGCTTTAGAAAATCTGCCTGTTTGCGGGAGAATATCGTAGATTACGGGGTGGCCTGCGAGTTGCGCGAGCGCGATAAATGTTTGAACCTGTTTTTTAACGCCCATGCCTGTAACTTTTTTGATGTCTTCATCAAGGAGTTTTTCGCTGACTTCAGAACTTCTAGGCAGGTACGCGCAGCCGAATTCTCTAGGATGGAACGGGATAAGATAAATTGTTGTGTTAAAAATTCCGTTTTCCAGGTTTCCGGTCGGGAGGATTAGAAGCTGCATAAGCCAGTCCATAAACTTGCCGGTTTCGGAACTTTTATTGCCGTTGCCAAGTGCCGCAAGGTTTATAAGCTTAATGTTATGGCCTTCTTTTTTTATCCAGTTAGCATTTTTAATATTTTTGCGTGCAAGAACGCTTTGTTTATTATCGGGAAATTTAAAATGTTTACCGTCAAAAACCTTGTTGTTAACCCATTTTATTTCAAGTCCGAAAAGAACTTCGTTAGGTGTAAGTTCTTCTTGAGCTTTTCTGAACGGGTAAGGAAGATAGCCATAGCGCGAAATTAAGTCCGCAAGGTATTGTTTGCGGTCAGCGGGTATGGTTGAAAAATCATAAATACTTTTGAGGCTGTTGTATATTAAATCAAGCTCTTCGCAGGCTTTCATTTTCTTTTGACTGCTAAAAAATTTAAACATTTCTTCTCCCTGTACTAATGGGAATATTATACCACAAATTATCTAAAATATGATACAATTGCGCCGCCAATTTCTTCGTTAGGGTCGAAATAGGATTTTGGCGGGTTTAGGGCGTTTTGAATAAGCATTGCAACCAGCGGACCGAAGGCATCAGGAACCTGTGTCTTGCGGTAAATTCCGGCTAAAAATGTTTGAATTTCCGCGTTTTTAGTTCTGTTGTAACGCGAAAGTTCAGGGTAAAGTTTTGAGGCATCGCCAGTTTTGTTTTCCTGTATTCTGTCTAAAATGTATAAGGTTTGAACAACATTTCTGCCGTTTTTTAGGTTTTGTGAAAGCGCGGGGAAAGATTTTTCGCCCTTTTTGACAAAATAATCAGTCGTAAGCGGTGAAAATACACGGTAATTACTTGCCGGTTTTGTTGGAATTTTGCAAGGTGTTGAGGATTGAGGGAAATTTTCTATTTTATGAATAGACATAAGGCGCTCCGTTCTTGATTTCGTAAAGAATGTTGTCCGCGATAACTTTCAATTCTTCTTCTGATTTCCCTGATTTTTTTTGTTGGTAAAATTCTTCTACGAGTGGATTAATTGCCGCATCTTTTTTTGCTTTGAAGTTTCGAAGTTCTGTTGAAACGAGTCGTTTTTGGAGATTAAGTTCTGTTTCAGCATTGATTTTTTTCACCTGAACTTCTTTTATCGCATCACCAGCAAGTTTTCCGGCATAACCGACGGCACTCAGGCCTGCTATACCGAAGAAAAGTTGTTTGAACTGTTTGTTGTCAGTATCAAGCAGATAGTTGTAAAGGTGCGCGCGGTAATCGTCAACGTGAGAATAATATGTAGGTTTATCTGTCCCGTCACCGCCCAGTGCGCGCTCTACCCGCGCGGTCGATGAAAGAAGTTCGTCCTCAAAATCTTGAATGTCTGATTTGTTCCAGTTGAGATTTTGAAGATGTTCTTTGATATATTTTTTCGGGGTTCCAAGGGCTGTGAAAAGGTTCTTAAGAATTTCTCTATCTTCCTCCATTGTTTCTGCGTTTGATTTTTTTATAATGTCAGGAATACTGTTTTTAAGCATACGGCTTCCTTCTTCAAGGTATTGTTTACCGCGGGTAAGATTTTTTATTGATAAAAATCCCAAGCCGATTATGCCCGCAAATGTCGCAGCGCCAAGCAGGATAAAGTTAGTATTTTTCTGGCCGTTTTCTTCTTTAGGGCGCTGACCAAAACTCAAGGCTTTTGAAAACTCCGTGGTGCGTTCGGAGAGCATATTTCTTACAATCTGCATTTTCCCGCCGAAAGTTTTTGTTTCTACTGCGATTAGATTTTCCTGAAGATTTTTTTGAATATCTGCTTCTTTTTTCTTTACCCAGACTTCTTTGAACCCGTCAAAGAATGTTTTGCCCATAAAGGCCGTTGCAGTGAGCGCAAGAACGCCGCTTCCTGCCAAAATCGTCTGACGGTTAGGGTTCCTGACCATTCTGTAAATAGCCTGATGGGTTTCTTCGTTTAACGCAACGTGCCTGGTGAGTGTTGGAAGTACCTGCTTTTTGTCGGTTTTTGCAAGGTTTTTGGTGCTACGTTGGACAAAATAAGTAAGCGCAGTTATCCCACCCATAACGCCAAGCGCAATCCCGCTAATCGGAAGCAAATTTTTTTCTTGTGGTTTCTCGTTTAATTCTGCGGGAGCTTTTGTTTGGCTGGAAATTATAAGAGTATCGCAAATTTCATTGAAATTGCAATCCGGCTTGCAGCAGTTGTTAACGATTACTCCCTCTTGGGTGTAAGCGTTATTTTTCTTTTGGTTATTCGTTAAATTCTTCTGACGGCGAAGCGTTTCACCGTCGTGAAAATCATGTAATTTCATCGTTTTTCCTTGTTAATGAATGTATAAATTTTTTCAGGTCAAAAAGTCGTTTTTCCTCGTCGATTTTTTTGTCCTCGTTATTGAGATTAAGAGTTTCAAATAGCGCAAACAGAGATTTGACTTTCTTTTTCAGTTCGCTGAAGGTTTCTGAAATCTTTTTGTTTATAGCGGTTTTTATTTCACCTAGAACCGATGTTATTTTAGCGCTGACATCGGCAATTTTTTGTGATAAATTGGTGAAAATTTGCGGTGTGGCTTGTAACACTTGTATTGGTTTTTGTATGAATGTTTGAACCAAAAAAGTTATAGGTGTGCTGATTATACGTGGAAGTTTTTCGGCTATCATTGTGTTAAAAAGGATTAGACGCTGATGAGTTGTCGCAAGGTTTTTTTGAAAATCTGCCATCCGCTGGGCGTAGTTTGCTGCGTCTTGAGCCTGAGTTTGACGTGCAAGTTTTTGAGCGCGTAAAAAAGCACCGATGGCGGCACATTCGTTCCAGCTCATTTCGCCGGGTTTGGCTGAAAAATCAGCTTTTTTCGAACCGCCACCTGACATCCCGTTACAAATCGGACAGCTTCCAAGCGGTAAGCCGTGCGGGCAGGTTCCTATGTTGCTTTTTCTTGTGTTAAGAGTTAATTGCATCAAATCCTCTAGCGTTGAGGACAGCAAAAAAGCTTTTTACTTTGCCGTGCAACGCAGCAACAGTAAAAATCTTTGAGCATTCCGACTATAACGGTTGCGGCACAGCTGAGGATTTCCACCTCATTTCCTCGTATTAATTCCTCGGGTATTATAACACAAAAACTTGACAAATATTGAAAAATAATAAATAATAACCATGAAGAAAGGATGAAATTATTATGAAACGAAAAAATGTCTTAACATGCGCAGGGGGGGGGGGGGCCTCTAAGGAAGACCACTAGCCGTGGTTTTACGATGGCTGAAATCTTATTATCCCTAACAATTATCGGCGTGGTCGCGGCTATAACATTACCGTCTTTGACTGGCAATATTAACGAGCGGACATGGAACACACAACGCAAGGCGCTTTATGCAAGATTTTCACAGGCTATAGCGTTAATGCCCGCGTTGAATGGGTATGGAACCCTAACGGAGGACGCGAGTGGCAGTGTTACAGAAGACACGGCCGCAGAAACTTTTGTTACTGATGGACTCGCTAAAGTTCTAAAAATTAATAATATTTGTGATAGCGAACATTTAGAGGATTGCGGACTTCCCGGGAAAATAACACCGCTTGCGGGGACTGTATTTTCATTCCCTAAAACCTTGAAAGATCTAAATCCTCTTCTTACCAGTGTTGTTACAACTGATGTGGAAGATGGTACTAATAATAATCCGACTCGAACTTATTCTATGATTAATACAAAAGCGGCAGCTTTTGAAACTGCGAATGGTGAATCAATTGCCGTTTATTATAATCCAAAATGTATATCATCAATTTATGAAAATGATCTTAGTTTTACTCAACTTTTGATGTGTGCAAATTTTATATATGACCTCAACGGAAACAAAGGACCGAATACTGTTGGTAAGGATATAGGTATAATTACAGTGCTCTATCCAACCGATTCAAGCGTTGTTGCACCTGTATTTCACCATAGTGATTTAAGTGGAAATTATGACTGGCAGTCAGCGATTTCCGCTTGTAAAAACTTGGGTGATGAGTATAGACTTCCTAATAAGGATGAAGTCGCAGCAATGTTTTATAATCGGTCGTTACTTGGTAATTTGCCAAACATCGGCTACTGGTCATCAACAGTATATGATACTAACCGTTCGTGGGCGCAGGGTATGAATACCGGAACACGTTACAGGCAGTTAAAAACTAACTCAAGGTATTCAGTACGTTGTATTAAACGATAGTTTCAATTTCGCCGATTTTTTCGCCGTGGAGCGTTTTTATTGAATGCTCTGCGGCGATTTTACCCGAGTGGATTTCGTTTGCAGCCCAGCCGAGGCGGTTTATGTAGTCTATGGTCACAAGTTCGCGGGCTTTCATATCACAATCTGAAATTTTTACGACAAATCCCTCTTGTTTATCGCGGTTTATAACAATACAAAGTCCGCCTGCGCCGACTTTACATATTAGTCCGCTCTCCTGAATGATTTTCGTATCGGTTCTATCCTCGCCGCCAAAGATATACGGATGTTTTAAAATCGCCTGTGTTAATTTGTCATATCGTTCGTCGCAAAAGAGATTTAAAAAGCCTTTTACCATATTTTCAAGCGGCATTGAAAGTATTGGAACCCCGCAACCGTCTTTTGTGATAGGAAAAGCTGTTGTAACTTCGCAGAGTTCATTTACTTTTTTAATAATAAGCTTCTGCACAGGATGGTCAAGTTTATCGTAATTTTCTGTCGCAAACCCCAGTCTTTTACAGAGTGCAAGCATTGTAAGGTGCTTTCCTATGCAATTGTTGTGAAAAACATCTTCTTTTTCGCCACTAAAAAGCATTTCTGCCTGACGGGTTTTTGATAGCGGTTTATGAATTCCACATCTTAAATCTTCTGCTGTTATCCCGAATTTGTCGGCAAATCTGCGGGCTGTTTCGTAATGACATTTTTCGCCGGCGTTTGAACCGCAGGCAAGCGCGATTTCTTCAGCTGTCAATGGAAGTTCGTAATCTACAATTACGCTTGCTTGTAATGGTTTTGCGCAGGAACGTAGATAAAATGGTTCGCCACACGTATCGCCGAAAGTTTCCAGTATACCATCACGGCCAACTCGGGTTATAAAACCGAAGTGTTGCTCTTCCTGCAATCCATCTCTTATATGTCTAGTTAGCGTCGTCGGCTGTTGCTGGTTTTGCATAGAAATCCCACTTCGTCATTGGTTTTGTTGATTTAGTCTTATCCTGCATGTGATCACGCACCGTTTGTTCATTAGCCGCATCCTGTGCTTTTTTAGCCTTTTTATCTATACCTTTGGCTTTTTCTTCTGCCTCAAGTTTCGCTTCTTCTGCTTCGTGATCCATTTTTTCATATAAAGCTTCTATTTTTTTGTAGTCTTTTTTCTTTATTGGGAAGCAGTGCCAGCCGCTGAACATACAGTAATCTTCAAGATCCTGTTTTTGAATTTTGCGTGCAACGCGGTACCATTTTTTGTCTGATTTGTCGAAATCCTCAGGAATTCTCGTGACAACAATAAATTCATTGTGAGGGTTCTCTTTGGAGGTAAAATAATCCATATCCGTTACAATCTGAATGTCTGCGTCGTCGTTTGTGTATAGAATTACTTCTGATGTTGCGTAAATCGGGAAGTTTTTATCGTTTTTGAAATAAATCGGAAGTTTAGATTCCAAAAGCGGTCGCATGTGTGCAAAGTTAAAGTGCGCAAAATATACGAATGACGCGATTGGTTTCGGTACAAAGTGCAAGGTCAAAGGCATTGAATACACCACATATAACAGCCCGAACAGGAAGCTCCAGATTTTAGAATCTAGGTTTACAATCAACCAGATTATTGCCATTGCCATAATCGGATAGCCTGCCATTACGTATCTCATATAATCAAGGTGTCCGATAAAGATAATTATATAACTCCAAATCGCAGCCAGAAGCGCCGGGAGTAAGAGATAATTATATTTTGTTTCTTTAAAACTTTTGAATTTTTTCCAGTTGAGTGCAGCTGCAATAGCGCCTAAAACGAGTGTTGGGAAGTAGAACAGTGATTTATACATAAATCCGTTATTCTTGCAGAAACGTTTCCATACGCGTTTCAGGTCGAATGGAGTGTCCTGCGGGAAGTCACTTGTGCCAATGAAGTTGAAAAATCCCCAGTAAAGCAGTTTTGCAAGCAAAAGATGGCCGATGAAAATTGAAACAAGTGCAATAATCCAATCGGTACGTTTTGCTTTCCACGATTTATATAGAAGAACTCCGCCCAGAATTGCTATGTAAACTTCTGAATAATATGCAGAGAGTACAAACAGCGTAAGCCCGAGTGTACATAAAAACAACTGCCAGCCGTTGTATAATTCCTCTTTATTTTCTATTGAATAATAAATTCTTGTGAAAATATATGTTGCAAGTATAAAAAATATTGATTGAAGCTGGTATTCCCTCACGAACATTGTGCAGGAAATCGCTCCGGCGTTCAAAAATGCGATCAACATTGCTAAAGGAATGTGTTTATCTTCTTTTATTATGAACCTTAGGAGTTTGTACATAACAATATATGCAAATAGCATAAGGAATATGTTGAAAAAGACGCCGAATAATTTCATAAATGATGGATTAAAATCATCCAGTCCTGAGTTATAAATTCTGAATAATGTATAGTAAAAGTTTGAGTGGCCGTCGTCTTTTACTGATTTGTGCATCATCGCCAAATCTTTGCCCAGCGAATCAGGGTAAGGCTTGAAGAAAATTTCTTTTAAATATCTTCCTTTGTAAGTCTTATTGGCTTTCAATCTGAAATAGTTCCATTTCTTTTTGAAAACTTCTCCGCTATCGTTAAGGTTTGACGGTGTAGAAACGCTGTATGAAAATGGTTCGTCGCCTACAATATTTCCGCCGAATAATCCCCAGTAAAATCTTACGAAAACTGCAAAAAGCAGTACCAACAATAATAAAATAATCTTTTTTGTACTCATAATACCAATATTTTATCACGGGGAATTCGGGCATGGTAATTGTTAACGAAAAATGTTAAGTTGTTCTGTTACAATTATGTCCATCGGGATGTCGTGTTTTTCAACTGGTAATTTTTCAACGAGGAGTTGCTCTGCAACAACTGCAATTTTTACACAATCCGGCCGTAATTGCGGGATAAATCTGTCATAAAACCCGCCGCCATAACCCAGCCGAAACAATTTTTTATCAGCCATCAGGCATGGAATTATTGCAAAATCTATTATTTCAGGCGAAACCGCTGCTGAACACGGTTCTAATATTTTGAATTCGGATTCTTCAAGCTTTGTGCTGCAGTCGTAGGGGCAAACAAGAAGATTTTTCCCGTCTACGCGCGGAAGATAGAAATTTTTCTCTTTGCCACAAAGCGTTAGTAAATTAAGTTCGTCGCCCTTGGGGTAATAAAAAAAAACATTCTTTGCATTTTTGAATTCCGTAAGCTCTTTGAC
>CANAJP010000050.1 GCA_947361615.1 uncultured Candidatus Melainabacteria bacterium | reverse complement strand
CCCCCCCTTGGTGGAAACACCCATAAATCAAGGCTTTTCAGGTTTGTTTTTATCATATATACCTCCAAATTTTTATATTCTAATTTTAACGTATATTCTACTGTGTGTCAACTTTTATTAACTTTTTTTGAATGTTACTTGCAAAAAAGAATTTTCATTGTATGATATTGTTATAATACTAGCTAGAAAAGGAATATTATTATGTCAAGAAAATGTGAAATATGTGGAAAAGAAAGTTTGAAAGCTGCAAGCAGATCTTTCTCAAATAAACAAAACGTTAAACACCAACAACCTAACCTTCAAACAGTTAGAGCTGAAGTTAACGGTCAAGTTAAATCTGTTAAAGTCTGCACTTCTTGCCTTAAAAAAGGTTTAGTTAAAAAAGCTGTATAAGCTAACTTTTAAAAATTGAAATTTACGAGAGCGTCCGTTTATTAGCGGACGTTTTTGTCTTTTCAGGTAATTGTAACCCCGTTTTATTTATGCGAAAAGATTTATATGATTCAGACTGTAAATATCAATCCGCAAGATAGTGCGGCCAAAATTAGATTTAAAAATGCAACCAGAATACTTACCCCCGATTATCAGCGCGGTCGTTGTAAAGAAGCTTCACCTACAACCAGGGCTGTTTCAGCCGCAACAGCTGTTGCGGGTGCGGCTTTTGCTGTTTCTATGTTCGCAAGAAAACAGAATAAAAGCTTTTTTAATGTCAATTATGGATTGAAAGAAATGCTGGGTGTAGCGTTTAGCGCAATTAGCGGCGGGGTTGTCGGAGGTGTATTAACATCAAACCGCAGAAAACACGAACGAAAACTTGATGAGGGCATTTTTCAGTTTTCTATGGTTGCTGTTCCTGCTTTAGCTGTTACAGGAGTGATGAATATTTGTGAAAATTCTAAAAAGCTAAATAATATCCCTGCTAAGATTGGTGGAACTATTTTAGCAATGGCTGCTGGATGGCAGGCCGCTGTTAAATTTGCAAACTTTGTTTCTGATATTGATAACAATGAACCTGATCGTAAACTTAAGTTTAAAGATGCAATAGCAAGTGTAGATGACTTGATTGGTATTTTATTACTTACAAAGGTTAAAGCTATTAAGAAAATGAAGCTTGAACGTGTTTTACCCGCAATATATGCATTTTGCGGATACAAGGCAGGTACTACAAACTAGTTTATTCATAAAGTTGTAATGTGTTAGTGAGTGCAGTATAGATTTTTTCTCTAAAATCGCGGGGAGCTATAACTTTACAAGACTCTCCATATTTTAAAATCCTATTGGTTAATTCTTCTTCACTTTCGTCTTTGTTTACGATAACGTGCCATTCCTTGTCGATTTCCCTAACATATTCCCATTTTCTCAGTTTGTAATTTTGGGCCAAACGTCCTTTTATAGCAAAAACTACAACACGATTAGTACAAAAAACCGGAGTAGTTTTCATCGGTAGTTGTTTAATACTTATTATTTTATCAAGTGAAATGCTTATAATTTCCCGTGACTGCAAATCTAGAACCTGTAGTAAGGCATCTTTACTCCTGAAGATTAACTCCTGAGCTTTACCTGTGATTTTTTTCTCAATGCCGCGCGGTTGGAAATAAATTATTTCTACTTTATAATCTTCTTTGCAGAACTTTGTGCAAATGTCTATTTTATTTGTGAATTTATCATAATAAAAACTGAAATTTGCGTTGTGTTGCGAGTTTAAAGTTTTTGCACGCATTTGTGTAGTTTCTGAAAAACGAAGTTCAAATGCTTTTAAAACTTTACTTAAAAGTTCTTTTGTATTTTCATCTGTATTGTCTTGGTCTTCAAATGTTTGTAGCAGGTGAAACGCTTTTAATTCTTCCGGTGTTAAATCAATTTTATAAAGCGGGTTTAGAAGATGATATTTACCTTTTTCCTTTTTTACATTGAGCCCAAAAATTTTTAGCGTGTTCAAATATTTATTCAGAGTGACGCTATGAATACTGTTGTCTGAACTCACAGGTTCTGTTGTATCGGAAATTACTTTTATAACCTGACTGAAATTTGCATTGTCTTCCAGTAAAAGTCTAAGCAACGCAAACATTTT
This sequence comes from uncultured Candidatus Melainabacteria bacterium, assembly GCA_947361615.1. Classification (GTDB taxonomy): domain Bacteria; phylum Cyanobacteriota; class Vampirovibrionia; order Gastranaerophilales; family Gastranaerophilaceae; genus Gastranaerophilus. Next base: position 10,471 of record CANAJP010000050.1, on the reverse strand, counting down.
TATACAGCTGTCTATTTGTTTTCGACTATTTTCCGTTTTCATAAATCCCTCTTGCTGATTTTAATGCGTTGATAAATTCTTCTCTGAATTCGTTTGGTTCAAGTATTTTACAACTGTCCGCAAGCTGTAAAAATCTTTGAACACTTAAAAGTTTATTCGTAGTTTTATGTAAAATTATTCTTGATTGAGCCGTTGAGTCAACTAAGGTTTCGTTATCATCAAGCGGGGTTGCTAAATCATAAAATTCACAAATTACATTTATAACATTATCCTGTGGTACGTTTATCTCTGCTGCGGGGATGATATTTGTGATTTTTTCAATTCTGCTTAGTAGAAAAATTGCGTATTCTTTGTATTCCATTCCAAAGCCTTCAATATATAATTTATAGTTTTGAATTTTCATCTTGTGGGCTAGAATAGGAATTTCTTTTAATCCTGAACGCGGCGAGTTATACAGCACGGTCACGATAGATTTGTCTTTACAGCACTGCTCAAGTGTACGCAGCATTTCAAAATCCATGTTTTTAAGCAACGAATGCTTCTCGTAAAGTTCGGTAAAATATTCATTTTTTAAACAAGTTTTGAACTTTTGAAATAATAAATCTATGTTCAATAATTCTTCAAACGACATATTATACATAATAATGTCGTAGATATCAAAAAGTTTTTTTGTCTGGTCTTCCGATATAATAGGCCTAAACGGATTATCTTCAATAAAGTAAGCGTATTCTCTCCGTTTTTCTTTAGTAAGTTTTTTTACGACATTACAACCGGCAATTTTGAATGAATTAATATAAACCCTTAATGTATCTTTAGAGATGGTGGGTTTAATATAAGGTGTTTTTTTTAGCGCCTCACAAAGTTGATCAAGAGTTTTAGGGGATTCCATAAGCAGTTGAAAAACGATAAGAGCTTTGAATGCACTATGAAAAATAACGTTGTATCTAACTTCCTTTGTCTTCAAAAATTGCTGCATAATCCCTACTCTCTAATGATATTTTATTATAAAGTAAGAAAATTAACAATGTTTTAAATAAAAAAGGCTTGATTTTTAATAATGTTTGTGTGAATATAAAAAACGAAGAGAACGCATGGCTGGGTAGCTCAGTTGGTTAGAGCGTTCGGCTCATACCCGAAAGGTTCGAGAGTTCGAATCTCTCCCCAGCTAATAAAACGGATAGGATTTAATCCTATCCGTTTTATTGTGATTTATTATTTAGATGAACTTCTACTAAAACTTGCAAATTTATCTAGAATAGTTGCTTTCATATTGTTTAATAATCTATGCTTGTCGTCTAAAGGATGTTCAATATTTGTTTTGAATGCCAAAAAATCTCCTTGGCTGTTTTGTATAAGTTTTATAGTGTCACCATTCGCATTATATGATTCAAATGTAAGCCCATTGCCCAAATCTTTTGATGAAAATTCAGCAAGGGTTCTATTATTCAATGAAAGTTTTTCATTCATAATGATAGGTTTTCTAATGTTTTCATGAAATCCAACTCTTTTCATCAGGCGTAAGCCATCCACGTTTGGAGAATTAAATGTTGATGTTTTAAATTGCAAAGGTTTAATTGCCATGTTCTTTCCTTTCTTTGGGGGTAATGTTTCAAAATTAATAAATCATATAAAATGTATAAAAATTTTTCTTGCCATTAAAAAAAGAAAAGTTTACAAAATTTAAGAAACGCTGAATGCATAAACTATTTCTTTGTTAAAAGTTTCACCCTTTTTAAGGATAGGCTTTTCCGCAAATGTATTTATCGCATCCGGATAAAATTGCGGTTCAACACAGAATGAAGAGCGTTTTTCATATTTTGAACCATCTTTTCCTGCTGGTTGAGTATCTTTGCCTAGGTGATTTGCAGTGTAGAATTGGAAGCCAGGAAGATTTGTTGATACATTTAATTTTATTCCTGTTTTAGGTGAAGTTACTTCTGCCACTTCAATCATTTTTTTGCCGTCATAGCCGTCTATGCAAAAGTTCTGGTCTATTCCTGAGCCGATTTTAATCTGGTCAAACTCGTCATTGTCGATTACGTCTTTGATGGCTTTTGCGTTTCTGAAATCGAACGGGGTGTTTTCTACTTCTGCAATTTCACCTGTTGGTACAGCAATTTCGTTATTTACTGTATATTTAGAAGAATTTGGAAGTTTGACAATATGTTCAAGAACGGAGTTCTCTTCTGTGTTTTGCGCTCCATCAAGATTGAAATATGAGTGGTTTGTCATATTTATTATTGTATCCGCATCAGTTTCGGCTCCATATTGAATATGCAGTTTATTATTGTTATCAAATTTATAAGTTACGGTGGCTTTTACGTTAGCGGGATAACCGCTTTCACCATCTTTTTTGTTATATGTGAATTTTATGCCGTCTTTGATTATTTCCGCGTTCCAGTTTTTGACGTCGAAACCCTGAGTTCCGCCATGAGAATGGGTTTTGCCTCCGTCTTTGTTACATTCAAGATTATATTCTGTATCATTAAGAGTAAACTTGCCTCCGCTTATTTTATTTGCGCAAGGGCCGATTGTTCCGCCGGCATGGCCGACAGGTGAAGATTCGTAAGGAGTTACATTATCGTAACCTTGAGCTACGTCGATAATATTGCCCTCTTTATCCGGGACTTTTATTGATACGATTGTCGCGCCGAAAGTTGAAAGGTCAACGCTTGCACCATTTTTGTTTGTTATTGTATAGAGCGTTGTATCTTCGCCGGTAGATTTTAATTTTCCAAAAGTTTTTTGTTCGATTTTTATTCCGTCAAAATCAGGATTGAGGTCGGAATTTTTTACCTGAACTTGTTTTTCAAATGTATCGTTTGGTAATTCCGCGTTGAGCATTGTTTGTTGTGCGCTGACCGGTTTTATAGGTTTGTTCGCGTTAAAGTGTATAAAATTAGGGTTAAAATCTATTGGCATGTCTGACCTCGCTTTCATTTTATAAAATTCTAACATGAAAAATTTTGCTGAAATATTAATGTTTATTTAAATATTGTACCCTCGACCAATTTACAGAAAGGCGCTTTTAAAAGAGAATTGCTATGTTTGTAGAATATCTGCAAATGTGAATTTAAGAATAGTTAGCATGAAAGGAGAAGATTTTTGAACGAAGCATTACAAGTTCTAGTTAACTCATTAACCGCACGTGAAATGCAGGTTTTCAAATATATTGGAAAAGGTTTTTCTAACCCTCAGATTGCTAAAGCTTTATGTATAACAATAAGTACGGTAAAGGCTCACGTATCGAATATTTTAGCAAAATTAAAAGTTGATAATCGTAGCAAGGCTGCAGTTATTGCAACAAAGATTGTTGAAACTGATCCGGAAATTTTTTCTGTAGAAGTCGTTAATAGTTAATAAGTGATTTTTTGTATCAATAGTCTTGGTTTATTCCCCTTTTGCCTGATGAAAATTTTGGTGATTTTCGTTTTACTTGTACAAAAGGAGGGATAAAATGTCAGATGAAAATAATAATTTTTGCAATGCGGATGAAGTTTTAGAGGGCAGCAGCTGTGCTTTTCCTAAACAGATTTTAATGGTTGTGTCTAATGTTTCACTAGCAAAAAATCATCACAAGACGGGTTTATGGCTTGAGGAATTTGCTATACCTTATCAAGCTTTTGTTGATGCTGGTTTTGATGTAACTGTAGCTTCTCCTACAGGAGATATAGCGCCTGTTGATCCGGCGAGTGAAGACTTAATCAAAGAGGTTAAGTGGAAGAATGCTGTTAGCGCGTTGAATGATACACAAAAACTGGATACTGTTGATTATATGGTTTTTGATGCGCTGGTTTTGCCAGGGGGACACGCACCTATGTTTGATCTGGCAAAATGTGAAACTTTAGGGCATATTGTAAATTATTTTTCTTCTAAAAACCGTTTAATTGCGGCGATTTGTCATGGCCCTGCAGGTTTGCTTCCGGCGGTTAAGGATGGAATTTCATTTGTAAACGGCCGCAGATTAACGTGTTTTACGAATGAAGAAGAGGTTTGCGCTCATAAAGAAGAACTTTTGCCGTTTTATCTTGAAGATGAACTTAAGACGGCAGGAGCATTTTTTATCCAGCAAGATGTCGGAGCGGTAAATGTGGTTGAAGATGACAATCTGATTACAGCCCAGAATTACCAATCGGTATGGGCGTTTACGGATGCTATAATGAAACGTTTAAAATAAATTAAAAGCCCCTGAAAAGGGGCTTCTTAATATTTTGTTACAATTTAGAAAGAAAAAGCAATTTTGAATTGGAAAAATACTTTATAAAGGTGTAAGGGAAATTTAATCAAAGTTATTAAATTGGATATTAGCAAATAGGAAACAAATTCAAGTTCTTCAATACTTATAAGAACTGAAGTGAAAGAAAGTTTTTTTATACTCTCTCTCTCTTAATATCCTCGTGTTTATTTAATGGTTGCCGTTCAGGCAACTTTTTTTTTTGCATGCGTCAGCCGGTGCTCGCGGTGGCGTTCACCGCGAGCAGAATTTGAAAAAAAGTAACCTAATCAAGTTTTTGTGTTATGATGTTTTTGTAAAGGGTTATTTTTATGAATATTGATAAAGTTAAATTAATTTCGGATATTAAAAAGTTAGTAAATTCAAAGATTTTGGTTGTTGGCGATTTGGCCATTGATGAAATGGTTTACGGCGATGCGGAGAGAATTTCTCGTGAAGCGCCTGTTTTAATTCTGCAGCATACCAGAACAAAGATTATTTTGGGCGGAGCGTCTAACGCGGCACACAATGCGTCAACTCTAAACGCTGGGAAAGTTGGTGTAATCGGTGTTTGCGGAGAAGATTATCAGTCCGGACAATTGATGGAAGCGTTTGAAAAAGCGAATATCGACACCCGCTATATCGTTCGGGATGCTAATCGCAAAACTACTACTAAAACTAGGGTTTCAGGCTCAATTACAACTTCTATTACGCAGCAGATTGTCAGAATTGACCGCCAGACTTCTACACCGATTAGCGGCGAAACAGAAGCAAAAGTTTTGAAAAATTTGGAAGAAGCTATTCCGCAATATGACGCTGTAATTCTTTCAGACTATTGCATTGGCGCTTTGACGCCTGATGTTATTAAAAAGGCAATAGAACTTGCTAATAAATATAATAAAGTTATTGTTGTTGACGCACAGGGAGAGTTGGAACGTTTTAAAAACGTAACTTCAATGACGCCTAACCTGCCTGATACACAAAAATCTGTCGGGTTCTTTATTAATTGTGAAGACGATTTGAAACGTGCAGGACGCAAGCTTCTTGAACAAACTTCCGCTAAATCTGTTTTGATTACTTGCGGGGCTGATGGTATGTTTGTGGCCGAACCCGATGAGAAATTCACGAAAATTCCTGTGTTTAATAAATCAGAAGTGTTTGATGTTACAGGCGCAGGGGATACGGTAACGGCGGTATATTCGCTGGCTCTAGCGAGTGGAATTGATCCAGTTTATTCAGCGATTATCGGAAACATTGCCGCAAGTATCGTTGTAAGACAGTTCGGCTGCGCAACAACCACTATTGAGGAACTCGTTGCTGCTGTGGAAGCAAGAATTAATAGGAGATAAAATGGATTTTATTAAAAAGTTGAGAGTATTGGATTATGTGATAATTGGGCTGCTTCTCATTGCAGGATTGGTCGGAATTTTTACTGCTAAAAACTTTAGACAAACTGCGTCTAAACAAATTGAGGCGACTTCTAAAATTTCGTTTTCGGTTTGTATAAGGGGGTTAACTTACACGGGTGATGATTTGCCGGTGAAAGCTGGAGAAAAAACGTTTATTACTATCAGAAACGTTCCTTATTCAGAACTTGAAATAGTTGACGTTAAGGCTGAAAAAAGAAAACAAATGATGCCTGCTTTGAACGGTAAAAGTTTTGTCGCGGTTGAAGATATTTCATTGCCGGGGGTATATGATGCAATTGTTACGTTGAATGATACCGCAAAAATTACCAAAGACGGTGCGGTTGTTGGCGGAAACAAAATTAAAATCGGGCTTCCAATAACCCTTGAGGGACAAAATTATCGATTTGGCGGAACGGTTTCAGACTTAAAAATCGTTCATATTACAACAGATGAAGAGTTAAACAAAGTTATTAATTCAACAGGAAACGATGTTCAATAGTTTACGTGATTTTTTATACAAAAATAGTTACCTGTTGCAAAATATCGACTTTTTGATATTTCTTGCGCTTGCCGGAACCCTGCTTGCGTCGCTTACGATGTCTTCCGGAGTTATCGGCCTTGGCGCTCTTGCGGTTGCCGGGTTGACACTGGTGAAATTGTTGGCAGTTCCGAACGCTAAAATTAAAATGTCAGCGGCTGAATGGTGTTTAATAATATATTTTTTAATCGTTTTTATAAGTCTTTGCGGTTCAACTCTTTTCGGGCTTAGCTTGAAAGGCTTTTTGAAAACTTTAACTTATATATTATTTTATTTTTCTGTCGCGCAGTTGTTTAAGAGTAATTTCAAATATGGAATTGCAACACTGTTTGTAATTGCTGCGGGAGTGTTTTTTGAAAGCGGAATTGCGTTTTTGCAGAATTTTACACATGTTCAGGCGATTGCAGGCTGGCAGGATGTGACAAATCTTAACCCCGAACAGGTTATGACGCGGGTTTATGGAACTTTGCAGCCGTATAATCCGAATCTTTTCGGCGGCTATCTGGTTGTTGGGCTTCCGGCATGCCTCGGGCTGACTTTTTGGTTCGTAGCCAAAAGGTTTTACAAGCTTGCGCTCCTCTTTTTTGTAGGAACCGGCGCGGGTGTTTTGTCGCTGGTGTTTACTGGATGTCGCGGGGCTTATGTCGCGTTTTTGGCGATGACCATCGCGGTACTCGCAATTTCGTTGAAATTTTTCTGGGCAAATTATAAAAAGATTTATCTGGCTGTTGTCGGCGCTGGCGCAATGCTTTCGTCTGCACTAATTCTTGCAAGCACTTCGCTTAGAGCCAGAATTTTATCAATCTTTGCGATGCGTCAGGATTCATCTAATTCTTTCAGATTTAACGTTTATCAATCTTCTTGGCAGATGTTTAAAGATAACTGGTTGCTCGGTATCGGTGTTGGAAACAAAAATTTCCGCGAAATCTACGGGCTTTATATGAAAACCGGGTTTGACGCCCTGAGTGCATATAATATTTATTTGGAAACTGCGGTTGAGAGCGGAATTTTTGCCCTGATTGCGTTTTTGGCTTACCTTGGCATGCAGATTTTTAACGCAGTGAAATATATCTTAACATCAAAAGATGTTTCTAACATTGTTTTAATAAGCGCGGCATTTGTTTCTTTAATCGGTGTAATGGCCCACGGGATGGTCGATACGGTCTTTTTTAGACCGCAAATTCAAATAGTTTTCTGGGTGATGATGGCTTTGATAGCGTCACGAGATTAATATTTTATAAAGACCTCTAATTTGTGTGCTAGAATAATTTTATGGAAGTCGCAGATAAGAAGTAAAGGAGATTTTATGATACCTATTTTAGATTCCAAAAGACAATATGCGAAAATTGGCGCAGAAGTAGAAAAAGCGGTTTGTGAAGTTTTGCGCTCAGGCTCTTACATTCTCGGGCCGAATTGTAAAGCATTAGAACAAGAGTTGGCAGACTTTATCGGCTGCAAATACACAGTAGGTTTGAACTCCGGTACAGACGCACTTCATTTAGCTCTCAGAGCGCTTGATATCGGCGCAGGGGATGAAGTTATTACCGTTGCCTTTACTTTTGTTGCAACTACAGAAGCTATCGGAATTGTCGGCGCAAAACCTGTTTTCGTTGACATTGATAAAGATACATTCAACCTTGACGCTTCAAAATTAGAAGCTGCAATCACACCTAAAACTAAAGCGATTATTCCTGTTCACCTTTACGGTCAACCTTGCGATATGGACAAGATTATGGACATCGCTAAACGTCATAACTTACACGTAATCGAAGACTGCTGTCAAGCAATCGGTGCAAAATTCAAAGGTCAAATGGTTGGTACATTCGGTGATATCGGATGCTACAGTTTCTACCCAACTAAAAACTTAGGCGGTATGGGTGACGGCGGCTTGGCAACAACAAACTCTGAAAAACTCCGTGACAGAATGATTGCACTCAGAAACCACGGCGGTGCAATTCGTTACCACCACGATGAAATCGGGGTTAACAGCAGACTTGATGAAATTCAAGCGGCAATTTTGAGAGTTAAATTGAACTATATTAATGAATGGAATACGCAAAGACGCGCGCACGCTGCAAGATACAACGAATTACTCGCAGATTGCGCTGATGTTCAAACTCCAAAAGAATTGGCTGACACGTATTGCGTATATCACCAATACACAGTTAAAATTCCTAACCGCGACGAAGTTCATAAAATGCTTCAAGAACGCGGAATCGGCGCTATGTTATACTATCCAATTCCTCTTCACTTACAAAAAGTTCATGAATACTTAGGCGTTGGCAGAGGTTCACTACCAGTATCAGAAGACAATACAGATATGGTAATTTCGCTTCCAATGTTCCCTGAACTAACTGACGAGGAACAAGTAACAGTTGCGACAACATTGAAAGAATGTATTGCACTTTCAAAATCAAAAGTCGGTGTATAGATAACTAAAATAATAAAAATCCCCCGTTTTAGCGGGGGATTTTTGTTTAGCGTTTGACACATTTTACGTTGCTAGCATTATTTTCTGTGAAAAAGTCACCTGCATGGAAACTTAATATCCAAAATTTACCGGCTGAGTTTTTTCTGCTGGAAAGAATATTTTGGGTAAATTTTTGATCTATGAAATTAACATTATAAAACATAGAAATAAGTTCTTCGGCGTTAGGAATTCTGCTTTCAGCATCTATGCTTCTACAATATCTTTGAGCTTCAGTATATTTAAGTGCGCCGGAAGGGGCATTTGGAAGAACTACAGGGGCTGCGATTTGTGGGTCTGCTGCATATAGCGCGCTCATAAATCCTATATCTTTACCAACAGTGTTTGGACCTTTATTACCGTTTAAGTCATAAATAAAGTTTGCACATACAAGTCCTTGAACTAGCATTTCATTTCCTGTCCAATATGCTTCACCCGGGTTAACCTGACAGCTCGGATTGTAAAAAACAGCTATACTTTCACCATTTGCAGTTTCGAATGCCGCTGTTTGGGTATTGTATTGAAGAGGTGCTTGCCAAACTTTGTTATATTTATCAACAAAGGATCCGCCATAAACCATGCTGTTTAAGTCGGAAAGTTGTTTCGGAAATGCTGAAAATGGCTGACTGCCATTAAGTGCCGTGATTTTATCTACAATTCCGCAATCATTAAGGTGCTCGGAGTCACAAATATTGTTGATTTTTAAAACTTTTGCGAGCCCGTTTGTGATAAATGTTTCTGTCGCGGAATTTTCGGTTTCTACCTTAGTATCGGCAATTCCATAACCATTCAGGTTAGGCATTAATGCTAGCGCCTGTGAAAATCTTGCGTAAAGCGCTTTGCGCTGCGTGTTCCATGTACGTTCGTTGATGTTCCCTGTTAAACTTGGCAATGTTATCGCTGCGATCACGCCAATGATAGTTAAAGAGAGTAAGATTTCAGCCATTGTAAATGCTAATCGTTGTCCTTTAGCCCATAGTCTGGTGTATGGCTGTCGACCCAGTCGACCATACCCCCCCCCCCCGACTCATCAGGCCCATATTACAAGGGGTTTCAAGTTTTGTTTTTTTCATGTGTCCTCCTATTTTTATTAATATTATAAAATATATTTAACCCTTAGTCAACCTTGTGGGGTTACGATTTGTTTACATAAGACTGGACAAAAATGTTTATTCAAGGTACAATATATGTGTTGAAGAAAAGAACGGTACCCCCGTTCTTTTTTCCTTAAGGAGGTTTTTATGAAGCAGGATATTAACAGATACGAAGTATTAGAAAAAATTACTCCGGTTATTGAAAATACTGCAATGCGTTTTGGTTTGATTCCTGTCGAAATTGAGTTCGTTAAAGAAAATCACCGCTGGTTTTTGAGAATTTTCTTGTATTCAAGCGAACGTGATGTTTCGCTTGATGATTGCGAAAACGTTACACGCAGCCTTGGCGACTTTATGGATGAACTTATTCCTGTTAAATATCACCTTGAGGTTTCTTCCCCGGGGCTGGAACGTAAATTCAAATCAGAAAAAGAGTTCATTATTTTTAGAGGAAGAAGAATTAGCGTCAAACTTAAAACTCCGCTTGAGGGCGAAACTGAAAAGATTTTTAAAGGCGAAATTTTAGATTTTGATGTAAATGAGGGCTTGAAATTCTTCCGCTTTGACGACGGCAGAGAACTTCAAATACCTAAAGATAATATTCAATCAGCAAAACTTTATATTGACTAATATTTATAATAAAAAGGAGAAATAATAATGATTAAAATCGGATCAGCATTATTTGAAGCTTGTGAAGAGCTTGAAAAAGAACGCGGAATATCAAAAGAAGTTTTGATTAATTCGCTTTGT
>CANAJP010000049.1 GCA_947361615.1 uncultured Candidatus Melainabacteria bacterium | reverse complement strand
TTGCCCTTATGCCGGCACTTAACGGCTATGGAACTTTAACTGAGGGTGACTCTTCAACTTCCGCCGTTGATAATGCCGCAGAAACTTTTGTAACCTCAGGTTTATCTAAAGTTCTTAAAATTAACAATATTTGCGATAGTGAACACCTTGCAGATTGCGGAATGCCAAGTAAAGTAACCGCTTTAGACGGACGTGTTGTTTTTTCTGAGTTTCCAACTACTCTTGTAGCTTATAACCACAGTTTTGATATGTCACTTACCGGTGCTGCCTGGTCAGCATTTAGTTATACTCAAACTGATACCAGAGCTGCAGCTTTCGAAACCCAAAACGGCGAAAGTATTACCGTATATTATAATCCGCGTTGTCAGTTGAAAACGGAAAGTTCTGGATATTATGTCGCGCCAAAAATGTGCGCTAATTTTGTTTATGATTTAAACGGTTCTAAGGGACCAAATACAGTTGGTAAAGATATTGGTTTTATCACTGCACTTTATCCGTCCGATCCGGTTGTTGTTGCACCGATGCCAATATTACGCTCTCCTGGCAGAGCCGAACAGAAAAGAGCTTCAGCAATGTGTACAAACTTTGATGCAGAAAGTAGGCTGCCGAATAACGAAGAGTTGATGTCAATTTTTTATAATATGCCATTAATTGCACAAAGCACATATTTTGATACTTGGTCAAATACACTTTATGCAAGTGATTTAAACTTTGCTTACAGTATGCACTTATATACTGGGCGAATGAATACTCGTTTAAGAACTAGGGAAGATCCTGTTATGTGTATAAGACGTTAAAAAGTGCAGCAATGCACTTTATTTTTTTAGTGGGGGTGGGGCCTACTATTCTCAGTTAAACGGTTATCGTTCTCGCTTCGCGGGCTGTGAAGACCAACCAGTCTGGAACATTTGAAATCGTTGTAAATTGGCGTAATACGTCAACTACACGCTTGAACGAACGAACCAAATCGCCCTCACTGACTTCCATTTGGCCTATAATAGTTTCCCACTCGGCACCTTCAACCCAGAGTTCAATCAACGATGAGAAATACGGGTTAATGTAAAGCGGTGCTTCAATAAGGTGTTTACCCTGAAGCTTTTCCATTCTGCGTTTAATATTACGAATTGCATTCAGTGATTTTCTAACAGGTTCAGAGAATGGCAGGAACGGAAAATCTCCGCGGAGTTCTTCTGTCGTAATCGCGCAAACTACGGCTGCTAACTGGGCAGGGGTAAGATTTTCAAGCGCATTTGAGAATAAAATTTCCGCTAAGAAAAGCTCGTTTTCGCTTCTGATTTGAGAAGTAGTGATGCCGCGTTCTGTCGGATAATCATCCACGAGATAGCCGACTTCTGTCAATGCGTTTCTGTGTGATAAAAATTTGTTCCAGAAAATATCGCGCTGGCGTTCGATTTCTTTTTCAAGCTTACGTTTGTGCAGGCTAAGTCGCGAAATTACCTCGATATTTTTTGAATGCTTTTTGAATAATTTGCATTTATCGCAGCAGAAAGTGTGCATTTTTTCAAGATTTTTCTTGTTTTCGTGTGAAAATTGGATGATTTCTTCCGAAATTTTACGTTTTTTAGCGTTTTCCTGTCTGATAATTTTTTTGTAAGTGTCTTTGTTTTGTATGTAAAGCGCTTTTATTCCTAAATATTCTCGTAAAGTGTCGTCGTTTTTGGAATAAGGGCATTCAATAACCCTCTCTTCAAGCTGTGCGTCGTATTGTTCGTTGAGCTTTAACAGCGGGAATAGGCGGGAACCTGATGAAAAATAGCCGAAACTTTTCATGATAAGTTCTTTAGCTTCATCGATTGAGAAACGCTGTAACAGGTTCAGAACCATCGAATAACTAGGGGAGAAACGGCTTTCTAGCGGGTTAGCGTCACTCAGGACAAGTTCGGCAACTTCTTCCGGTGTTTGGAAATAGCTTCCAACAACTGTTACATAACCTACTTCGTCCATTCCGCGGCGTCCTGCGCGGCCGGACATTTGCAAAAATTCACTTGCTGTAAGCATTCTGTGGCCGCTGTCCGTGCGTTTGCTGACAGAACTTATGACCGTTGAACGCGCCGGCATATTAATCCCCGCAGCAAGGGTTTCAGTCGCAAACACAACTTTTATTAAACCTTTTTGGAATAACTTTTCCACAAGGTTTTTCCAGGACGGCAAAAGACCAGCGTGGTGTGAGGCTACGCCTTGATATAGGTATTCAAGATGTTTATTGTTGTACAAATAAGGGTTTTCCGCGATATATTCTTCAACAAACTGGCGGATTTGTGCTTTTTCAGAGTTTGTTACAAGGTCAAGATAAGCGCATTTTTCCATCTGTTCATCGCATTTTTTACGTGAAAACGTGAAATAAATCGCCGGAAGCATGTCTTGTTCATGAAGATTTCGAACAATTTCTTTTACATGGTTTTTCTGTTCTTTAACTCTGCCGTGTCTTCCAAACGGACGTTTTTCCGGTTTGATTTTAGAGTTTAGCTGACCGCTCGGGGTTAAAAGAGGAAGCAGTTTTGTCGGCTGTGAACTGTCAAAGTAGAAGAATTTCAACGGAACCGGACGGAAGTCCGTGTCAACGAGTTCTGTTCTTGAGTGTACAGAATTAATCCATTCGGTTAATTCATCAGCGTTTGCAACCGTTGCTGAAAGTGCAACAATTTGAATATTTGTAGGACAGTAGATTATACTTTCTTCCCATACTGTTCCGCGTTGTTCATCGTTCATATAGTGAACTTCATCAAGAATAACATATTTAACGTCTTTTAGGTTATCCGCGACAGCGCCGAGGTTTGTTCCGTAAAGCATGTTTCTGAAAACTTCTGTTGTCATTACAACGATTTGAGCGCTGCGATTAATTGAGGTGTCACCAGTCAGAAGTCCGACTTTATCCGAGCCGTATTTCTCTGAAAAATCATAGAATTTTTGGTTAGAAAGCGCTTTTAAAGGTGTTGTATAAAAAACTCTGGTATTGTTTTTCAGCGCTTCGTGAATTGCGTGCTGTGCGATAACAGTTTTACCTGCACCGGTTGGTGCGCAAACAACTACGCTTTTACCCTCGCTGATAAAATCACAGGCCTCTTTTTGAAAGTCGTCCAACTCAAATGGGAATTCGTACATTGTTACTCCTAGTCTATTCATTATTAAGGATAACATGTATAGCGCCTTTTTTCAATATTTAATAAAAGTTTACAAATTAGCAGGTTACAGTTATTTGTGGTGTTTTTAAAGTTTTGTGCTGGACTGTCCGCCTGTGTAAACTTGATTTCTCACATGCTTTGAATTATTATGTCAATATAGTTAACTTTTGTTATCTTTATTACGGGTTTATCCCGAAAGCAATTTACAAGATTGAGGGTTTTTATATTGAATATTAAAAAAACACTGACGATAATGGGCTTAGCGCTATTTTTAGCTTGTACTCAGGCAAATGCTGCAACTGTTGAAGAAATTAAAGCAACAATTGTTAATCAGGCGATGGAACTCGGTATTGATCCGGCTCTTGCACTTAGTATAGCCAAGGTTGAGTCTAATTTTAGAATGGAAGCAAGAAGTGCTTGCGGCGCTGTAGGAATTTTCCAGTTAATGCCGACTACTGCCAGAAAAATAGGAATTAATCCTTATTCAATGGCTGACAATATCAGAGGTGGTTTAAAATATTATCTTATGATGTACAGAATGTTTGGTTCTGTTGAACTCGCTCTTGCTGCTTATAATGCAGGTCCTGGAAACGTTAAAAAATACAACGCAGTTCCTCCGTTTGGTGAAACACAGAGATTTGTACAAAAAATTATGGCGCTCCAAAATGTTCACAAAAACGATCCGGCTGTGTTACAGGCAAAAGCTCCAAAACCTGTGATGGAAGCGAAACCGCCTGTTGAGGAAACTGAAGAAACTTCGGCACAGGCTCCTGAAGCACCGGTTATTGATTTGGATAGACAAAAAGCGTCTTCTGTAATTATTGAAACAATTATGCAGGAAGTTACAGCTATCTGATTATGAATATCTGTCTGTTTTGCGGAACATTTAACCCTATTCATAATGCTCATTTGAGAATGGCAGAACATGTTTTGCGCAAATTTGAGTTTGAAAAGATTATTTTTATTCCGTCGTATCTTCCACCGCATAAGTGTGCTGATGGCGAGGCAGAACATCGCTTGAAAATGGTGCAACTTGCTATCGAAAATCATAAAGGCTTTGAAGTTTCTGATATAGAATTTTTACTTAATGCAACTTCTTATACCTATTTGACAGTTGTTGCACTCCAAAAACGCCTTGGAACCTCAGAAAAGTTTAATTTTATAATCGGTACAGATGCGTTTGAGAAGATTGAAAGCTGGTATGAAGCGGACAAGTTAAAACATCTTTTAAAATTTATTGTTTCACGTCGCGAGGATGATTGCAATCTGTCGCGTTTTGATTATCTGCGCGCTAAAGGTTATGACTTTGACTTTACAAACCTTGCGTTTTATGATATTTCTTCTACTGAATTAAGAGAAAAAATTGCGCGTGGAGAAAGCATTTCAGGGCTTGTACCGCCAAAAATTGAGGATTACATTATTGAAAACGGCTTGTATAGAAGAGATTAAGGATTGGTTGAGAGAAAATTTGACGGCAGAAAAATATGTTCATTCGCTAGGAACTGCTGATGCTGCACGTGAAATAGCAAAAATTTGTGGCGGTGATGAAGAAAAAGCTTATTTTTCCGGTTTGGTTCATGATTGTGCTAAAAATTTGGCGCTTGATGAGATGATATCCTTGATAAATGAGAGCGAAATTAAACTTGAGTGCGGTGAAGATAATAATGTGAAAATTCTACACGCTCCTGCTGGTGCTGCACTTGCGAAAAAAATCTTTGGGGTCGAAGATGTGGAAATTCTTTCTGCTATTCGCTGGCACACTCTAGGGCAGATTGAAATGTCGTTATTAGAAAAAATAATATTTCTTGCAGACAAGATTGAACCGGAAACGCGCGGTCGTGAATGTTATCTTGACAGGCTCCAAACCCTTGCTCAGCCTTGCGGTCTGGAGAAAAACATTCTCGATTGCTACTCTTACACTATAAAAAGCCTTGTAGACAGAAAACTGGTTATATGTCAAAAAACAATTGAAATTTATAATTATCTGTTAAAATTCTGTACAAAATAGATTTTTTATGATAAAATCAACAGTAACAGAGCAAAAGGAGCTGGTTTTTTAATGAGAATACTGGAGATAAAAAATAGTTTAGTTAAAATTTCTTATAGCGTAGAGGATAATCTGGCGCTTTCAGGTTTTGCAATTATTGAAGATTCAAATACCCCTTATGTCGCACAGGTTGTGAACTTAAAAGCTGAAAACGGTCAAAATTTTGCAGTATTAAAACTATTATTTACTTTTAATTCTGATGGCGTTTTAAAACCTTACAACGGGACTATTCCATCTCTTAATGCGGAAATTACATCGCTTCCTGCCGGTGAACTCCTTAGCATTTTACCGCTTGAGAACCCTGTATATCTTGGTTTGGTTGCACAGCAAGAACTTCCGTTTAAACTAGATTCATCAGTATTGCAGTCTAATCTTTTAATTTGCTCTAATAATGTTGATAACACAAGTAAAATTTTAAGCAATATTTTGCCGCAAATGGTTGAACTTGGCAAAAAAGTTGTTTTACTTGATACAAACGGTGATTTTTCATCTGATGAAAACTTTATTTTTGGTAGAAATTTTAAACTTCCGCTGAATGCTCAATTCCTTGACTTTATTTTTGAAAACGATTTAGAAGGCGTTGAACCTGTTAGTAAAGCTGTTATTCAAGATATCTTTAAAGAGGTTCAAGGCTATATGGAAACTCTTCCACAGGGATATCTTCCGATTGACCTGTTTATAAATGTTGTTCAAGACCAGTATCAGGAAACCGGTATTCCTGAACTCGTTCTGCTTAAAAATAAATTGATTAAATATCAAGAAAATAACGTTTTTGCGGCGGGTAATGACGATGTTACTATGTTTAGAAGTAAAGTCGCTCATTCGAATTCTTTGATTGTTGATATCTCTGATGTTGATGTTAAGCTCCAAAAGCTCCTTATTCCATATCTTTTTGACGCCATTTCAACAATTAATGATGATACATTCGTTCTTATTTCCATGAACAATGATGTTGCTGACAAAAAATTGCTCAGAAAAACTCTGGAATTCAAAAACATTTATACAACAATAATCTGTGCGCATGAGTTTAAATACTTGCCTGATTTGAAACAGATTATTCAAAACTTAATTCTGTTTGCTCCGCAAACATTGCAGCACGATTTTGCAGGTTATAATACATTCCTGTCAAAACTTAACGGGGATGAATTTGTAGTTTATGGCCCTGCAACTCAAGGAATACCGCTTATTATTCAGGTTAAAGGATATGAAGAACTAATTGAACTTGATAAAAAGCTTGAAGAAGCTCAAGAGGCTGAGGAACAAGAAGATGTTGTGCCGGTAGAAAATGTGTTTGCACAGGAGGTTTATGAGGAAGAACCTCAAGAAACATTTGTTCAACCTGAGATAATCGATGTCGAGCCTGAACCTCCTGAAACAGTTGAAGAAATACAAGAAAATTCACTTGATGTGGAAGATGTTCTTAGTGAAATTCCTGTCGTTGAAGAGGAGAAAGAAAGTGCAGGTGAACTTGATGTTGAACCCTTTCAAACCTCAGACGAAACCCTCGTTTTTGACACTGACGAAACTCCTTCATTTGAGCAAGAAGCACTTAATGATAGAGAACTTGTGGAAGAGCAAGTAGCGCGTGATGTTGACGCAGCACTTTATCGCAAATTCGACGAAGAAACTCTTGATACAGAGAACGAAGTCGATCCGGAAGTTCTTCTCGAAGATGAGTCTGAAACGGAACTTTCTGACAGTGATTTAGATTTTATACAGTCAATGCCGCTGGAAGATAATTCACAAGAGGTTTACAGCGCTGATGAGTTTTCTGTAGAGGATTTTGAACAGCCTAATGTTGAAGAGTTAGAGGCTGGTGTTCTTGATGATAATGCAATTGAAGAATTAGAGGTTGATAACTCTGATGTGTTTATCGAAGATGAAGAAAATTCAGCGGATGATTCTCAAATGGTTCCGATTTATACACCGGAAGAAATTGAACAGGTTTCTGATGCACCGCTTTTTGAAGCAGGTGATGTCGTAACTCACCCTAAATACGGTCAGGGTGTTGTTGAAAAAATGATTAATTACGGCAATAAAACATTGTGTTCCATCAGTTTTGTGAATATTGGCCGCAGACTTCTTGATCCGAACTTGTCAGAATTAAAATTGATTAGCCGCGGCGGAGTAAGTGTTGGTTAAAAGTAAAAAAGGTTGGGATTTTTTCCCAACCTTTTTAGCTTCTTAAATTTGCTGCGCCTTTAAGATAGACGTACTGCGGAACAAAATATTCTTCACAGTTTAAGACTATTAAGATTCTTATACATTTTTCTATGGCTCCGTCAATTGCAGCCTCGTTAAAACAAAGAAGCGCAACATCTGTCCAGCCGCGATCAATCCTTGCAAATTTAGCAGGAAACGCCGCTGTGAGGTCTTGTGTAAGCGTAAAAATTACGTGTGAAATCATATTTTTATCAATATTATTTTTTTCAACGATTTCATCAAGTAGTTTAAGTGTTCCCGCTTTAATTGCTTCGGCTGTATTTTCTTCTACTGTTATTGCGCCGCGAATTCCTTTTGTAATCATTGTATCTCCTAGTGCTTCAATCCGTTGTACCAGTCGCGTGCAAGCATTTCGCTCTTACCTTCCGGCTTAACTTTCACCAGCAAAAGACTTCCACTGCCGCAGGCAACTTCTATACCGTTTTTTCCTGTAGAAATAAATTCTCCGGCACTTCCCGAACCGTTTGCAACTTTTGTTTCTAATACTTTTATTATTTTATCGTTGTGCATAAAGTATGCGCTAGGGAATTTGTAAATTCCACGCACAAGATTATGGATAGTCTGCGCGTCGTTGTTCCAGTCTATAAGACATTCTTCTTTGTCCAGTTTGTTTGCAAAGCAAACGCCCTCTTCGCATTGCTTTTCCGGTGTAATTGTTTTTTCAACAAGCCCGATGAGTGTTTTTTCTAACAATTCGGGTGACTGTTCGCTGATTGCGTCAAAAAGATCAACGCAGGTAGTTGTGTCGCAGATTTCAATAACTTCGCGCATACAAATATCACCGCAATCAAGGCCGAGTTCTGTAATCATTGTACAAATTCCGGTTTCCTTGTCACCGTTAATAATTGCACGCTGAATAGGATTTGCACCGCGATATTTAGGCAATAATGAGGCGTGAAGATTAATTGTTTCATATTTCGGAATATCCAGAACTTCCTGTGATAAAATTTGACCGAAAGCAAATGTTACAAAGAAATCAGGCGTCAAGTCTTTTAATGCCTCAATTGTTTCTTCAGATTTTCTAATTGATTTAGGCTGAAATACCGGTAAATTTTTAGAAATCGCGAATTCTTTTATCGGCGACATCGTTAATTTATGGCCGCGGCCCGCCGGTTTATCAGGTTGTGTCACAACGGCTAAAACGTTGATTTTATCTGAATTATAAAGATATTCAAGTGATTTCAATGCGATTTTTGGTGTTCCGAAAAAAACTATATTTATCATTTTTATTCCTTAATTAATTTTTCTGGTTGGATTTTGGGAAGATTATTTTTAGCAAGTTCCTGTTCGGTTTTTTCGACGTCAGTGCATCTGTCGATGAACAAAACGCCGTCGAGGTGGTCGAATTCGTGTTGAATTGCACGGGCCAGCAATGAACCTTCTTTACCCTCCATTACAAAGCTTCTGCCTTTAATGTCTGTGGCTTTAACCATAACATATTCGGCTCTTTTTACATCTGAATAAACTTCCGGAAAACTTAAACATCCCTCTTGTGAGCAAATAGAGCCGGATTTTTTAATGATTTTCGGATTTATAAAAACGAGCGGGTTTAAAGGTTCTTTATCACTGCTTACGTCAATAACAAAAATTCTGAGATTTTCACCGATTTGCGGTGCTGCCAAACCTACGCCGTTTGCGCTGTACATTGTTTCAAGCATATCATGCACTAAATCTTGAATTTTTTTTGAAACCTTAAAAACCTCTTTTGATGGTTGTCTGAGTTGTTGTTCGCCGTATTTTAAAATTCTTCTTATTGCCATATTTCACCTCTTAAAAAATTATACAACAAAAAATGAACCTTGACAAAGTTTAAATCGTTTAATATCATGTAGAAGCAATTATGTCCGAGAAATTTTCGCGATAAGGAACGTGAGCGAAAATTTGGAGTGGCGTATTAGACAGCGCAGCCGTATTCGGCTTGCGTGGAGCAAGACGAAACGGCGGAGAACTGCTTTTAATAGGAGTATAATTTATGAAAAAGGCAATTTTAGGGATAATTTGTTTTATGTTTCTGGGGATGAATATTGCCTGCGCATATACGTTGAAAAATGATAAAATGCCCGTAATGCAAACAACTGTGACGCAAACTGAATCAGGGACTACTGTAACACGTAGTCGTCCTATAATGTATGCAGGAAGCCGTATGGTTAAAAGACCGCCTTACTACAAAGAATGCAGAAGAAAACTCGGTTACTGGGATGAATATCTTTGCGCTCAAATTTATATGCCTAAATTAATTGAAGAAAAATTCGGTGATATTGAGTGAGGTGCGCGAGTGAAAAAGATTGTTTTAAGTTTAGTTTTAATGTTATTTATTAGCGGAAGTTCTGCATTTGCGCATCCTCCGGGAGGCCCGCACGGCGGAATTCATCATGGTGGTCACAGACCTCTTATGCATGGCCCTGCAGTGCCACCGCCACCTGTTATGCACGGTAGACCTCACATTCCTGTAGGTGTAATACCGACGCGTCATCCTAGGGTTTTTGTGGGCGCAAGAATTAACCCTTATTATTATGCCGATTGCATAAATCCTATGGGATATTACGACCCGTATTATTGCGGAACATATTATGCTCCCGGCGTCGTAAGATTCAGCTTGCCGCGAGCTGGAATAACGGTTGCGTTCTAGGGCTATTTTAGCATTACCATCAAAACTGAAATGTCGGCTGGCTTAACTCCGCCGATTCTTGAGGCTTGTGCTAAATCTTTTGGACGGATTTTTGCAAGTTTTTGTTTAGTTTCTGTTGAAATATGTTCAATTTTTGAATAATCTATATCGTCAGGAATAATATATTTTTCAAGTTTTGAGGACTGCTCAACCTGAAACTCCTGACGTTTTAAGTAACCGTCATATTTAACAAGAATTTCAACCTGTTCGCAGATATCTTTTGGCAAATTTTTTGCATCACTGTCAAGTTCTTTGATAACATTGTAGGAAATATTCGGACGTTTTAGAAGTTCTGCCACTTTTACGCCGCGGTCGATGTGTTCTGAATATTTTGCAAGAATTTCGTTGTTTTCTTCTGTCGGTGAAATTTTTGCATCTTTAATACGTTCCATTTCACGCTCAATTGCGGCTTGTTTGTTTTTATAAACTTCAAATTGCTTATCGTCAATAAGACCAACTTTGTGACCGATTTCGGTTAAACGCTCGTCTGCATTGTCCTGCCTGAGTAAAAGTCGGTATTCTGAGCGCGAAGTAAGCATTCTATAAGGTTCATCAATGTCTTTGGTTACTAAATCGTCGATGAGGGTTCCAAGATATGAAGAGCTTCTTGTAAGCTCAAGCATTTCTCGACCGCTTATATAATTAAACGCGTTGATACCTGCTATTAAACCCTGTGCAGCAGCTTCCTCGTAACCGCTTGTACCATTGATTTGTCCACCGAAGAAAAGCCCCTGAACATTTTTTGACATAAGTGAATGAGTTGTTTGAACTGCAGGCACGTAATCGTATTCAACTGCGTATGCAGGTTTTATAACGTGAGCGTTTTTAAGTCCCGGAAGAGTTCTGAGCATTTTGACCTGAACATCGGCAGGAAGACTGCTTGAGAAACCTTGAATATAAACCTCATACGTTCCAAGTCCTTCAGGCTCAATGAAAATATGGTGTGACGGGTTTTCGCTGAAGCGCACAATTTTATCTTCGATTGACGGACAGTATCTAGGCCCTACACCTTTGATTAAACCTTGATACATCGGAGATTTATCGAGGTTTGCCTTGATAATTTCGTGCGTAAGTTCGTTTGTTCTTGTAAGATAGCATGGAACTTGTTTTCTAATCGGTCGATTTGGTCTGAATGAGAAGTGTGTAATTTCTTCATCCCGGGTTGAATAATCATTTTTGAATAGTCAATTGTTCTTGAATCGACTCTTGGCGGGGTACCGGTTTTAAGCTTTTTAGTTATAATTCCATGTTTATTTAATGATTCCGACAATCCTAGTGCAGGTGCTTCACCAAGTCGTCCTGCCGGATAATCTGTCAGACCTACAAAAATTCTTCCGTTAAGCGATGTGCCTGTTGTTAAAACAATAGCGCGGCATCTGTATTCAATTCCAAATTCATCAATGGCGCCGATAATTCTACCGTCTTTTACTATAATTTCTGAAATACAAGCCTGACGAAGATGGATATTTTCGTTAGATTCAATGATATTTCGCATAAAAATCATATATTCTTTTTTATCAGACTGCGCTCTAAGCGCTCTGACCGCAGGCCCTTTAGATGAATTAAGCACCTTCATTTGAATATAAGTAGCATCTGTAACTTCTCCCATCACGCCGCCAAGTGCGTCGATTTCACGAACCAGTGTTGATTTTGCAGGCCCGCCAACGGCAGGATTACAAGGCATTAGCGCGATGTTATCGATATTTAACGTCGCAAACAAAACTTTTGCGCCAAGTTTAGCACATGCAATTGCAGCTTCACAGCCAGCATGTCCGGCGCCTACTACTATTATGTCATATTCATTATTTAAGTAACTCATAATATAGATTATAGCTGAAAATTATCGGGATACAAGTGATAATTTTTCACCGCAAACAGTGTTGTTTTTCGCTGTGTATAAATTATTATTGCTAATTCCGAAGTTTTGATATTGCGGGTTGTAGAGGAATTTTCTGCCTTTGAACGAGATATTTTCCGACTTGTGTTTAGGGTCGTGATATAAAATCATTGTGTTGCCAGTGATTTCAATAGGAGCTTCCTTATATCTGCCGTCAGTATCTTTAACTCTGTGTTTAATACAGTATTTGTTAAGGCTGTTTTTCTCAACGACATAAATATCGTTCATATCGCCTTTTTCATTATTTGCGTCAAAGAAAACGGTTTTCAATGGCAAACCTGCAGGAAGACCAACATTCAATGCTGCTTTTTTGTTGTCGTCCTGTGATAAATCAATTTCTTCAAGGGTTACGGTGTTAGGTATAAGTTCATCGTTTGCTGAATGGCTTGAATCCGCGCCGCTTGTGTTAAACAGCGATACTGTCATATAACCCGCTGTGTTTTCGCGCAAAATTGAAGTAACCATTGTTTGCTTAGATGAATCATAGGTTCCTTGCTGCGGTTTTAATGTAAAAATTGCACCGTCGTTCAGAGCTTGAAGTTCTGGTCTTTTTCTTGTGTACATTATTCCGCGCAATTTGTTGTTATTTTCTGTGATAAACTGGCGTTTTTCAGGGCTGTGTTTATCTGCCCATTCATTGTGGATGTAAGAACGGTTTTGGAGTGTAATATTTTTAGTTTCGTATTCAAAACCTGTTGCACCAAGTTCATCGCCCGAATATAGCGTCGGGTTCCCTGGAAGCGCTACAAGAAATTCCATCATCGCTGTATATTTTTGATATGCAGGTTTCATTATTCTTTCAAAAACATTTTCTGAAAG
>CANAJP010000048.1 GCA_947361615.1 uncultured Candidatus Melainabacteria bacterium | reverse complement strand
CCCCCCCCCCCCCCCCCCCCCCCCCCCCCCCCCCCCCCCCCCCCCCCCCCCCTCTGTGGCGGATGTGAAGCCACAGCGTAGGCTTGCGTGAGCAAGACTGGCAGGCGGGAGAACCAACGTAGCGCTTTCACAATGGCTGAGATACTTCTGTCATTAACAATTATTGGTGTGGTTGCGGCGATAACGTTGCCATCACTGACCGGTAACATAAACGAGCGCACATGGAATACTCAACGAAAAGCTCTTTATGCGCGTATGAGTCAGGCGATAGCGTTAATGCCGGCATTGAATGGTTATGGAACATTGACTGCAGGTGATTCTTCAAACTCTGCTGTGGATACGGCGGCAGAAACTTTTGTTACTGCTGGATTGTCAAAAGTTTTAAAAATCAACAATATTTGTGACAGCGAACACTTAGCTGATTGTGGTATTCCTGAAAAAATGAACCCACTTGCTGGGTCTGTTTTTACGACCCCTAAAAAGCTTTCTGAGTTAAATGTCAGAATGTTAGATAATACCGGAACATTTGATGCCACACGTTCGGATAGATCTGCTGTTGGATATAGTGCTTTAGATACAAAAACTGCAGCGTTTGAAACCGCAAATGGAGAAAGTGTTGTTGTGTTTTACAACCCGAATTGTCAGGCGGCAATGGCTGAAAATTATGCCTATGCTGTGCAACCCAAAATTTGTGCTAACTTTATTTTTGATTTAAATGGCTCTAAAGGACCAAACACTGTAGGGAAAGATATCGGATTTATGACAGTTCTATATTCTTCTGATAGTTCTGTAGTGCTACCGAATATCCCCCCGCAGAAAGCAGCTACAGATGTAGAATTTAAAGACGCTCTCAGTGTTTGTAAAAAACAGGATAGTGAATATCGGATTCCAACACTTGATGAACTTGCATCAATATTTATGAACAATTTGCTCATTGATGGTCAGCAACAAAGTTCTGCTGATGTACACTGGTCTGCAACATCTGAGTCTTCTTCCTATGCTTGGGCGCAAGGATTTCACAGTGGGGGTAGGTATCCTTATTATAAAGGTGCTAAATACTCTGTCAGATGTGTAAAGCGTTAAATCTCTAGGCGGGGCTTGCCCCGCCTTTTTATTCATGGTAAAATATTCATATCAAATAGTAAAGGAGAAAAAGATGGAGAATAAACAAATTGCAACAATCGGTGTTTTCGGCGGCTCAGGATTTTATAAATTCCTCGATGATGTAGAAGAAATCAGGATTGAAACTCCATACGGAATGCCTAGCGACAGTGCATTCGTTGGTAAAATCGGCCCGCATAAAGTTGCGTTTATTCCGCGTCACGGCAGAAACCATACTATTTTGCCGCACCTGATTAACTACCGCGCTAATGTTTGGGCGATGAAGTCTTTAGGTGTTAAACGCGTTATTTCTCCTTGTGCTGCAGGAAGTTTACAAAAACATGTTGAACCGGGTCATTTTGTAATTTGTGACCAATTTGTTGATTGGACTGACGGCAGAAAATCAACTTTCTTTGAGGGGCCAATTGTTACTCACCCGTCTGCGGCTGAAACTTACTGTCCTGAACTTAGAAAACTCGCTATCGAAACCGCGAAAGATTTAGGAATTACTGTTCACGAAACAGGTACCGTTGTTGTTATCAACGGGCCGCGTTTTTCAACAAAATCAGAATCTAAATTCTTTACTAACCAAGGCTGGGAAGTTATCAATATGACCGCGTTCCCTGAAGCATACCTTGTTAAAGAAATGGATATGTGTCCTTTGAACATTTCACTTATTACAGATTACGACGCTGGTTTGGTAGGTGATGTTCCGCCGGTTTCACACCATGCTGTTATAGAAGTGTTTAATAACAATGTCGCTAATTTGAAATCTCTATTATTCAGTATGATAGAGAAAATACCTGTAGAACAACAAAATTGTGAATGTGCTTTCACAAAGAAAAATTCGCAATTATAATAATGAGGTGACTTATGGTTAGCGCAGTTGCAAAACTTTTTGAACTCTATTTTCTTCTGATTATCCTCAGATGTTTTCTGTCTTTCTTTCCGAGAATTGACATATATAAACAGCCTGTAAAATTTATCAGAGATATTACGGACCCATATTTGGATATTTTTAGAAGATTTATTCCACCTGTGAACGGTCTGGACTTTTCACCAATCGTTGCGGTAATTGCTTTGCAAATCCTGCAAGTTTTAGTTTGTTCAGCATTGGATATAATTTTCTAGCGGGGTTCAAGTATGAAAATTTTAATCTATGGTGCTACAGAAATCGGCTGTTTGCTTGCGACAGAATTTTTTGAAGACCATGATATTACGGTTATTGATAAAGAAGAAAGTAAAACCGAAGAGTTTAAGAAACTTGATATCGGGTTTGTTCAGGGGAACGCTTCTGATGTTGAGGTTTTGAAAAAAGCTGATATCAGAAACGCCGATGTTTTTATTGCCTGCACACCTGTTGACGAGGCGAATATTGTTGCGTGTTTGACTGCGAAAAAAATGAGCGGCGTTAGAACTGTTTCATTTGTTTCAAAGGAAGAGTATAGAAATGTTTTGAATGTTGATCGTTCAGATATGTGTCTTTGCGAATTTTTTATCGACGAAATCGTATGGCCGGAAGAGCTTTTGACGCAGGAAATTTTCCGAATTGTAACCGTTGCGCAGGCGCTCGACGTGGAATTCTTTGCAAACGGGCGTGCCCGTCTTTTGGAATACAAACTTAAAGAGGGAATGCCGCTTGTAAATAAAAAGGTTAAAGAGTGTAATTTTACAAAAAATACACTGATTGTCGGGATTACCCGCAACGGCGAACTCTCTATTCCCAACGGTGATACTGTTTTGCAGGCTGACGATAAACTTATTTTTATGGGCACATCTCATTCGCTTGATATTCTTGCCGGAACATTTTTCCACGATAAGGAAAGCGTTAAGTCTGTAACCGTTATCGGTGGTGGAAACGTCGGGATGATGTTGGCGCAAAGCCTTGAAGCCGTTAAGATTAAGACAAAAATTATAGAAAAGAATTATGAGCGGTGCGATTATCTATCACAAATTCTAAAAAACACTCTTGTAATCAATGGCGATGGAACAGATTTGAAGCTTCTTGATGAAGAAGAAATCGGTGCTAGTGATGTTACTATTAGCGTTACAAACAATGACGAGCGAAACCTTTTGACTTCGCTTCTGGCGAAACAACTCGGTACAAAACGTACTATCACAAGGGTTTCAAAAGTTTTGAATATCCCGTTGTTTGAAAAAGTCGGGGTTGATATTGCGATATCGGCTAAGAATTCGGCGCTTAATGAGGTTAAGAACGCTGTTGAAGAGTCTAATGTCGGTATTCTTGCAACTGTTGAACAGGGACAGGGCGAAGTTCTTGAAATTGATTTAGATATACAATTTAATAACAAAAAAATTATGGAAATGCGTTTCCCTAAACCTGCGATTGTCGGCGTTGTTCAGCGTGGAAGCGGGGTTTTAATTCCTAAAGGTGACACGGAACTTCACACCGGCGATACGCTTATAATTTTCACTAAGGCAGAGGATGCTGATGTTATCAAAGAATTTTTCTACAGGGCGGATAAATAGATGAGATTTAATTACTTACTGGGTGCTGTAGGATTAGTTATTATTTACATCGGGTTCGTAATGCTTGTGCCGATTGTTGTTGCGCTTCTTTACGGCGAAATTTCCAGTATAGGTGCGTTTTTAATTCCGACTGTAGTTTGTATGCTGCTGGGCGTTATATTGAAAACCGCGGCAGGAAATTCAAATTTTAACGATATTAAAAAGTCTGAGGGGCTTTTTATTGTTGTTTTGACGTGGCTTTTGATGGGTTCAATTGCGGCCGTTCCGTTTATGATGATGGGGTTAAGCCCTTTGAACGCATTTTTTGAAGCTGCGTCAGGGATTACAACGACTGGCGGAACAATTTTAACAAATTTTGATTATCCGCATGCGTTTTTCTTCTGGCGTTCATTCACTCAATGGCTTGGCGGTATGGGAATTATCGTCCTGTTTATCGCGATTTTGCCGCAATTTGCTGTCGCGGGCCGTCAGATGTTTTTTGCAGAAGCACCTGGGCCGACAGAGGATAAATTTACTCCGCGTATCAGAAATACGGCTTCAGCCTTGTGGAAAATTTATGTAGCATTTACCCTGCTTGAAACTTTGCTTTTAATCTGGGCCGGAATGCATCCGTTTGACGCTTTGTGTAATTCTCTTTCAACGCTTTCAGCAGGCGGGTTCTCTCCTAACCCTGAAAGTACAATGGGATATAATTCAAACATCATCACTTTGATTATAATGGCGTTTATATTTATATCAGGCGTAAGTTTTAACGTTCAGTATATGGCGCTTTCAAAACTCAAACCGTGGAATATTTTCAAAAGTGAAGAGGTTAGAGTTTATACGGGCGTATTCCTTGTATTAGGTGGAATTGTTGCGGCGTCTTTGTATTTCACGGGCGGCTTCAGCGATATAAAAGAGGCGCTTTTGCACGGGTACTATCAGGTAATTTCAGTTATGACGTCAACCGGAAGCACAAGTTCGGATTTTACAAGCTGGAATTTTACATCGCAACTTCTTTTGGGCTTAGCGTTTTTTGTCGGAGGCTGCGCAAGTTCGGCCAGCGGCGGAATAAAGATTACCAGATGGTGTCTTGTGTTTAAGTTGATGAAAACAGAGTTGCAAAAAATCCTTCATCCGAATGCGGTTATAAACGTAAAAATGGACAACAATATCGTTCCAAAAGACGTTATAATGCAGATTATAGTATTTGTAATGTTTTATTTTCTTATAATCCTTGTGTCTGCGATTACGCTGTCAATTTTAGAACAAAATTTATTGTTAGGCTTTGCGTCGGCTGTTTCTTCAATCGGAAACGTCGGGCCTGCATACCCTGAGCTTATCGGGCCGCTAGGAAGTTTTGACGCGATGCACCCTGTGTCAAAAGTTATATTAATTTTCAATATGTACGTAGGCCGTTTGGAATTAATTCCGTTCCTTGTAATGTTGCAGGGGGATTTCTGGTCGTTTAAGAAAGCTTAGTGTATCCCATGTCATCCTGAACTTGTTTCAGGATCTGGCCAACGCTACTTTTTAAATTTAAACAAAAGAATAATTTTTGATTTCAACGTAGAATTAATTTATTGAATTTTTCCACTTAACTTTTCCACGGAATACTGGATAGATCCTGAAACAAGTTCAGGATGACAATTGGGGCTTTTATCAACTACGTCTTTATAGCCGTCGACTCAGTCGACTTTCTTAATAATCTCTTCAGCGCCGAATTTGTTTAGCATGTTTTGCTCGGCGTTTTGTATTGGTTTGGCGAATGCAAAAACTGATGAAATGTAACCTACAAGCCCGCCGCCGATTACTGCACCCCAACGCACCCAGTTATTGCTTGTATTTTTTACAAGTTGACCGCCCGCAATACCGCCTAAACCGCCGAAAACACACATTCCCAGTGTGGATAGAATTGAGGCTTTATTGTACAATTTTTTATAACTCGAAACAAATTCATCGCTTTTGTCTTGCTGAACACTAAAATTTCTGCGGCTTGCGCCATTATATGTTGCGTGAATTTCGACGCGGTTGTTATCAATCGGTTTTCCGACTTCCAGTTGTATGGCCATAGAAACTCCTTTACACACCTATATTATATATAAAAACATGAGCGTGTAAAAAATTGCCCCGCGGTCAAGCGGGCCTCATAATGGAATCCGTGCTTACGGTATTCGTTATTCATACCTAAGAGCGTCGATTGGTTTAAGAAGTGACGCTTTGTGTGCAGGATAGTAGCCGAAAGCTATTCCGACAAGCCCAGAAAATCCCAGTGAAAGGATTATTGAGAAGGCTGAAATAGAAATATGTAAATCGGTTGAGAATATTTGTACGGATTTTGCGCCTAAAATTCCGACAACGACTCCTATAAGCCCGCCGATGATTGAAAGCAAAAGTGATTCTATTAAAAACTGCCAGCGGATGTCAGAGGCGCGCGCACCGATTGCCATACGAATTCCGATTTCTTTTGTCCGTTCGGTAACGGATACAAGCATAATGTTCATAATCCCGATTCCGCCGACAAGCAGCGAAACAGAGGCGATTGAGAACAAAAGAATTGAAAATGTTGCGGTCGTTGCTTTGATTTTTTCCTGAAACTCTGCGGAATTACGGATTTCAAAATCGTTACTTTGATTTTTGCCTATCCTGTGGCGCAAAACAAGAAGTTCTGTGATATCTTTTTCCGCCAGTGAAACAGTGTCCGCATCTTCGCATTTGACGACAATCATCTTGACTGTTCCGGGAAAGTCTGTTCCAAAAACTTTTTTCTGGGCGGTCAAAATTGGGATGAAGATTAAATCATCCTGATCCATCGGGCCCATTGAACCTTTTTCTTTCATGACCCCAATAACTTTGAAAGGGGTTCCGCCGACGCGGATGGTTTTATCAATGGGATTAACATCTCCGAAAAGTTCTGTTACGACGGTGTTTCCAAGAAGTGCAACTTTTGAACCGTTTTTGACTTCATCGCGGTTGAAGCGGCGCCCGAGTTCGACTTCGTAATTTTTTATATATAAATATTCAGGTTCAATGCCGTAAACTGTTGTTGACCAGTTTTGATTTCCGTAGGTGAGTTGTTTTGCTTCGGTGCTGGCGGAGGCGGCTGCTTCTATTCCGCGGGCGTTTTTTTTGATGGCTTCGGCGTCTTTCAGCGTAAGCGTTGGTTTTGAACCCATTCCCATGCTTACACCGCCTGACTTTGCAGAAGCGGAGCGGATTGTAAGCAGGTTACTGCCCATGGATTCGATGTTTTTCTGAACATTTTTACTAGCGCCATTACCGACTGCAAGCATTATGATTACAGCACTTACGCCGATAATTATACCTAAACTTGTCAGAGCTGAGCGCATTTTGTTGACTTTTAGCGAATTTATAGAGATTTTTAATGTTGATTTGAAATCTATCATCTTGTAACCTTTGTGTTAAGCGTATCAGAAACTATTTTTCCGTCTTTGAATCGTACGACGCGTTTGCAGTATTCTGCGATGTCGGGTTCGTGGGTAACAAGTATAATCGTTTTTTTATAAACTTCGTTGAGTTCTACAAAAAAGTTCATTACGTCGATACTGGTTTTTGTGTCGAGATTCCCTGTCGGTTCGTCGGCAAGGATTAGGGGCGCATCATTAACTATTGCGCGCGCAATAGCAACGCGTTGCTGCTGACCGCCTGACATCTGGTTCGGCATGTGGGTTTCGCGATTTTCAAGTCCAACGATTTTTAACGCTTGGCGGGCGCGTTCAATTCGTTCTTCTTCCGGAATTCCTTTGTAAATCATTGGCAGCTGAACGTTATCAAGTGCGGAGGTTCGAGATATCAGATTAAAACCTTGAAATACAAAACCGAGTTTGACGTTTCGAATTTCGGATAACTCGTCCGGCGTTAGAGAAAAAACATCAACTCCGTCAAGGTGATATGTCCCTGAGTTCGGGCGATCAAGGGTGCCAAGTGTGTTCATCATCGTGGATTTTCCGGAACCCGATGTTCCCATAATCGCGACAAATTCGCCTTTATCAACGCTTAACGATACATTGTCCAGCGCGTTAAAAGATTCTTCACCTGTTTGATAGGTTTTTATTAAGTTTTTGACTTCAATTAATGACATTGTTCTCCTTTAGGTTCTGTCATGCTGAACTTGCGGATTTGCGGTAGGGTGAAACCCGTAACTTGCCCAAAACCACGCTTTTGGGCAAGGCCGCATAATCCAAGACAGTTTCAGCATCTGACCCACTATGCGGTGCTGGACAGATCCCGAAATAAATTCGGGATGACAGTGTATTATTAACTCGCTGACGTTACATCGGCGGTCTCATACGGTTTTGTTTTTTCTGTTTAGCTTTTGTTGAACCGACAGCAATTTGGGTTCCCTCGGTAATTTCATCAGAAATTATTTGAGTATAATTGTCATCGCTTGCGCCGGTTTTGATGTTTACGCGGTGAAGTTTTCCGCGTTCTGATACCCAGAGCCCTTGTTGTTCGTAGCGTTGCTGGTTGTTTTCAGGGGTAAATTTTAACGCTTTATTTGAAACGCAAAGGGCATCTTTTTCTTCTGAGGTGATTATTGAAACATTGGCAGTCATTCCTGGTTTAAGTTTCAAGTCTTCGTTGCCGACTTTGACGATTACTGAGTAGGTGACGACATTTGAAACCGTTGTCGGCGAAATACGTACCTGCGTAACTTTTCCCTCAAATTCGCTGTTCGGGTAGCCGTCGAGAGTGTAGATAACTTCCTGACCCTCTTTAACGTCACCGATGTCGGCTTCTGAAACATTTACTTCAATCTGCATTTCTTCTAAGTCCTGCGCGATTGTGAAGAGTTGCGGAGCCTGCAATGTTGCGGCAACCGGCTGGCCCATGTCGATTTCTCTTGAGATAATCATTCCGTCAACAGGCGCGATAATCTTTGTATAATTCAGGTTTACGAGTGATTGTTCGTATTGTGCTTTGGTTTGTTTGATTTTGAATTTAGCGGCGTTAACCTGTGCGACACCCGCTTTGTAATCGCTTTCCGCCTGATCGAGTTCGCAGCGTGGAATGAAGTTGCGCGAATACAGGTTTTTGTATCGGTTGTAAGTTTTGGTACTCATAGCAAGCTTTGCCTGTGCTTCTGCAAGTGTTGCTTCAGCGCTGTTCATTGCCGCAAGGTTCTGGTCAACTGTTGCCTGAAAAGTTCTAGGGTCGATTTCGGCAAGCAACTCACCTTTTTTTACAACAGAGTTGAAATCCGCGTAAATTGCGCTTATAAGTCCTGAAACCGTTGAACCTACGCTGACGGTGTTGACAGGGTTTATTGTGCCTGAAGCTTCGACTATTTGTGTAATCGTACGTTTAGTTACGGGTTCTGTTATGTATTTGGGGGCGGATTTTGATTTGACCATAATTCCGCTTGCCGTCACAATCGCAAGGATTACGCCGATTAGCGCAAGCTGTTTATTTGAAATTTCAAAATTTTTGATTTTCATTTTTCTATCCTTAAAGTTTTAAATCTTTTACTGTTAGTTTAACATCTTCGTTAAGCGCGATTGCCTGTTCAAGTGTTGCGCGTGCGACGTTATATTTATAGATGGTTTGAACATAAGTGTTTTGTGCGTTGTTGTAATTTACGCGTGCGTCCTGGAGTTGAATGTAGTCGCCTAAACCTACTTCGTATCTGCCGTCTGCAAGTTCGAGGTTTTCTAATGTCTGGCGAACTTTTGTTTCAAGAAGCGGGATTTGTTTTTCGAGTTGAATCATATCAATATATGCGCCCTGAACATCAAAATAAAGGTTTTCGCTCAGGAGTTTAACCTCATTCTTTGCATATTCTACCTGAATTTTAGCGTTGTCGATTTCTTTTTGCAGTTGGAAAATGTTAAAAGAAGTGCTTAAATCAATTGAAATGCTCATACTGTTGTTTGTGTAACGCTGAGTATTGGCAAGACCATAGCCGACGTTAGCAGAAAGTGTCGGAAAATACTGGCGTTTAACGTAAAGAAGCGACTGTTCCATAGCTTTTACTGTGGAATTCAGGGCTTTCAAGTCTGGTCTGTTTTTCATAGCAAGGTCAACAGATTCTTCAAACGTGAACGGATATTTCTGGAATTTATAATCCTCAAGAACCCTGCTTTTTTCAACGCTTGAAGTTAAAACTGCGTCCTGAACCGCAGCAGGAACTTCGCTCAAATCCTTATCGTTAGCGATTTTAGTAAGGCTTACCGGTACGTATGGATCAGGCAGATTAAAAGTTTCGGTGTTTGTGATTTCGTATTCCGGCGCATAAGCAACGTACATTGAATTGTTGAGCGCAACAAGCGCGTTTTTGTAATTGTTTTCCGCCTGAACAAGTGCAACTTTGGCGTCACTAAGGTTAACCTCGGCGTTAACAAGGTCTATACGCGAACGGATTCCCTCGTCAAAATAAGCCTGAGTTCTTATGTAATTACGTTCTGTAATCTGTACGTTTGAACGTTCAATATCCACAACGGATTTTGCAGCCAGAACCGCGTAATATTTTAGTTTAACGTCAAAAGTCGTTGTTAAAACTGAGTAATCAAATTCGTATTCGGCTGCGATTTTGTTGTATTTTTGCATTTTTACAGACGCCAGCGTTTTACCAAAATTAAAAAGCATTTGATTAATAGAGGCGCTAACACTCGGGAATGTGCGGGTGTTTCTGTTGTTTTGCATAACGTAACCGCTTCCGCTCATAGAGTTAAAACTCTGGTTGTAACCCACGCCCGCGCTTACGGTTGGTGTGTAGGCAGATTTCGCAATCGAGATGTTGTTTTTAGCAGTGCGCAGGTTGTAAATTGTACGTTTAACCAGCGGGCTGTTGCTTAGCGATATATTTATACAATCGCTGAGGTTTAACATTGCGCCTTTTTCGATTTTTACGGCTTCCAGCGCCAGTGCTGACGGGCATAGAAGACTTATTATAATTATTAAGCTTATAAACTTCTTCGCTGTTTTCATCATTGCTCCAGCTATAATAATACAATTTTTAAGGGCAAATTTAATCATTTGCCTACAGGATTTTAACGATTTAGAAAATAAAAAGTTCATTTAGCTTGCACAACTGCAAAAAATATGCTATAATCGGCCTTGAGATTAGGAAAATCTCAATTACAAAATTTAATCAGGAGAAAAACAATGTACCAAGATGAAAAACTTATCTGCGAAGATTGCGGAAGTGAATTTACTTTTACAGCTGGCGAACAAGAGTTCTACGCTGAAAAAGGGCTAGTAAACAAACCAAAAAGATGTCCGGAATGCAGAAAACAAAGACGTCAGAACAATCGCGGCAGAAAAAGAAAAATGTATGACGCAGTTTGTACAAAATGCGGCGCTCAAACTCAAGTCCCGTTTAAACCAACCCCGGGCAAAGAAGTTTATTGCAAAGATTGTTTTTCTCAAGTTACACCTCAGTAACTCGTGACGAAATAGACAGCTATTTAAAAGGTAATATACAGTTGAGTATATTACCTTTTTAAAAAAGGATTAGAAATGTTTGGAAAAAAAGCACCTGAACCGGAATACAGAGATTTTAGAGAGAAGACATACGCCGAATTGGAACGCGAAGTTGACGCCGCTTATGGCGAAGAAATGCGCAAACGAAATATCAAAATTGCAATTGTTTCTGCAATTTTAATTTTTTTGTTCCATGATATAGTAGGTTTTTGGTTCAGGTTTGGCCTCCCGCATCGTTCGCATAAAGTTGCGGAAGTTATTGATGTGGTTGAGGAACCGCTTCAAACTAATTTGGAAAATGAAGAGCAAGAAATAATTGATTATGTCACGCTTGAAGACAAGGACACTGTAAAACTTAGAAAAAAAGCAGAAGTTTCTATGGCAGGTAAGGTGGTTGCCAAGAATTATCTTTTCTGGGGCAATTATCTTCCGGGCGGCAAACGTACATTTCAATCAACCGCTTTATTTGATTTAGGTTTGGTCTGGGGTGATTTGGCTAAACCTGAAATTCTGGAAAATTATACGTTTTATAGCGCAAAGGATGCAACAGCGGCCAGAGTTCTTTACCCTACTTTAAAATTAAAAACCAAAGCGTTACCACTGCCGTGGGAATATGTTGGTACACACATGTCACATTTACATATTATCCCTGCGAATGCTTCTATTATGTCGGGTTTGATCTATTCTCGTAAAAACAAGAATGTTAAACTTGATGGCTATTTTGTTGATGTAAGTATTAACGACCATTATTGGATGAAAACAACTCTTTCGCGTAATTTTGTAAACCCGACGGCCCGTAACAGCGGCCTGCGTGAAATCATGTACGTAACAAGGCTTCAGGTCGGCAATAAAGTTTATGAATAACTGTCATCCTGAACTTGCCGCCGGTCAAGGCGGTTTCTTAAATTTAGGTTGTCGTTAAAATCCCAAATTGTCATCCCGAACTTGTTTCGGGATCTATCTAGTGTGCCGAGGAAAGGTTAAGTAGAAAAATTCAACAAATTAATTTACGTTGAAATCAAAATTATTCTTTTGGTTAAACTTAAAAAGTAGCGTTGGACAGATCCTGAAACAAGTTCAGGATGACAGGGGGGGAGAGGAGCCATGATAGGGCCGACAGTGTGGAGGAGGGTTAGTGTTGTTCTCGGTCGATGAATTCTATGTCAAACCCTAAAAGGTCGGCGATAAGCGCAACTTCGTTGTACGAAATTGTGCCGCGGCTTAGTTTGCGTGAAAGTCCATCGGGAGTATGTTTATCTCCAGTTGCTTCGCTCAATATTTTGGTGAGGTCTTTTTGTGTTATGCATTTTTTAGATAATAGAACTTTGATAACTTCTTTTGCATTTAGTTTCATACAATTATTATACATATTTGCAAACTGCTTGACAAATATGCCAATCTATTGTAAGCTCATGTGCATTAAGGCCAATTGATTGGCGTTAATGCAATAAATATGTTAATCAAACTTAACAAAGGAGTGAAAATGAAACAGTATGATTTAGATGCGCTGGAGATGAGAGCACACCGTATGTGCAGGTACACCGCAGAAACAGCCTGTTTGATAAGGGTTTTCGCTGAAATGGTTGATGGTTGTTCTGGATATTTCGTGAAAAATTCGGATATTCCTACCCTTGCAGGAATTGTTGTTAAATATGCAAATAGAGTGCACTATGATGCTTTATCTTTGAAATATGATTTGGAATTTCCTGCTTCTAAAAAAAATAATAAACTTTTGTAAAAACATGGGTTGACATTTTATTTTCTTTAGTTGATAATGATAATAGTTATCAGTGATAATAATAATTTTTA
>CANAJP010000047.1 GCA_947361615.1 uncultured Candidatus Melainabacteria bacterium | reverse complement strand
AGAAGGCGACGATCAATATGTAATCAAACCGATGAACTGTCCGTTCCACATCTTGATTTACCAATCAACAAGACATTCTTACCGTTCATTGCCACTTCGTATGGCAGAACTTGGAACAGTTTACAGAAAAGAAAAGTCAGGTGCTTTATCAGGCTTAACCCGTGTACAAGGCTTTACTCAAGACGATGCACACATTTTCTGTACTCCAGAACAACTTGTTGACGAAATCAACGACATCATCGACTTTGTTGCAGACACAATGGCGATGTTCAACATGGAATTCGAAGTTGAACTATCAACACGCCCTGAAAGCTTTGTCGGGGAAATCGAGAACTGGAACAAAGCAGAAGCTGGATTGAAAGAAGCAATGGAACGTCGCGGAATGAAATACGAAATCAACGAAGGCGACGGCGCATTCTACGGGCCTAAAATTGACTTCAAAGTTAAAGACGCTATCGGCAGAACATGGCAATGTGCAACAATTCAATTAGACTTCAACCTACCTGCAAGATTTGATATAAAATATCAAGACAAAGACGGTCAATTGAAAACACCGTTAATGCTTCACCGTGTAATCTTCGGTTCAATGGAACGTTTCCACGGCATCTTAATTGAACACTTCGCCGGCGCATTCCCGACATGGCTTGCACCAACACAAGTT
This sequence comes from uncultured Candidatus Melainabacteria bacterium, assembly GCA_947361615.1. Taxonomy (GTDB): domain Bacteria; phylum Cyanobacteriota; class Vampirovibrionia; order Gastranaerophilales; family Gastranaerophilaceae; genus Gastranaerophilus. The sequence goes on along the minus strand of CANAJP010000047.1, from coordinate 12,174 downwards.
GCAATTGTTCCAATCAGCAACGACAAACACACTGATTTTGCGGCAGAAGTCTACAAAAAAATGCGCGCAGCAGGAATCCGTGCAAAACTCGACGACCGTTCAGAAAGTATGAACTACAAAATCCGCGAAAGCCTACAGGATAAAAAAGTTCCATACGTTTGCGTAATAGGCGACAAAGAAATCGAAACAAATTCAGTTGCGGTTCGCGCACGCGGAATCGGTCAGGTCGGCACATTCAAAGTTGACGATTTCGTAGACAAAATTGTTGAAGAAATCAAAAACAGAAACCTTGAATCATTTGCAAAAGCATAATTTAAAGGCGGGGTTAAAGCCCCGCCTTTTTTGTAATAATAATTTTAAAAGCGGCCTCTATTTTTTGCCTTAGTTCTTCATCCCTTTCGGCGAGTTTAACAATTTCTTCGATAGTTTCAATAATTTCAGGAGTTGAGTTGCGATAAATAAACATATTTAATCCTGCTTTAATGCCTTTTACACAGGCTTCCAGCGGGCTGAATTGCGCAGAAACACCTTTCATAATCATATCGTCTGAAATCGCAATGCCTCTAAAGCCAAGATTTTGGCGCAGATAGTTTAATGCATTTTTGCTTAGGGATGTTGGAATAACCTTTTCATCAAAACAGGTACAATGAAGATGGGCAACCATAACCATATCAATTCCGTTCTCAATAGCAGATTTAAACGGCGCTATATGCAAGCGCACCATCTCTTCAAGTGGAATATCGATTTTAGGCAAACCTAAGTGGCTGTCAACACTCGCATCACCATGCCCCGGAAAATGTTTTACGCAAGGGATTATTCCATTCTGTTCATAAGTGCGCGAAACCATCATTTCAGCCACAATCACGTCTTCGGTGCTAGCCGAAAATGCACGTTCGCCAATAATAGGGTTATCAGGATTGGTATTAACGTCTATGCACGGTGCAAAATTCAAATTTATACCGTAAGATACAAGTTCCTGCGCAATTTCTGTCGTCTGCTCTTTTAAAACTCCTTTTTCAAAAGCATAACGGGCGCTCAAATATTTTTTACCGCCGTGAATATTTTCGGTGCGCTCAACCCGTCCCCCTTCTTGATCAATAGATAAAAACGGAGGTATAAGCGCTAATTTCCGACACTCATCAGTGACAGTTTTAAATTGTTTAGGGCTTTGAATATCGTGCGTAAAGAAAATCATCCCGCCAAGGCCTGATTTAAGTGCGTCTACATAGCCGCCCCCGTCCGTGCCTAAAATAAACATCTGGTAAACTTTTTCACGCAATCCAGTCATTATTTCACCTTAGAGTAATATTCTATCATAGGTTTAAAGTTGCCAGATTCAATAACAGTTTCGATTTTGCCCAACAATTCAGCTTCGTTTTCAACAGACTTAACACCATCCGGAAGCTTTAAATCACCTGCTTTGCTAATTGCGATAAAGCCCTCATTAATTTTCAAGAATGCTTCGTAATCGTCTAAAATAACACGGTATAGTTCAGGGATTTCAAAATCCTGACCAACATAGTATTTTAAATCCTTTTTGAATTGTTCAATATAATTTCTGACAAACTCAACTTCCTGAACATTTTCAGCCTCATCATACTCACCGCCAAAGCAAATATTATTCAAAATAAGTTTATCCGGATAGTTTTTCGCAATATCAGCCCACAAGACGCAAGCCGCATAAAACCCGATATTCCGCTCTACAAGACGCAATAGTTTTGATGAATACGCTTTAAATTGTTGTTTTTTCTGCGGGAATTTCGGATACGCGCTTAAATTATAATAAAAACTTTCAATATCACGTGAAATTAACGATAAATGTATAGTAAATCCCGGATCAAATTCTATTCCCTCATCAAAATTAATCATGCTTAAATCTCCTTATTCTAGTTAATTGTAACACGGAGGAAGTTGTCGAGCAACTCTAACCCACACTCAGTTAAAATTGCTTCTGGATGAAACTGCACTCCATAAATCGGCAAATTTCGGTGTTTCAAAGCCATAATCACATCATTTGAGCGCGCAATGACTTCAAGCGATTCAGGAAGTGAGGCTTCATCAACGACAAGAGAGTGATAGCGCGTAGCATTAAATCCTTGCTGCAAGCCCTTAAATATCCCTTCTCCGCTATGAAACACCTGTGAAACTTTGCCGTGCATGGGTTCTTTTGCTTTGATGATATTAGCGCCAAAAAATTTTGCAATGCACTGATGGCCCAAGCAAACGCCTAAAATCGGTTTTTCATTGTAATATTTTTTAAGAACCTCCATAGAAACCCCAGAATTATCGGGATTTCCAAATCCTGGAGAAATAACTATCCGTTTGAAATCAACCTCGGGCAAAGGCTCATCATTTTTAACAACAATAGGGTTTTCGCCTAAAATTTTAAAATATTGTACAAGATTGTAGGTAAAAGAATCATAATTATCTATAATAAGCATACTCTCACCATACCTCTCACGGAATTGCAGCAATAAATGGCGTCAGCGTCCAATAAATCTTTTTTATATAAAACTTTTTCAACGCACAAACCGTCACAAATAAGTGACATTCTATATATTCCATTAAGTAATCCACACTCAACGGGAGGCGTATAAAGTTTGCCGTCTTTTTCTATAATAACGTTACTTCTGGCGCCTTCTGTCAATTCTCCACGCTCATTAAAATAAAGTTCATCAAAGACATCTTTTTTAAGCTTATACCAAGGACGGAAATCTGTTTTTATTTTTAGATAAGGATTTTGGCTGTCAATAGTCGTTTCAGCAATACGAACATTATGATTTTCAATCGGATTTAGCGGCAAATGCTGTACGGTTATTTCACCATTTAGTGACAAAAGACGCAATATTTCATTCTCAAATTTAGGCTCAGCAAGAGTGCCAAAACGTTCTAAATGCTCTTTTTCAAACTGAATTTTCCCGTTTACAACTGCCATTGTTTCGACTTTCGCAAGCGGCCGCTTCAAAAATGATGTTTTTAAAATAGCTTCGTCCCATTCTTCCTGCGCGTCAGAATCCCAAACTATAGCCCCGCCCGTATGACAGGTATAATAAGGTTGTCCGGTACTTTTTTGTAAAATTCTAATTGGCACACTAAATTCCGCGAAATCACCGTGAATTAACCCGATTGCACCGCAATAAATACCACGTTTTTCAGGCTCTATTTCTTCAATTATCCGCATTGTAGAAACTTTAGGAGCGCCCGTGATTGAACCGCAAGGGAATATAGCCTCAAAAATATCACAAAGCGTCGTACCATCACGCACTTCCGCCGAAACCTCAGAAGTCATCTGATGAAGAGTTTTATGTGTTTCTATCTCAAAAAGCTTATCAACTCTCACAGAACCAGTTTTCGCGATTCTTCCTAAATCATTGCGCAATAAATCAACAATCATAACGTTTTCTGCACGATTTTTCTCGTCGTTTTGTAAAAACTTTTTATTAAATTCGTCTTCCTGCGCTGTTATTCCGCGCTTTATTGTACCTTTCATGGGTTTTGTCAAAATGCGGCCGTTTTCAAGTCTGAAAAATAATTCTGGCGAAAATGACAAAACTTCCTCAAACTCGTTTTTAATATAAGCGTTATAAGGTGTTTTTTGCGAAGCAAGGAGTGAGTTAAACAACTCCAGCCCCTCACAGGAAGTCCACACAACATTCGGTACTGTATAATTCACCTCATAAGTATTTCCGAGTGAAATTTGCTCTTTTATATAATCTATTTTTTGAAAATATTGCTCCTGAGTAACTTTAGGATATAAAACAGTTTTACAATCCTGTGTCCCGGTTTGATTAAAGGTTCGAAATTCTTTATAAACCTCGAAATATAATAGAGGCGATCCGCTAACCATATCAGATTTTTGAAAAAATTTATAAGCTTCATATTTAATATACCCGACAATGTAATATTCAGCACGCAATTCTTCTATACGTTCAAAAGCTTTAAAAAATGAAATTTTATCAAACGCAGAAATAATTTCAAGCGGATTTTCAAACAATTTGTCGGAATATATTAACAAAGCACATCTCCCGACATAAAATTATCATAAAATCAGACTTCAATCAACACAGAGTCCATAATGTCGTCACAAAGCAAGGTCACTGAAATTTTCAACCTGTCAAAATCTTCTGGTTTAACCGGTGCAAACCTGTTATCCGAAAATGCCGCTCCAAATGTTCGCTTAACAAGAGCCTTAAAGAGTGGTTCGGGCGTTTTATAAGAACCGCTAACGCCGCAAACATAGCCGTCTTTCTCAAAAGTGATGAAAACTTTAAATTCCTGATTGAAAACATCAGGAAAATTAAAACATTCAGAACAGGCAATGTGCAGGCTGTTACGCAAATTAAACCTTACAAACCTACTTATTTCATCAGAATAATACTGCTTAATATACTCGCATTTAGAACCGTTATACAGTGCCCAGGCGCCGTAACCAACAGTAGATGCAGCGTTTGTAGAAAATTCCGCAGAATTTGCAACACCAAGCCGAATAAACGAATAACCTTGCTTAGAAGCATAATTCAACAACAGGTGTAAAATTGGATATGCCGAAAATTCCTCAAGCGAAACATCTTTAATCCTATTGTCCTCTATATTCATAGCTGTGAAAGAATCAAGCATGCAAGCGTCTTTATAATTAAATCCGCGGCTTAAAGTGCTTAAAAACACATATCCTGTATCATCAGTAAAATTTCCGTCAAATTCATGACACACAGTAACCTCTCTATCTTTCAAAAATTCAAGGTGACATGAAATATCATCATTTGTCGGAACGTAGACAACAACTTTTTTCAAATTTTTATCAAGCATCTTATAAGCATTTTCGCTGATTTTAGAGCAAAATTCATTGTTTCCGTATGGCAAAATTAAGACTTTTGTAATAAAAGATGTGTCACCTATAGATGACACATCAGGTGTACAATTGAAACGATAGAAAGAATCAGATACTGAAAAGGTAAACATATTCTGATTATAATTTCGCCAACACACAAAAAAATCAGAAAAAAGTCTAATTATTTTTTATGAAGGATTAATAGAATATCAGGTAAGAATTTCACGACTTCAGAGACCTCAAAAACTTCTGATTCATTGATATCAAAGACTTCTCTATAATCAAACGAAGACTTTGCACTGTTATCGCCAACTATTTTAGGCGCGATAAAATTATAGATTTTGTCAGCAAAGGAGAGAAAAGCCCCGTTTAAGCGACCGCCGCTTTCCACTAGAACGCTCATTATGCCCAGATTATAAAGCTCTTTCAGCACAAATTCTATATCAAGCCCGCCGTCTTTAACAGGTGACTTTATAAAAGTTACACCAGATTTGTCACTTTTGGGTGTCAGTTTTTCATCATAAAAAACATATATCTCACCTTGTTGATAAATTTTGGAAGACAAATCAGTGGTCAAGTTGCGGTCTAAAATAACTTTTTTAGAATGAAACATCGTAGGATTATCAGAGTTCACTGTGACAGAAGAAGTTAAAATCGCATCGTATTTTTCACGTATAATTTTAACCTCATTTCTGGCGTTTTCAGACGTTATCCATTTTGAAGACCCGTTTGAAGTCGCGATTTTACCATCAAGTGTTGTCGCGGTCTTGATTGCTACAAATGTTCTATGTTCTTTCTGATTAACGATAAAAACTTCATTAAGTTTACGGCATTCCTCTTCCATGACACCCTCAATTACTTCAATTCCGGCCTCGCGAAGTTTTTTAACACCATCAACTTTCGGGTTAGAATCACGCATTCCGATAACAACAGTTTTTAAGCCATGCTCAATTATTAAATCTGTACACGGCGGGGTTTTGCCATAATGTGAACACGGTTCCAGATTAACATAAAGAGTTCCGCCTTCAGCATCGCCGACGTTAAGCTTCAAAAGTGCGTCGCGTTCAGCATGATTTTCGCCGCATTTTGCGTGATAACCTGTTGAAATAACATCACCGTTTTTATCAAGCACAACACACCCGACAAGAGGATTAGGCGACGTTTTTCCACGCCCTTTCATTGCTAATTCTAAACAGATGTTCATATATCTTTGCATAATTGAATTTTACCACCAATAATGATATTATTGCAAATGTTATATAAATAAGGGAGAGAAATATGGATATTAGATACTTAGGCCACAGCGCATTTGAATTTTCACACAATGACAAACAGGTTCTTGTTGACCCGTACTTTACAAACGATAATTATAACTGGCGTGAACGTAATATCACTGATATTTTATTGACACACGCACATTATGATCACCTCGGCCAAGCCATCGAAATTGCGAAAGAAAAAGGTGCAACAATTACAGCCGTTGCAGAACTTGCCGGCTACTGTCAAGAACAAGGCTGCAAAATTAATGCGGTTAACCTTGGCGGAAGAGTCACTTATGACTGGGGAAGCGCAATTTTCTTGCCTGCATTCCACTCAAGTTCACTTCCTGACGGACGTTATGCAGGCCATGCAGCAGCAATTCTTTTTGATATTGATTCAGTAAGAATTTACCACGCCGGCGATACTTGCTTGCATGAAGGCATGAAAACTGTTAAAGAACTTTATCGTCCACAGGTGGCAATGCTTCCTATCGGCGGAAAGTTCACAATGGATGCAGAACACGCGGCAATCGCGGCTCAATGGATTGGGGCACAAAGAGTTATCCCGATGCACTTCAACACATTCCCTGAAATCCAGGCTGATTTGGAACGCTTCGCAATGTTGCTGCAAAACAACAACGCTATGCTCTTCGCTCTTGACCCAAATAAACCATAAGGCTATTGTATAAATCGGATTTTTATTCTTTTATACATAAAAAGGGGATACAATGAGAGTTTTATTTATCATCGACAGAATCGAGTTGAAATATTTTGAATTCAACAATTTAGTTACAAATTTCTGGTTTATAAAAGGGCTTCTTGAAAAAGGCGCCAATGTTGACATCGCAACGATTGACAACTTAGGGCTTAATAACGGCAAAGCTTATTCTAACAGTAGAAAAAGCTACCTCAAAGATGGAAATATTTTTTACGAAAAAGCAATGACGCAACACGAAATTGAAAGTTACGACCTTGTTATGTTCAGACCGGATCCGCCGGTAGATTTAGACTATATCAACGCAACTTACATATTCGATTTTGTCGATGAAACTAAAACTCATGTGATAAATTCGCCACGTGCAATCAGAAACTTTAACGAAAAGCTTCACACGGTAAAATTCAAGCACCTTATGCCTGAAAACATCGTGACAAATGCAAAACAGGATATTCTTGCATTCTTAGAAAAACATGAGCATCTGGTTTTAAAACCGCTAAACTCATGTTTTGGTCAGGGCGTAATGCTCTTAAACAAAGGCGATTTCAACACTACTGCCATTATCAACACAATGACAGCAAACGGAACCCGCATGATTATGGTTCAAAAATATATAGAAAAAGCTAAATTTGGCGACAAACGTGTACTTTTCTTAGGTGGCGAGGTACTTGATGTAGCAATTCAAAAACTCCCAGGGGAAAACGATTTCAAATTCAATGACCACTGCGACAAAAATATTATCCGCGCAGAAGTTACAAAAGAAGAAAAAGAAGCGTTCACACCCGTTGCACAAGCACTTAACGAAATAGGGCTTTCAATGGTTGGACTGGACGTTATAGACGGCAAAATCATAGAAATTAACGTAACAAGCCCGTGTTACTTTATAAAAGAAATCAACCAGCATTTCGGCATACACCTTGAAAAAACACTGGTTGATTACTTAATGTCTTTTGCGCCCGCAGCGGTTTAGCCGAGTTCAGACGCTTTCTTAGTCGTATCGGCTATAACTTTATCAAACATTTTATCTGACTGTTCTGCTTTCATCGTTTGAATACCGATGAAAGTGCAGCCGCCTTTTGTTGCAACATTATCGATTAAGTTTTGAACAGTTAATTCGCCGCGTTTTTCAACCATCATAGCTGAACCAAGTGCCGTCTGAGTGGCTAAAAGCAATGATTTTTCGTATTCTAAGCCCAATTTTTCACCGGCACGCGCCATATCTTCTATCACCTGATAGAAAAATGCAGGGCCTGAACCTGAAATTGCCGTGATTATATCCATTTGTTTTTCATCAACAAGAATAGCCTTGCCGACATTTGACATCAAATCAAGAACAAATTCAGCATCCTCATCCGTCGCTTTCGCACCTTTTGCAACACCTGCCATTCCTGCGCCCAAAAGTGCTGGGGTATTCGGCATTACACGTACAACACGCTGTTCCTGCAGAACCCCGTTAATCTTTTTAGTAGAAACTCCCGCCGCAATAGAAATCAAAAGCTTGTTAGAATCAAAAACAGGTTTGATTTCTTCCAAAATATTCAAAACATACATCGGTTTTGTCGCAATAACGAGGACATCAACATTCTTCGCCAATTCCATATTATCAGAAATGACTTCAATCCCAAGCCTTTCAGAAGCCAGCGACGCTATTTCATTATTAACCTCGGAACCCATAATCTCAAAGTTTTTAGCACTACAAGAGCCTAAAACACCTTTTATAATTGAACCGGCCATCTTTCCGCAGCCGATAAATCCCAGTTTTAAAACGTTTTTGTTCATAAAATTTAACCTCTCGTTTCCACTTAGTTGACTAATAATTTTCTTTGGTATAACATAAAAATAAATCTGAATAAACTAGCAAAGGAAATAAAAAATGAAACGTACACTAGAAGGAACTAAAAGAAAAAGACAAATGGTAAGCGGCTTTAGAGCAAGAATGGCTACTCCGGGCGGACGTGAAGTATTAAACAGACGTCGTGCTAGAGGCCGTCACAAATTAGCTATCACTGCTAAAGAACGTGCATAGGTCGCCGAGGGCAACCGTCCCTCTTACTTGGATTAATTACAAGATTTTACTAAGAGGCGCAAATGCTCAAAAAGCAATACCGTTTAAAAAATAAAAAAGCATTTAATGCAATTTACAAATTAAAGAACTCCTCCCATAAGGGCGGAGTATCTTTGTTTGCAGGTCTTAAAAAGAAAGACGAAAACCAGCCTACTAAGGTTGGTTTTGTCGTGAGCAAAAAAACTCACAAACGCGCAGTAAAACGCAATCGCCTACGCAGATTAATGCGCGAAAGCTACAGAATTCTACAAAAAGAAAACAATCTTCTTGGCTCTCAGCAGTATATGTCGCTGATTTTTGTCGGAACCGAGCATGCCCTTGGCAAAAATTTCCACGAAATTAAACGTTGTGTCACTGAACTTCTCGCGAGGCTCTAATGATTTTTGAGGGTGCATTTGTTGATAACGCGTTTAAATTCGAAGATTTAAGACAGTATGCAATAATGCCCTCTGACGCTTTTTCAACATCGGACGGCGCAAATTCTATATACAAATATTCACTTAAAGAATCTGATTACCCTACGCTTATTCTAACTGACCCCCTCAAAGATGAAGAAGGGCACGTTTTAATCCCAGGGCATTACGAACTCGCTATTTCTGATATGAGAGATTATTTCATACTCATGCAGTCAAAAAAGCCGCTGGCGATTTTCCCTGTATTCAAAGTCGAAGAAGACATGTCGCAAATCGAGCGTGAAAAAGACAAAGCTTATAAAAAAATCAAGAAAAAACAGGAAAAAGAACGTAAAAAAGTTAATAAAAAACGTCGTGAAGCCGGCATGACAGAAGACGAAGAAAAAATCCTTATGGAAGCAAGCATTGAATACATAGAAGACGGCGACTATTTTCTTATAAAATACGAGCGAGATACAATCCGCGCCTGGAGTGCAATAAAAAATTATTAGTATGCTATAATATCATATAAAAAGAGGGAAAGCATGCGACAATCATCACTTTTAGATATAATTTCACCAATCATGGTCGGCCCGTCCAGCTCGCACACCGCTGGCGCTGTACGCCTAGGGCTTTTGGCTAAAAATGTTTATGACGAACCAATAGAAAAAATCACATTCAAGCTTTATAACTCATACGCCCAAACCGGCAAAGGTCACGGAACTGACAAAGGACTACTCGCCGGAGTTCTCGGGCTTGCAGTAGATGACGTGAGAATTAAAGACATTTTTAATTCTGATATAGCTAAAAATATTGACTACCATTTTGAATACTATAACGATTTCAACCGCCACCCTAATGCAGTTGACTTCATCTTTGAAGGCAAAAATAAAATGCGAATCTCAGGAGATTCAATCGGGGCCGGCGAAATCGCAATCAGAAAAATCAACGACTTTTCTGTAAAATTTACAGGCAAATACAATACTCTTCTACTTGTATATAAAGATATTAAAGGAATGATTTCCAAAGTCAGTACCATCATTCAGGCGGAAGATGTGAACATAGCGTCACTGCATTGTGACAGAAGCGGTAAAGGCGAAACAGCCTCAATGTGCATCTGCATTGACGGCGACCTTAATAAAAACGCAATACAAAAAATAGAAGAGATTAATCACTTAGATATGGTTAGATACGTAAGGAAACTTGAAAATTGAAAATAAACACATTCGACGAATTAAAAGCAGCCTGCAAAGCTGAAAACAAAAAAATATATGAAATTGCACAGGAAAACGAAGCACAAAAAAGCGACATCAGTGTAGAAGATTTGCGTGCAATAGTTAAAAATAATATTACAGCAATGAAAGACGCCATAAAAACGGGGCTGCACTCATCTGAAAAATCTTACAGCGGTATGAGCGGCGGTGACTGTATAAAATTACAGGACAAATTTGCAAACAAATCGTCACTTCTTGGTGTCATTTTTGAAAAAATCACAACTTATGCACTTGCAACCTCAGAAGAAAACGCCCGTATGGGTAAAATCGTTGCCTGCCCGACAGCTGGTTCTTGTGGAATCGTTCCATCAGTTCTGGTTGCGGTATCAGAAGAAATTAATGCAAATGAAGAGGAACAAATTAACGCGCTTATCACAGCAGGCGAAATAGGACGAATTATATCAAATAAAGTTCAATTGGCCGGTGCGGTTGCAGGCTGTCAGGCCGAATGCGGCGTAGCGTCTGCGATGGCTGCAGGAGCGCTCGCGCAACTTAGAGGCGAAAGTATCGATAACATTCTTTCAGCCGTTGCACTCGCAATGAAAAACCTCTTAGGACTCACCTGTGATCCTGTATGCGGTCTTGTTGAAGTTCCCTGCATTAAACGTAACCCCTTCTTAGGCATACACGCAGTAACAGCATACGAACTGGCTTCTGCCGGAATAAAATCACTTATTCCGCTTGATGAAGTTATTGATACCCTTGAACAAACAGGACAGCTTATGTCGCCATCTCTGAAAGAAAGTTCACAAGCCGGTCTTGCAAAAACCAAAACAGGTTTGGAATTAGAAAAAGCATTTTACGCCAGATAGCTAAACACATTTAGTCTGAATGGCTAATAGGCAAAACAATATGATTTAGGTTTAATATAATTAAATCTTTTTCATACTTCCAGCTATTCTTAATTCCAGACCTGCAAAAAGCAGGTCTTTTTTTTATACCTTAACTAAATTCATCATTCTTAATTTAGCAATTCTTTCGCTGAAAATAGAACCCAATTCCTTAGGAATCTCAAGGAATTCTTTATGCTCAGCGGTAAGATTTTTCACAAGATTTTTTACGGCACCGATACGTTTATTTGTTAAATTTTCTTCATTTTTATAGAATATATGTGAAAGTGATGGTGGTGTTTGCGGCTCTTTAGGGTTAAGAAGATAGTTCAACGAAACAGCCAAATCTGTTCTGTGCAGCCCCAATAAGCAAGCCATATAGACTCTTCCCCTTTCCATTAACTTAAAAAACTTATCTAAATCTTTTACAAAAACCTCACGACTCGTTCTGAACTCTTCAAAAGACTGTCCTGAAGAACCCATAGAATTAAATATTGGCATACTCTCTTTTATTTTAAAATTGAAATACTCAAGTCCGCTAGCCCGACATTTTCTGGCATATTTTGATTCGGTACTTCCCTCCGTTCTAAAATCTATAATCGTTTCAATACCGGACTCTCTAAGTTCATCAAATACATATTTTGGCTTTTGATTTAAACACTGTCCCCTTACAGAACTGGAATCAACAAGTCGGAAATTCTTAATATCCAACTGCTTCATCCTTACAATGTTAATAGCGTCAGAATGCCGGTTAAAGGAGGGGGGGGGGGGGGGGGGGGGGGGGGGGGGGGGGGGGGGGGGGGGGGGGGGG
>CANAJP010000046.1 GCA_947361615.1 uncultured Candidatus Melainabacteria bacterium | reverse complement strand
ACCCCCCCCCCCACACCCCCCACCAACCACCCCCCCCCACCCACCCAACGCACCACCCCACCGCCCCCCCCACCCCCCGGGGGGCCCGACCCTCTTTGGCTTATTAATTGAGCGATACCATTCAATATTTACATCCATAGACGTAAAGAGTCTAAAAACATATTGCAATAGTATGCACTACGTGGTAAAATAAATATTGAAAGGATGGTAAAAATGAAAAGACAAAAATTAGCGTTTACCATGGCCGAAATACTACTTTCCCTAACAATCATCGGCGTGGTAGCGGCGATTACACTTCCGTCGTTAACAGGTAACATTAACGAACGAACATGGAATACTCAACGAAAAGCACTTTACGCCCGTTTTTCTCAGGCAATTTCATTAATGCCTGCGTTAAACAGTTATGGGGTTCTTGTAGATGGAGATACGAATAATGTTGCGCAAACATTTATTGCAGATGGACTTTCAAAAGTTCTTAAAGTAAACAATGTTTGTGACAGTGACCATTTAGAAGACTGCGGACTTCCAAATAAAATTACACCTTTTACTGGCAGTATAATTTCACCGTTCCCAAAAACGTTATCGGATTTGAATGCGAGTATTACGAGTGTAAATACAGCAACATCTGCTAACCCTAACGGGCAATCATACACTCAAAAAAATACTAATGCGGCAGCCTTTGAAACGGCTAACGGTGAAAGCATAGCAGTTTACTACAATCCGTCATGTAAGGGTGAATTATTCAACATATCCACTAACTGGGATCCGGCTCAAGCAAGAATTTGTGTAAATTTCATTTATGACTTGAATGGCTCAAAAGGACCGAATACCATGGGTAAAGATATCGGGTTTATTTCTGTATTTTATCCATCAGATAGCGTAGTTGTTGCTCCGATGCCTTATTCTAGGGATTCAGGGAATGCTCCTCAGATTGCATCAAGTGGAGGCAAAAGCGGTTCACAGGTTTGTACAGCCATCGATGGTGGAGAATATCGTTTGCCGAACAGAAATGAACTGGCTGCATTGTTTATCAACCGCTATCTTCTTGAGGGTGCAGGCTCTTCAAATGGCTCTCACTACTTATCAAGTGATATTGAAATAGAAAACGGAACAACAAATGCTGTTTCTGTTTCACTATATTCCGGTGCAAAAATTAGAAAAAGTAGAACGGCTTCCTTGCCGGTTAGATGTATTAGACGATAAAAAATGTCGGCTTAGGCCGACATTTTTTTTAGGCAAAATTTCAAATATGATAGCATAATTATGCAAAGAACTATCGCACTGACGATTAAGCTTATCCAGAAACCAAGAAGGGTCAGGCCGTATTTGAACGCAAGCGTGTAGCCAAGAGGAATTGAAATTAACCAGTATGCTGTAAAATTTGCAATAAATACGATTTTTGTATTTTTCAAGCCTTTAAACACACCTGCAAGTGCAATTTGCAGACCGTCGAATACCTGAAAAATTCCGAGATATACGACAACAGGAACGGTTATTTTTATGAGTTCTGCGTCCTTTGTAAATAAACCTATAAGGAAGTCAGGGAACAGAGTTACGATAACAGCGCTAATGGCCATGAAGCCTGTACAAAGCGCCATTCCTATGAATGAATAGCGTTTGAAATCCATGGTATTCTGTGCTCCATTTGCGAAACCTGCCTTAACCGCGATTGCGTTAGAGATTGCAAGTGGAACCATAAAGGAAACGGTTGTCAATGTGCAGACAATATTCTGTGCCGCAGCGTAAACGCCTGAAACTTTTCCAAGAAATATAACTATAATATTAAATGCAACGAATTCTACAAGAATTGCGCAGGATATAGGCAAACCTATTTTCAAAAGGCTTTTGTAAAATCCTGTATGATGGTAATCGCGCGGTCGCATTTTGAATAGTGCATAGAAGTAAAGCGTTAAGCCCATCACGTATCTGACGATTAAACTGGCAATTGCAAGTCCTGCAACGCCAAGTGATGGAATAGGGCCAAAACCGAACACAAGTAAAATATTCAACGCGACATTTAAAAATACGCAAAATACTGTGACGAGGTTCGGAATAAATACGATTTCAAACGCCTGCAAGTATTCTTTTACCGCACAGTGAATGTATGCACCGAATGTTGAGAATGCCGTAATTAACATATATTGCTTAATCATCGGAACAAGATGTGCCTCAAATCCCAGATGGTCAATAACAGGAATAAAACCTATTATTACAAGCGACATCAGAACAGATAGAATTATCGCAAAACGAATTGCAGAGAAGAAATATCTCTTAGCATTCTGGTTTTCCCCTCTATAGTTTGACAGGATAGGCGAGATTCCGGTCAGAATTCCTATACCGAAAGTCACAATACAGTTGATAATCGCGGTCGCAATGCTAATCGCAGCAAGAGTATCGGTCGAATGCCGGCCGGCAATTAACACGTCGCCCACACCAATCAAAATAAATCCAAGGTTCCCCATTATTATGGGTAATGCGATATTTACTAAATCTTTTACATAATGTTTTAAATTAAAATTAAGCATAATTTTATTGTAGCATGAATATATGCCCTGTCATCCCGAACTCGTTTCAGAATCTGTCCAGAGTCACCGATAGAGTGCAACATTGGATAGATTCCGAAATAAATACGGAATGACAGGCAGGTGTGTAACAATCAATTCATTATCTCTTGTCGTATAGAATTTTTCAAATATAATTAAAGCTATGAAAAAATATAGAGAAAATGTTAGAAATTTTTGTATAATAGCACATATTGACCACGGAAAATCAACACTCGCTGATAGGCTTCTTGAATACACCGGCACTGTTGCCCAGCGTGATATGCAAAATCAGATTTTAGACTCAATGGATATTGAGCGTGAGCGTGGAATTACTATTAAATTAAACTCTGCGCGTATGAATTACAAATCAAAAGCGGGAAAAGATTATATCTTAAACCTTATCGACACCCCCGGGCACGTGGACTTTTCGTATGAAGTTTCCCGTTCACTTGCGGCGTGTGAGGGCGCTTTGTTAATTGTTGACGCTACTCAGGGTGTTGAAGCGCAAACACTTGCAAATGTTTACCTTGCAATTGAACAGAATTTAGAAATTATTCCTGTTATTAACAAAATTGACCTGCCATCTGCTGATGTTGAACGCGTAAAGGCTGAAATAGAAGAAGTTTTAGGTATTGACGCCTCAATGGCAATTCCAGTCAGTGCAAAAGCAGGGATAGGAATTGAAGATGTACTTGAGGCTGTCGTGGAATTTGTTCCGCCGCCTGAAGATACTTCTGATAAGCCGCTTCGTGCGCTTGTTTTTGACAGTGCGTATGATCAGTATTTAGGAACAGTTTGCTGCTTCAAAATTATGGACGGCAAAATGCGCTTGGGCGAAAAAGTTCGATTTATGGCGTCAGGCAAGGAATATGAAGTCGTTGAACTCGGGTACCAGACGCCGGCGCGTGTTCAAACGGAGGAACTTATTTGCGGCGATGTTGGGTATTTCGCCGGTTCTATTAAAGAATTAACACGTTTTGTCGGTGATACTCTAACAAGTGTCGAAAATCCGGCAAAAGAACCGCTTGATGGTTACAAAGAAGCTTTGCCAATGGTATTTTCCGGCATGTATCCTGTTGATAACGAAGATTACCATGATTTGAAAGAAGCACTCGAGAAATTAAAACTTAATGATAGCAGTATTACGTTTGAGCCTGAAACCTCAAGTGCTCTCGGGTTCGGCTTCCGTTGCGGATTTTTGGGAATGCTTCACATGGAAATCGCACAGGAACGTTTGGAGCGCGAATACAATCTTGCGCTGGTCACAACCGCACCTTCTGTAATCTATAAAGTTTACACAACAGACGGCAAAATGGTTGAAATCGACAACCCTGCAAACCTTCCGCCGGCACAGGTTCGTGACTATATCGAAGAACCTTACGTTAAAGTTCAAATTATTACCCCGAACGATTATGTCGGAACTTTAATGGATTTATGTCAGACCAAGCGCGGTATTTTTATTAATATGACTTATATTGATAAAGTTCGTGCAAATTTGGAATACCATATTCCGTTAAGTGAAGTTATTACAGATTTCTACGACCAGTTGAAATCGCGCACAAAGGGTTACGCAAGTTTAGATTACGAATTCCACGACTATAAACGTTCAAAACTCGTAAAACTTGACGTCTTGCTTGCAGGCGAAATCGTCGACGCGCTTTCTGTTATCTGTCACGAAGATAACGCGTTCTACATTGGACAAAAATTGACCGCTAAATTGAAAGAAATTATTCCGAAACAACTTTTTGAAGTTCCGGTTCAGGCAGCAATCGGCGGACGTGTAATCGCAAGAACAACAATTAAGGCAATGCGTAAAAACGTACTTGATAAATGTTATGGCGGTGATATTACGCGTAAAAGAAAACTTCTTGAAAAGCAAAAACGCGGTAAAAAACGTATGAAATCCGTTGGGCGCGTTGAAGTTCCACAAGAAGCTTTTATGGCTGTTTTAAGTCTAGACGAAGAATAATAAAAAAGACCCATTCGGGTCTTTTTTATTATCGTTTTACACATTGAACACGATATTCCTTGCTTCTATCATGGCTGTAAATTCTACCAAGCCCAAAGTGGAATGTTTTTGCTTTATTTGATGATGTCAGAGTACTTGACCAGTAGTGTGAACCGCTTATAGAGCCTATAAAGCTTTGGTTGTACATTAAAGCCATACCCTCTTCTATATTGGGCAGTCTTGCTTCATTGTCTTTATTTTTGCAGGCATTGCTTGCATCTTTTTGTTCAAAAGTATCGCTAATACTGTAAATGGGAACAGGTGCAACAACAACAGAGTCTGATGGATAAATAACCGACATTACTCCGATATCTTTCCCCATGGTATTCGGCCCTTTGCTTCCATTTAAATCATATATAAGGTTTGCGCACATTTTAGTTTGTGCGAAATCATCTCGCGCATCTTCTATTTGTAAATCAGACTGACAATATGGGTTATAGAAGACAAGAATGCTTTCACCATTAGCAGTTTCAAACGCTGCAGCCTTTGTATCGGCCTGATGGTTTGTTTTTACCGGTCCTACAAGACTGCCTGCTGCGTTCACTTCTTGAAAACTTATATTAAAAAATGAGTTTAACTCGTGTAAACTTTTAGGGGTGTCTTTTTTGCTTCCGCTCATGTCTGTATACTGATTTGGCACTCCGCAATCTTCAGTATGTCCGCTTGAACAAATATTATTAATTTTAAGAACTTTCGCCAAGCCTGATGTGACAAAAGTTTCAGCCGCATTGTCTTCTGTAACGATTGTGGAACCGCTGGCATCCGTTCCTTCTGTTACGGTACCATAACCGTTAAGAGCCGGCATAAGTGCTATAGCCTGTGACATTCTGGCGTAAAGCGCTTTACGTTGAGTATTCCAAGTCCGCTCGTTGATGTTACCTGTTAGACTTGGTAACGTGATGGCCGCGACTACACCGATAATTGTAAGGGATAATAATATCTCTGCCATAGTAAATGCGTAACGTTGGTACTGCGACTCGCGTAAAACGCCACCGCTCGTGCTTGCACGCAAGAACGCGGTCTTCCGTGTCGCGCACTCGTCTCTCCACTTGCTATCGCAAGTTCCGTGGCTCTGCTCGCCTTGCCCCCCCCCCCCTACTTAACAGGGCCATATGACAAGGGTTTTCAGGTTTTGAAAATTTCATATATCCATCCTTTCTTTTTTATATCTTTATATTAAACTATGTTTTTTAGGTTGTCAAGATAAAAAAAGGTCGGGGGTGACTGGTTCCCGACCATAATATTCAGGTTAAGTTAATGTATCCATGGTTATAAATTAGCCTCACGTATCGCATTTAACCTGTCCATTGTCCAGTTGTCAGGACTAATGGCCGTGGACTATTGGCATAGTATGGCATATATTTCCCTGTATGTCAAGCGTTATATCTAAAAATTTTGCTAAACGAATTAAGAGTTTGCGTAAAAAATATTGTTTCTCGCAGGAAAGTTTTGCCGAGAAATGTGGCGTTGATTCGAGTTATATCGGCCGACTTGAACGCATGGAGCGTTCTCCAAGTTTGGATACACTTGCCAGAATAGCGGACGGACTGGGTGTAAAAGTTCACGATTTGATTAATTTTGAAAAAGAATTAGAGTTATAATCTCTTGTCCTTAATATTCTTGCATTTTTACCTGTGTTAAATTATCCTTATGGCAGGAGGTTTTTTGATGAAAGCTTGGAAAATAATAGTAGGAATGTTGTTATTAGCAGGTTTATCCACACCTGTATTTGCAGAGGGTATGCATTGGAATAAAAATATGGTGATGGTATATGTGCCGCAGCAAGAAAATTATTCGCCTCAGATTACGCGTGCGTTTAGGGAATGGGAAGGCAGATTGGGCCGTAAAATTCAGTTTTTCCAAACCAGCAACCCGCGCGATGCAAGGCTTGTAGAAATTGAGGTTCAGTTTAATCAAGTTTCAGGCGAGGGGGCTAAGAATTCTGGTAGCACTAATCTTCAAGGGCAAACTAACGCGTTTCGTCACGGAAATATTGTAATTAATGCTGTTTATGACGAAGAAATCGAAAAAGATGCGGCTAAAAAAGCTAAAAATGACGAAGAAATTTATCGTATAATGCTTCATGAAGTAGGTAAAGTTATAGGTTTGCAATCCTCATCAAACTCTAAAAGCGTAATGGCCGACAAGATTGAAGAAGGCCAAACAATTTTAGAAGAAGACATTGATAATATTTATCAAATATACGGCTGGCCTGCACGTCGCAAATAGCATGACTTTTGCAGAATAATCATTAAGAGGGTAAAGTAATAGCAATGTACTAAATCTTCCAAATTTCCTCCTCTAAAAAGATGATTTTTGGAGTAAGAGGGGTACATATATTATAAATATCATGTAATATTGTATGTAAGAGAGGGCCAGACTTATGTATAACAGCTTTTATCCTCAATATGACTTAGCGGGAAGAATTCAACACTCAAAGATTAACACAGGGATTGCAGATATGCAGCCTATGAGAACAAACAGGGTTGAAACAACAAGTTCACCTGATTTTAAGCAAGTATTTTCAGGCTTGCTAGAAAACTTTAATCAGGAAGTTAATGCGCCTGATAATTTGTTGAAAGACGCTATGACAGGGAACAATAATGTGGATGTTCACGATGTAATGATTGCTATGGCGAAATCAGAAGTTACTGTTAACATCGCAACTCAAGCAGTGGGTAAAGTTATCAACGCTTATGACAGAGTAATGCAAATTCAAGTTTAGCGGTCGACTGAGTCGACGGCCATACATTAAAACCGTGCTGCCGGTATAGAAAAAACAATTAGGGACCAGACAAATGGAATTTTTACAGAAATTACAAGAGAATAAACCTTTATTTTTCGCGTTGGTAGGCGGATGTGTGCTTGTGGTGCTTTTGGCGATTATCGTGCCTATTACGGTTAATGCAGGCGGTGGAAACAAAAAAGCTGACGTTGAAGTTAGTTCTGAACCTATAAAAGAAGATGTTGACCTTTTAACAACGGACAATTTGGGTAAGGCTCTTGAAATTCAGGCGTTGCTCGCAAAACAAGATATCGCGGCGAGCAGAGCGGTTGACGGTACAAAATCAAGAATTTTTCTTAAAAAAGGCGACTGTACGACAGGTAGAAAAAGATGTACTACAGAACAACGCGACAAGGCTATTATTGCAATCGTTGAAAGCGGACTTTTCGATCAGAACGTAGGACTTGAAATTTTCGACAAAGGTGATTTTACTTCCACTAAAGAAGATAAAAAAATTCGTCTTGCGCGTGCAATTAATGGTGAATTATCACGCCTTATCAGAAAAATTAATCCGATTGAAAACGCGTCTGTATTTATTTCTATACCGGAACAATCAATGTTTGCGGCCAATCAAAAACCCGTAACCGCAACCGTTCAAATTACTATGCCAATCGGTGAAAAGTTAGATCAGACGAAAGTTAAAGCAATTTCAAACCTTTTACTTGGAAGTGTTTCAGGTTTGACTAATGAAAATATAGCAATTACTGATACAAACGGTAATGTTTATCATAGTTTGATGGGTGCGCAGGACGAAATGCTTGCGAAACTTGAAGAAAACGACAGATATATGCAGAAAAAAGTTGCAGCGCAGTTGGACAGACTTCTTAACGGCAAAGGCAACTATGTTGTAACTGTCAGTACTCATCTTGTTCAATCACCTATTGAAAAATTCAGTATAATTTATGACCCTACACAAAAAACCGCCGTTACTGAACAGTCTTTCCAAGAAGGTTTGGGTGATCAGACTGCCGACAGCAACAAGGGTATTAATGCAGTAAGTGTTTATCTTCCAAACGGTTTAGCGCAGGGCGATATGAGTTCCAGCCAGAACAGAAATTATTCACGTCAGGCAACCGAAACTCAATACGGAGTTACAAAAACTCAGGTTAATGAATATATTAAACCGGGGGTAATGGAAGAAATTTCAATCGCTGTAACTATTGAAAAGAGTGCGCTTCCTGCAAATACAACCATCGAAGAGTTGAAAGACTTAATCGCAAAAGCGGCAAGTCCGAAAGCTAATGCTAAGAATGTTTCAATTGCATTTTCAGATTCACAAGATCCTTATCTTGCGTCTGACAGACCTGTTAAGCTTGCAGAACCTGATAAGACAGGCAACCCTTGGTGGCTTGCGGTCGCAATTTCAGCACTGGCTGCATTGTTCATCATCGGACATGTTTCTAATAAAATTAAACGTGCAAGAGAAGAACAACAGGCAGAAGTCGAAAGCTTACGCCAGCTTGCAAGTCAGCAGGAACAACAACTTCAAGCTATCAATATGAGAGCAAACCAGTTGACTGCACAACAATCAGAACTTGCTCAAGGATTGATGGAAACTCAACAACGCGGAGCAATTACACAACAAAATATTCCACAGGCTCCGTCTATCGACCAGCTTGTTGAAGCATTGACCGGAATTTCATCTGACATCTCAGATATTTCAGATGAAGATGCTGCAGAAAAAATTAAAAGTTGGATTGAGAAGTCATAAAGGAAAATAATTAATGGCGATACAAGGATTTGATTACAAGGGATTTGCACAGAGCATGCACGAGCAGGCTCAACAGCTTGTACCGCCAAATTTTACTCCTGATCAAAAAGAATATATCGCAACAACTTTATTGAAGTTTTCAATGATAGCCGGCGAAGCGCTGGATAAAGACGGTGAATTCAACGCTGATCAGGCGGTAATGATTACGCAAATTATCGCAGAATGGTCGTTTCATAAGTCTGTTGACCTTATTAATTCTGGGATTCCAAGACAATATTGGGATCCGATTATGCAGAAAATTGCGCTGACGATTTTTGAGGTTTCAAAGAACGCGTTTAGACAAAATGTTCCGCAGGAACAGGCGTTAGAGGCTATTGAACATCACGTTAGAAAAACTTACGTTGATGCAATCGAAGAATTAAAAAAGCGTAATCTTATTGACGATGAGTTGATGGAGAAGGCTGTTAACCAGTCAAACATTGACGCAATGGCCCAATCTGCGGATGAACAAATGCAGGCAGCAACCGAAATGGCTGCTCAAAATGGCGCTGCGCCTTCGCCGCAAGGTCGACCACAGGGAGCGCCGGTGCAGGGAAATGTTAATCTTCCAAAAGCTCCTAACGGACTTGAAAAACTTGATGAAGAAAGCGCTAAAATGCTTAAACTTGTTACTGTTGCGATGTTGTTTCAACGTATGCAGCAGGATAAAGTTCAAGTTATTCTTGACAGGTTTGATCCGGATGAGGCGAATGATATTATTCGTTATATGGGAATGCCTGACCTTGCACAGAAAATTGATGCCCGAACGGTTATGCATTGCCTGAGAGATTTTAGGGATTTGCTTCCTGCGCAGCCTTTGAATGTTTCACCAACAAAAATTGTAAATAAAATTAAAGCTGTTGCGGATTTTATGGATAGGCCAAAATTAGAATTACTATTAAAGCCCGAAAGGGCACGTGTAAGGCGTTTTGTGTTTAGCGCACTGGAGGGTGAAACTGTCGAAATGCCGACAAAGGTCGCTTATATTATTGCCTCACATATAGAAAGTAATATATAATATTAATATGATTATTAAGAAAAATATCAAGAAACCTGAACCTGAAATTGAAGAGGTCAATGAACCGCAGGCCGAAGCTGAACCCGCAAAAGAGGCCGACAGTTACAAAATTGATCTGTTTGATTTGGATAATATAGATTTTAAACAGCGTTATGAAAGACGCCGCGGTGACAGACGCCGTGGGTTTCGCCGTATTGACGACAGAAATTTGATTTCCCGTGCGCGTGAAGAGGCAATGACAATTCGTGAATCTGCTGCAAAAGAGGGTTACGACAACGGAATCGCTCAGGCCGAAAGTGATATTGCACAGTTAAAATCACAGATTATGAAATTTGCTGGTGCCGAACAGGCGGTTTTTGACGCTATTGCACCAGAAATTCTGGCTATAAGTATTGATATAGCTAAAAAAATCATTAAAACAGAGGTACAGCAAAATCCGGATTTAATTCTGGCGAATATTCAACAATGTTTGCGAGAATTGTCTAAGGAAGAAACGAAAGTAATGTTGAAGCTTAATCCGGCTGATGTTCCGACGGTTAAACAAAATATTCCGACACTACTGGAAAATGCGGGTTTAGATGTTAAAATAATGATAGTTCCCGAACCTTCGATGACGCAGGGCGGGGGAATTATTCAAACAACAAACGGGATAATAGATGTGAGTATCGACACACAGGTTGATATAATAACAAAAGCATTGAGGTCTGAGATGGTTTCGTGACGTGAAACGGAAACGAAACTAGCGAATGACGTATTAGACAGCGTAGCCACGCACGACTTGCGTGGAGCAAGGCGGAAGTGGCGAAGAACTGCTTTCAGGAGAGATTTAATGGCACAAGGGCAACCGGCACAACAAGGGGGAGGCGGCGCAGCTTCAAATCCAATAAGTGAAATTTTCATGGCAGTATTTGTACTGTTCATGCTTGTAATTTTGCTTTGCGAACTTCCGCCTGCAGTTGTTAGTGTTTGTATCTGTATAAATATCACGCTTGGTATTGTGCTTTTGATGTTTGCGCTTTACGTTCAAAAAACTCTGGAATTATCTTCGTTTCCATCAATTATCCTGATTGGTACGATGTTCCGTCTGGTACTTTCAATTGGTTCAACGCGTCTTATTCTTGCGAAAGGTGAGGCGGGTGAAGTTGTCGAAGCATTCGGGCAATTCGTAACCGGTGGTAATATGATTGTCGGTGGTGTAATCTTCCTGATTATTACGATTGTACAGTTCATGGTTATTACAAAAGGTGCAGAACGTATCGCGGAAGTTGCGGCACGTTTTGCCTTAGACGCAATGCCGGGTAAACAAATGACAATCGACGCGGACTTTAACGCAGGCTTGATTTCACCGGAAGAAGCGACGAAAAAACGTGAAGACTTATCCAGAGAGTCAAACCTTTTCGGTTCTATGGACGGTGCGATGAAGTTCGTTAAAGGGGATACAATCGCCGGTATTATTATTATGTTAATTAACATTATCGGTGGTTTGGCCATTGGTTGTGTAATGAACCAGATGCCTATTGCCGATGCGGTTGCTAAATATACAATTCTTACAATCGGTGACGGTCTTTCATCACAGGTTCCGTCGCTTTTAATGTCAATTGCGGCAGGTATTTTCATGACCCGTTCTTCTGCGCAAAGCTCTTCTCTGGGTTCTGACGTTGCGGGTCAGATTATGTCAAAACCTTACGCGCTGTTTTTCTCTGCATTGTTCTCGCTTTTACTTGCGGTAACAGGCCCGATAACAGGTTTGCCTTGGCTTCCGTTTACACTTGTTGCAATTGGTTTAGGCGTTGCAGGGTTCTCAGTATTGATTAACGCGGATGTTCAATCACAACTCGGGCAGTTGGAAAACGTTCGCCAAAACATGCAAGACCTTGTTAACCCTAACAGAATGTATGAACGTTTAGGGGTTGATACTTTAAGCTTACAGGTTGGTTCAAACCTTCTTGTTATCGCCGACCCTGATCAAGAGGGACAATTGCTTCCGAAAATTGCGGCTCTTCGTCAAAGAATTACCGACGAACTTGGATATATTATTCCGAACATAAGAATTATGGACTCCTCAGCACTTGACGCGAATGAATATATGATTTCAATTCGCGGCAACACTGTTGCAACGGGTTATGTTTATCCAGGGAAATTTATGGTAATCGCAGATCAGTGGGATAGCATGAGAAAAGATGTACCGCCCGATGCAATTATCGGTATTGACCCGACATATCAAACTCAAGCGTATTGGATTTCGGCTGAGGCTGCAAAATCTACACGTGCGGTTCAGGCCGTTGACGCAACAGACGTAATAGTGACGCACCTGCAAGAATGTGTAAGACGTTACGTTGATGATGTCATGACTAAAACCGACGTTCTTAAACTGATGGAACTCGTTCGTTCCCAAGACCCTACGCTTGTAAACGACCTTGTTCCGACGATTATTTCAACAAGTGACTTGAGAAAGATTTTCGTTAACCTTATTAGAGAAAAAGTTTCTATAAAAGATATTATATTTATCTTTGAACGACTCTGTGATTACGCAAGATTTTCAAAAGAACCCGATATTCTCTCTGAACGTTTGAGGGCGGCATTGGGACGTCAAATTTGTTTGTATAACGTTCAGGACGATAAAGTTTTATACGCTCTGACGCTTTCCGCAGATTGGGAAAAAATTCTTGACGATAGCTGTCAAAGAACCGAGCTTGGAACAATGTTTTTATTAAATCCAATGCAGGTTCAAGAACTAATCGAAACTACTGCTACGACTATGATGCGCGCCCATCAGGCATGCGGTCAGCAACCTGTAATTTTATGCTCTCCACGTATCAGATTGCCACTGTATCAATTGCTTGAACGCCACATGCCAACAGTTGTTGTAATTTCATACTCAGAACTTATCACTGATATTAAAGTAGAAGCAGTTGATACGATAGGTGAAGCATATGCTTAAGCATATTGCAATGAAACTTATTCGCTTATATCAATGGTTTTCAAAGTTTACGCCTGCTCATTGCAGATTTTATCCGTCATGCTCGGAATACACAAGGCAAGCTATTGAAAAATACGGATTATTGAAAGGTGGTTGGCTTGGAGTGAAAAGAATTTGCCGTTGCCACCCTGGAAATGCCGGTGGTTACGACCCTGTTCCATAAATTTTAAAATTTGTTAAAAAATTTTAAAAAAAGTGTTGACATTAAAAATTTAGTGTGTAATAATAATGAATGTGGCTGGAACGAACCGGTCACCAAGCCGAAGATTTAGAATTTTAAATAGAGATTAAGAAATTTTAAGTTTTTTGTAAGAACTGGTTGACAAAAATTTGTTAGCAGTTACAATAAGGAAGCCGAGAAAAAGAGACGTTACCCTGAGGTGAATCGGAGTGTGCGACACAAAGAGGAAAGGGTTAAGCGGAACGGCTAAATCGGTACATTGACAAAAGAATAAAGAAGACGATAAGAAAACAATCTTGTTAATT
>CANAJP010000045.1 GCA_947361615.1 uncultured Candidatus Melainabacteria bacterium | reverse complement strand
CCCCCCCCCCCCCCCCCCCCCCCCCCCCCACCCCCCCCCCCCCCCCCCCCCCCCGCCTCTTATCAGGTAAATCAACCGTCACCGATAGCCCGCAAACGCAATTAAGGAACCCGGTTGACCCCGGGTTCACTATGGCGGAGATACTCTTATCTCTAACAATTATTGGCGTGGTCGCCGCGATAACGCTGCCATCACTAACAGGTAACATTAACGAACGCACGTGGAATACACAGCGTAAAGCGCTTTATGCAAGATTTAGTCAGGCAATTGCTCTTATGCCGGCTCTGAACGGTTATGGAACTTTGACAGCCGGTGATTCATCAGCTTCTGCAGTCGATACGGCAACTGAAACTTTTGTAACCGCTGGACTTTCAAAAGTCTTAAAATTGAACAATATTTGCGCTAGCGAACATGTTCAAGATTGCGGAATTACATCTAAATTTACGGCATTGAATGGCAGTATAATTCCTATGCCAACCACAATGTCCGGGTTGAATGCCAAAATGATTGATAATAGTTGGGCTGCCCCTTATTCACACAAACAGCTGGATACCAAAGCTGTGGCTTTTGAAACGGCCAATGGTGAAAGTGTATTGGCTTTTTATAATCCTACCTGTCAATCTGCGATGGCTGAAAATAAAGCTTATGTTGTGACTCCTAAGATTTGTGCTAACTTCATTTTTGATTTGAACGGAAATAAGGGACCAAATACTGTAGGTAAAGATATTGGGTTTATGACAGTATTGTATGCAACCGATAGTGCTGTTGTTGCGCCAGATTTACCTGTTCAAAAGGCAGCATCGAGAACTGCAACACAACAAGAGGCAACCGGTATTTGTAAGGAGCAAGATGATGGATTGCGGATTCCCAATCAAGACGAACTCGCATCAATGTTTGTAAATCAAGTGTTGATGAATGGTGAAATTGCGACTACTGGAACCGATTATTGGTCTGCAATAATTTATAATTCAACGACAGGCTGGACTCAAGGTTTCTCTTCAGGAGTAAGAGCGCTGCATGGACGAAATGAACGAATGACTGTTCATTGTATTAAACGCTAAAAAAAAGGAGCCAACCGGCTCCTTTTTTTAAATTTGATGCATATTGTCAAAAATTTCTTTTCTCTGAATCCAGATTTCCATCCCCATTTCTTTGCCAAGGTTTGTTAATCCCTCTTTTATTTCAGAAAAGCTATGGCTGGATTTTTCGATGTTTCCAAGCAAAAACATTACAAAATGTCCCTGCATTAATGTTTGTTTGATATCTTCGATATTGACCTCAAGTTTGGCAAGTTCCGCAGTAACTTTTGCAACAATACCTACTTTATCTACACCTGAAACCGTTACAATTATTTGTTTGTCTGACATAAGTCTTCCTCGTTTTCAACTGTCACAGGTGCAAGTTTCGCAAGTTTATCTTTGTATATTAATGTACCAACTTTAAATCTTCTGCAGTAATCGAACAGGTCGTTTTTGATTTCCGGTGCTAAAATGTACAATGCGATTAAGTTCGGAATAGACATTGCAATCATCATTGCGTCAGTGATATCGATAATTGATTTAACGTTCATCGCTGAACCCACTACGATAAATAAGCAGTAAATAATATTGAATGTAAGGTTACGTTTTTTACCTTCACCGAATAAGAAGTTCCAAGCTTTTTGTCCGTAGTAAGCCCATGAAATTAATGTTGAGAGCGCGAACATAATTACGATTACCGCTAAGATATAATGTGAGAACGGGATTACTGATTGAAACGCGTTTGATGCAAGTTCGATACCTGAAATACCTTCGTGAGCTTCAAGGTATGCGCCTGAGAATACAATCGCAAATGATGATAAAAGGCAAAGAACACCTGTTAAGAATGTTTCAAGGATAGAAACAAAACCTTGAGAAATCGGTTCTTTTGTTTTAACCGCAGCATAAGCGATTGCTGCTGCACCTGTACCGGCTTCGTTTGATTGAACAGAACGTCTTAAACCGATAATAATAGTACCGAAAACACCGCCTGCAACCGCTTCAGGTGAGAAAGCTTCTTTGATGATAACGCCGATAGCGTGAGGGATATTCATAAAGTTTGCAAGGATTACGATAATGCCTGATGCAATGTAGAGTAAGCACATTGTAGGAACAAGAACTGATGTAACTTTAGCTATACTTTTAATACCGCCAACAACAGAAGCACCAACAAGAACGGCAACAATAAGACCGAACACCCAAGTATAACCGTGTAAAAAGCTTGCTTCACCACCTGTAATGTGTACAAATTGGTGTGCAGATTGGTTGATTTGAATCATATTTCCGCCTGTAATCGCTCCGCCAATACAAAGAGTTGCGAAGATTACAGCAAGAGTTTGACCGAGTGGTCTAAGTTTTTTTCTTGTTAGACCGTGAGAAATATAGTGCATCGGGCCACCTGAAACACTGCCGTCAAGGTTAAATCTTCTGTATTTAACCGCCGCAGAAGCTTCTACGAATTTAATAGACATACCTAAAAGTGCGCCTGCAAAAATCCAGAACGCAGCACCTGGGCCCCCGATTGAAATTGAAATCGCAACGCCTGCAATACTTCCGATACCAATTGTACCGGAAAGAGCTGTTGCCAATGCTTGAAGTGAAGAAACTTCACCGGTATTGCCCTCAGCTTGGCCGTGGTTGTCTTCGTGGTCTTTATCGTGGCTGATTACTGTTTCAATTGCGTGTTTGAATCCCCAAACAGATAAGCCTCTAAAGTATATGGTGAAAAATATTCCGGCAAAAAGAATCCAGAAAATAATAATCGGAACTTCCGTGCCTGGCATAGGGTAAAAAATAAAATTCGCGATGGCGTTTGTGACAGGCGCTAAGTTTTCATCAATAAACGCGTCAACATTCATCGCCAATGCTTTAGGCATAGATAGAACCAGTGTAAATAGTACAATTAATAATTTCTGCATCAATACTCTTCCTTTCGGGTATTATTTTATAAAAACCAATATACAATATATAAATTCTACTACAAACACAGCAAAAAAAACATAACTAATCATTTTGTTTACAAAAATTAAATTTCTGCAATTGGTTATGTGGCTATTTTTCTCTTATATCAATAGTTTTCATTGGTTATCTTCGTGGACCGAAAGTGTCTGTCGGAGGCTGGGTTCCAATTCGCGGCATTGGCGCTCCCATAGGAGGCATTCCCATTGGCATTCCATATATTCCACCCATAGGAGGAGGTGGAAACATACCGCCCATCGGTCCCATCATTCCCATAGGACGACCCATTGGACCCATAGGTCCCATTGGCATTCCGTACATTCCGCTCATTGCGTAAGGAGGAACACCTATAGGCATTGGCATACGGCGTTCTTTGGGTAAACTCTTATAAAAACTGTTTAAATCATTTCTATCCATTGATGATTGCAGACTGTCAAGTTTTTTTTCAAGACGGTACAAATCGTCACTGGTGTAGCTTTTGAAACTCTTTGTATTGTTGATACGTTGGATTTCCATAATTTAAACTCCTTTTGCCAGACTAATAAATGGCTCTAAATATGACTATTTGCTAGTTTGAACGGCATTTTTAACAATTATTAATAATTATTGCGTCTTGTCCGAGGATTTTTCGTGCCTCTTTTTCAGAAATGCTGTTTTCGTCTAACAATAGTCCGTCAGCCTCGGTAAGAAATGCAATATCTGCACGGTCATTGATTAAAAATGTTGCGTCGAATTCTCCGCACAGTAGCTTTGCTTTCTTCGCCGCCTCAAGTGAAATCCCTGTAGCTGCAAAGGTTTTGAATATAATCAGGTCTGCTCCGTTGTTTAATTCTTTTGCAAGGTCGTCTAAATATTCATCAATATTTGTTTTATCAGTAAAATTCGCAACAAAGCGATGTTGTCTGTTGCGAATTTTATAATTTATTATGTGTTGTTTAAGTTTTTCGTCCATTGAAAGCAGTTCTCCGCCACCTGTCTTGGATTTCCTCCACGCTCACGACAAGTAGGCCTACGAGCCTTTGGCTCTGCCGGCTACTGTCGCTCGCTATCCAGACTTCGTCCGTACGGAAATCCGCTGCTTGTCTCGCTCACGCGTGTCAACCCGTGGCTGCGCTGTCTAATACGCCGCTCAAAATCTCGCTCACGTACCTTATCGCGAGATTTTCTCGGGCATTAAATATTAGCCAATTTTTTATGGTAATTGTTTGCCTGCTCAAATTTGTACGCAAAGTTGAGTAATTTTGCGTCTTGCATTTGAGGAGCGAGGATTTGTAAGCCGATAGGCATTCCGTCACGGTCAAATCCGGCAGGAACGCTTAACCCTGGGATTCCTGCGAGGTTCGCAGAAATTGTTGCGATGTCGGTTAAGTACATTGCAAGAGGATCGCTGGCTTTTGCACCCATATCGAACGCTGTGTTCGGGCAGGTTGGTGAAATAAGAACGTCAACTTGTTCGAATGCTTTTGCAAATTCCATTGTTACAAGCGCTCTCATTTGTTGAGCTTTTTTGTAGTAAGCATCGTAGTAACCTGAACTTAGGGCATAAGTTCCAAGCATTATACGACGTTTTACTTCCGGCCCGAAGCCTTCTGCTCTTGTTTTTGTGTACATTTCCATTAAGTTTTTAGCGTCAGGCGTTCTGTAACCGTATTTTACACCGTCAAAACGCGCTAAGTTTGAACTGCATTCTGCCGTTGCAAGAATGTAGTAAATTCCGATTGAATATTTCAAGCTTGGAAGTGAAATCTCAACGATTTCACAGCCCATAGCTTTGTAGTCGTCAATTGCTTTTTGAAGAGCTTTTGAAACATCTTCAGTAAGGCCTTCTGACATCAATTCTTTGATAACGCCGACTTTTTTGCCTTTAATATCGTTGTTAAGTGAAGCCGCATAGTGTTCAACA
Organism: uncultured Candidatus Melainabacteria bacterium; assembly: GCA_947361615.1. GTDB lineage: Bacteria > Cyanobacteriota > Vampirovibrionia > Gastranaerophilales > Gastranaerophilaceae > Gastranaerophilus. The sequence continues at coordinate 9,266 of CANAJP010000045.1, read as the reverse complement.
GGAATGTTCAAAGATGTAGAATCTTTAGGGTCATAGCCTGAAATAACTTCAAGTAAGTTTGCTGCGTCTTCAACGTTTCTTGCAAATGGGCCAATCTGGTCTAGTGATGATGCGAATGCAATCAAACCGTATCTTGAAACTCTTCCGTAGGTTGGTTTCATCCCTACGATACCACAGAATGATGCCGGAAGACGGATTGATCCGCCTGTGTCAGAACCTAATGAAAGAGTAACTTCGCACGCTGCAACGCTTGCCGCAGAACCGCCTGAAGAACCGCCCGGAACTTTGTTTAAATTCCACGGGTTGTGAACTTTTTTGAAAGCTGAGTTTTCGTTTGAGCTTCCCATCGCGAATTCATCAAGGTTGGCTTTGCCTAAAATCGGTACGCAGTTGTCTAATAATTTTTGTGTAATTGTTGCGTTAAAAGGTGAAACAAAGTTTTCAAGAATTTTGCTTGATGCTGTTGTTCTTGAACCAACGAGGTTCATATTGTCTTTCAGCGCAAGTGGAACACCTGCAAGAAGCGGTAATTCTTCGCCATTTGCAACTTTTTTATCAACTTTTTTGGCTGTTTCCAGCGCTGTATCTTCTGTTAATGAGTTAAAACAGCCCAATTTTTCATCGAGTGAATTAATTCTTTCAAGCGCTGCCTTAGTTAATTCTACAGCAGAAACTTCTTTATTTTTAATGGCATTACTTTGTTCAGTCGCCGATTTTTTTAAAAGCTCGTTCATTAAATTCTCCTTAGAAATCTTTTTCTCCTGTATTAATATTATTATAAAAACATCCGCGGTCAAGTTAACCCTTATTAACTAATTCTTTGTAATTAAATTATTAAGAAAATTAAAGAGGGTAAATGAGCCTTGACACAACGATTTTGCTTTATTTTTAATCTGTGTTATTATGTTAGTGTTTGACAGAGCCATTTTTGTGGTATTATTACGAAAGGCTAATGTTTTTTTCATTATGCTAAAGTAAAATAGTTTGTTACTTTTTATAAGAGGAAGGGTTTTAATATGTCATTACCTAATGTAGCTTATTTTTCAATGGAGATAGCAATTGACCAGTCTTTGAAAACTTATTCCGGCGGTTTAGGTTTCTTAGCAGGTTCACATATGTTATCTGCAGGTTATTTGCAAATGCCGATGGTTGGCGTAACTATGTTGTGGTCATACGGTTATTATGATCAACGTATCGGAAGCGACGGTCAAGTTGAAGTCGCGTATATAAGAAAATATTATGATTACTTGACTGATACAGGCGTAAGCACTACCGTTGATGTATTCGGCGAAAAAGTTAAAGTTAAAGCGTTTAAAGTTGCTCCGGAATTGTTCGGAACCTGCCCTGTTTACTTGTTGACAACTGATATTGACGGAAACAGCGAATGGGCAAGAAGCATTTCACACAAACTTTATGACGGTAATGAAAAAATCAGAATCGCTCAGGAAACAGTTCTCGGTATTGCGGGTATCAGAATTCTTCAAGCTGTTGGATATGACTTCCAGGTTGTTCACTTGAATGAAGGTCACGCACTTCCTGCCGCATTTGAATTGTTACGTCAATACAATGGTGACTTGAATGCTGTTAAGAGAATGACTGTTTTCACAACACACACACCTGTTGCTGCTGGAAATGAAGTTCACTGGGTTGATACATTGTTGCAAGGTGGATTTTTCGCTGGTAACTCTAGAGAAACTGCTGTTCAGCTGGGCGGCGAAAACTTCTCACTTACGGTCGCTGCTCTTAGAATGTCTAGACTTGCTAATGCCGTTTCTCAACTTCACGGTCTTGTTTCTAACAAGATGTGGGAATGGGTTGAAGGAAGATGCCCTATCCGCGCGATTACTAACGCAGTAAATCTTCACTACTGGCAAGATAAGAGAGTTAGTGCTGCGGCTAACAACCCTGCTAAATTGCTTGAAGTTAAGCGCGAAATGAAATCTGAACTCTTCCAATACGTTGCTAACGTTGCAGGTAAGAGATTTGATCCTGATGTTTTAACTATCACCTGGGCAAGAAGATTTGCTGATTACAAACGCGCTTGGTTAATCTTGATGGATAATGAAAGAATTACTAAATTGTTAGATGCTAACAAAATTCAAATTATCTTTGCAGGTAAATTCCATCCGGATGACGTTATGGGTAAAGAAATGTTCAACAAATTGTTGAATCGTTCTCACTCATTGAAAAATGTTGTTGTATTACCTGGATACGAACTTGAACTTTCAGGAATGCTTAAACGCGGTTCTGATATCTGGTTGAATACACCTTTAAGACCGTTTGAGGCTTCTGGTACTTCCGGTATGTCTGCTAACATGAACGGTGCATTGCACCTGTCAATCTTTGACGGTTGGACAGTTGAGGGTACTTTCGACGGAATTAACGGCTATACTGTTGAGTACGAAGGACTTGATGATGAAATGCCTTGGGAAGAACGTCACTGGAAAGACCATAAGTGCGTAATGGATATCATCGAAAACAGAATCTTACCTACTTACTACGAAAACAAAGAAGAATGGGCAAGATTAATGCGTCAGGCTATTAGAACATCTGAAGCATACTTCAACTCCGATCGTATGGTTGTTGAATACTACAACAGATTGTATAAGCCAATCGCTCACGATGATGTTTGTAGCGAAAAGAAAAAAGAAATGAGAATTACTGAGGCTCCAACATTTGATGCTTGGACTTTCTCAAACATTAAGTAAGAGATAAATTCTATACTAAAAGGCGCATCTTTGATGCGCCTTTTTTAGTGCTTTACGGCAATGTTATTCAGGTTTGTTGTTTGTATAGTGTGGGTATGTTTCCAGATGAATTTTATGACAAACTTAATAAATCATCGATTACGCCATCCAAAGCTGTATTCAGAGGTGCGTGGAAAATATTATACGCTCTGATGGTGGTGTCTTTTGTGTTTGTGCTGTTATCGCCAAACACTTTCAATAAAGTTCTTGCGATTTTTCTGTTTCTTGTTCAATTGATTTTGAATTTCAACTGGGGATGTGTGTTTTTTGTATATAAACAGTTTAAAAATGCGCTATACATTTGTATAGCGCTGTTGATACTTGTTTTCTGGATGACATTTGTATTTTTTAAACAGTCATTCTGGGCGGGAATTCTGCAAATCCCTTATTGTATTTGGCTAATCCTTGCTACATATTTGAATTATTATGTAGTGAAAGAAAATCCGCGGTTATAATTTTTCAAAGAAAATTACTTCTTCGGCTTCTTTTCTGATTTTTTTAGTTTCTTTAGGATTTTTGTCGTAACCAAGCGTAAGAAGTGTTAAAAGAACCTGTCTATCGCTTAAGTTGAGGCGTTCTTTGAGTTCTTTTATTGTGTTAGCGTCGCCTTTTGTCATTTCGTTTGCAAGCGCGCCGATAATACAGCAGCCAACGCCTGATTTTTCAGCTTGAAGCGACATATATGCTACGGCGTAGGTTAATTGTTCAATGGTACGTGTTAAGCGTTCAATATCTCCTAACAATGACGGGTTAAGCATTGGAGAGTTTAGGATGAAATCTTGAACCATCTGATTGCGGCCGGATTTTTCTAAAACTGCGCCAAAATTCTTTTTGTCCCACGCTTCCATATCCGCAACGCAGGCGATAATAACGTTTGCGCTTAGAACTTGTTTTTGCTCTCCAGAAGCTTTATAAAGTAATTCTTTTGTTTTTGTGTCTTTTATTACGATGAATTTCCACGGCTGAACGTTAACCCATGACGGTGCAAGGCGTCCGGCTTCAAGAATTTCGTTTAAAGTTTCGTCAGAAATTGGTTGTTCGCTGTAACTTCTGACACTTTTTCTGTTTTTAATCTCTTCTAATAGCATATTTAACTCCTTATTATTTGCAGCGGGGCGGGCCGCTGTGTAGTTTTATTCTTCAGCTACAATTATTGTGAAATCTGTTGCCGCACAGTATAAATTTATCGGGTCATATACAAACTGAATTTTGTCGATGTTTTCAACTTTTTCGTTTAATCTGTTGAAATAGTCGTTTGAAATGCGATTGGTATGTGCGATAAATTGTGCGTGCGAACGGTTAACCGTATCAATACATTTTACGTCAATGCCCTCTTTTTTAAGTTCTGCAATGAGAGCGTTTGCTTTTTCTTTGTGATTTTTTGCGTACATAACGTTTGCGACGATAGGTTTGTCGGTCGCGTTTTTGTTTCTATCTCTGTAGATAAGCCTGTCGACGACTTCCTGTGTCTTTTCAGGGTCTAAAATCCAGTAGCTGATGTAACCGCTCTGGTTTGGTTGCCCTGGAAGTGTTGCTATTTCGGTTTTTGATAGATCTATATGGCGTAAAAGTTCAACGTATTGCGCCATTTCATTGACGTTGATGTCAGTTTTGATATATTTTCTGGCTGTAGTAACGAGTTCAGGAATTTTCGGCAAAGTTTGCGGATCTTGAAGCTTTTTAACTATTGCTCTTATGAACCATTGCTGACGTTGGGTTCTGCCGATGTCGCCAAGCTGGTCGTGGCGGAAACGCAGGTATTCGATAGCTTTTTGACCGTCGAGTTTTTGCGAACCTTTGTTGAAATTAATGTTTAGATTTGCGGTTCTGTCGCGGTAATGCATTGGTTTTTCGATATAAATATCCACGCCGCCGATAGCGTCGACAAGTTCTTTGACAATTCCGTCGTGAACCATTACAAATCGGTGGATTTTAACGCCTAACGTTTTTTCGATAGTATTTTTAGTCATTTCAATGCCGCCGATGGCGTGCGCTGAATTGATTTTATTAATTCCTTTATTGCCTGCAAGGAAAACTTTACTGTCACGCGGAATTGAAATTGCGTTGACAGATTTTGTTTTCGGGTCTATGTTTGCAAGTATGATGGTGTCAGTTCTTGTTCCGTGCCATAAATCTTTTGAATCAGGGTTATCGTCAACGCCTAATATTAGCAGATTATGTCGTTTCATCCCGAAAGGTGTCGGGAAGTTTGCGTGTTCTTTTGCTTCGTTAGAAAATACGCGGCTCATTGAAATTTTTAACTGGGATTCAGCTCCGAAGAGTTTTGTGAATAGCTCGTCAGCGTCGAAGAAAATTGAAAATCCCAACATTATAATAATAAAGATTAAGCCTGATATAACAATAATACGTCTTAGGGTAGGTTTTTCGTTGTCCTGACTGTATCTCTGGTAAATTTCTTCGTTTAAGAAAGTTCTGCTATAATCGACTTTGTATATTTTATTATTGTCCGTTGAATTTTTCATTTTTAATATAAAACCCTGTAACTTCTTTAAAATGGAGTTATGCTAATTTATTAATAAGAAAAGCTGACACGAGGCCAAAGTATATTGCGAGTCCGATAACGTCAATTGTTGTAGCGATAATCGGGCCGGAAGCGATTGCTGGATCGACATTCATTGATTTAAGTGCAAACGGTGTGAAAGTACCGATTACGGTAGCCATTGTCATGTTTATAATCATAGCAATCCCTACTATAATACCCAGCTCAATATTATGCTGCCATCCCCATGTGGTTAATGTTACGAGAATTCCGAATACAGAACCTATTATAAGTCCTATACCCATTTCTCTAAAAATGTGGAAAACAGCGGAGTTAAGCGTTACCTGCCCTGTTGAAAGCCCGCGAACCATGAGGGTAATACTTTGAGTCCCGATGTTTCCGCCAAGACCGGCCAGAAGCGGCATAAATATTGCGATGATTGGTAAAGCGGTTAGCGTTGCGTTAAAGTGGTTTGCAACGTTAACGGCTAAAAATTCACCGATAAGCGTGATGAATAACCATGGTAAACGTGCAATTATGGCTTTGAAAACATTACCTGAAAGAATTTGATCCTCGTCGACGATTTCCGTTGAAATACCTGAGGATTGGTAAATTTCTTCTGTTGTTTCTTCTTCAAACAGGTCGTGAACGTCGTCCCACGTAACCATCCCTTTAAGCCTGTTGTACAGGTCGACGACAGGAAGCGCGTTGTACTGGTATTTGAGAAACTCGTCTACGATGTAGTCGCTGTAATCGTCAACGTGCAGTTTTACGATATCGCGAATCATGATTTCGGAAACCTGCTGTGTGGTAGGTGATGTGAGAAGTTTTCTTAATGATACAACACCTAGAAGATGGTTTTGTTTGTCTACGACATAGACATAATAAAGTTCCATACTGTCTTTTTCCGCTTTGTTTCTGATAGTGTTCAACACGTCTTGAACAGTCATATCAAAACCTACGGTCAAAACCAGCGGGTTCATGATACCGCCTGCGGTGTCCTCATTGTATGTCAGAAGTTCTCTAACTTCCTGGGAAAATTTGTGCGGAAGTTTATCGAGATAAGTTTCGCTCTCGTCTTCGTCCATATCGCCTAAGACGTCAGCCGCGGCGTCGTGTGGCAGTTTTGTGATGATTTTAGACGCGACTTCCTCGTCGAGTTCTCCGAGTAATTCGACTTGCAATTGTGGTGACAAATATTCGATTAAGTCGGCTGCTTTTTCGAGGTTAAGCAGCTTGAAACATTGTAGCCTTTCTTCGGGCTTCATTTGCGCGAAGACGTCGGCCAAATCCGCTTCGTGGTAACTGTCGAGAGCTTCTTGCAATCGTTCCACGGATTCGTCGGCCATAATTTCGCGTAATCTGTCTATAATGTTCGCAATATTCATCACAATAAAAGTATAACACAAACAAAATTTTCAAGTCCTGTCATGCTGAACTTGTTTCAGCATCTGTCCAGCGTTGAATTCGCGTTCGTGTCGTTTGACAGATCCCGAAACGAGTTCGGGATGACAGGTGTGGTTAAATCCCCAAACTTTTTTCCAGCTCATCAAAATCTTTATACACTTTTTCAATGTGATTGAGGATAATAGAAATAAGCGGCATAATATCTTGTAGTGTTATGGTATCAAAACATCCTTCTTCCATAAAATAATTTATTATACGTATAAGCGCCCTAATGCGAAATAAATTAACTCCAATGTTAGAAATTTTTTCATCTGTTTCTGGTAAGTTCATAATATCTCCTTTGGAAATATCATAATGTTTAATGAAAAATGCACCACTGCCACAAAAGCACTATTTGTCATCCTGAACTTGGTCGACTCAGTCGACAGCCGTACTTGGACCCGAGCGACTGTACAACGATTAATTTGCGTGCGTCAGCACGCCACATCTGTCATTCTGAACTTGTTTCAGAATCTGGCCGACTGTACTTTTTAATAATAAACAAAGGAACCGTTTTTTATTTCTACGAGGCATTTTTTGTTGAATTTTTTCACTTAACTTTTTCTCGTAACACTGGACAGATCCTGAAACAAGTTCAGGATGACACCGGCGGGCTATCCGGGCGACGAAAGTAGACCGGTGGTGTTAAATTGCCCCGCGGGTTAACTTATGCTAAGATAAAAATGAACTTTTTATAATTGCTTTCGTTATATAGGTGAAAGGTCAAGACAATGAGTGAAAAATGTACAAAATATGAAAGTCTGTTTTTGTTCTCGGACGACGCGACGCTTCAAGCACATATTGAACAATGTCCTGATTGCCGCGCCGAGCATGAAAAAATGCAGAAAGTTTCTGCACTTTTGCAGGAAGTCAAACCGTATTTTATTGCAAAACGTAAGAGAGTTGCGCAAATGAAAATAGCTTGTGCGATTTCTTTTATGCTGCTCTCTGGGACGGTTTTAGGCTTAGTTAACCTTAATCCTGAAATTTCTGACACGCTTCGTTACGGCGCCGTTTTAGAAGCTGAGGATTACGGGTTTCCGGTAGATGATTACGGATTTTTATTGGTAGAGTAGATGAATTTTGAAAAGTTAGTTAGAGAAAATAAGAAAAATATTCAAAATATAATCAGGCTTGTCACTAAAGAAGACAACGAAGACCTTGAACAAGAGGTTTATATCCGCGTGCTCAAAAATGCTGAAAAGTACGAGGAAAAAGGATCGTTTAAAAGCTGGGTGACAACAATCGCAAAAAATATTTCCAAAGACTACCTTAAATCCGCAGCCTACAAAGCCCGAGAAAATTCCGTAACCGAAGAAGATGAATTCGTGCAAATCGCAGATAAAAAAATTACACCGGAATTGCGCGTAATAAAAAACGAACGTCAACAAACTATTATTGACGCCGTTAACTCCCTCAAACCTAAATTCCGCGAAGTCGTCCTGATGTGCGAAATTTATGGCTACTCATACGAAGAGTGTGCAAAAAAACTTAATTGTCCGCTCGGAACAATTAAATCAAGACTTTTCAACGCAAAAAAAGAACTTTCAATACTTTTGGCTGACCTAATTTAGAAAGGAATAATTTATGAACAAAAAGTTTTTAATCATCACATTGTTATCATTATTTGTGGCAGGGCTTGGCACAAATATTTGTCAGGCTGAACCTGATTACAGCCGTCCGATGCCGGAAGAACACGGGTTCGACCGTCCTCACCATCCGCACGGTGACAAAATGAAATCCCACCGTCCACCATCACACGAAGAATTTGAAAAACGACTTAATTTGACTGAAGAGCAAAAAGCTCTTGCAAAAGCACAGCGTGAAGCAAGTAGGGAAAAAATTAAACCGATTATCGAAGAAATTAATAATAAAAAATCAGAAATTGAAAAGACCAAAATGTCCCGTATGGCACAGCAGGCAATAGATGAGCGGGTCGCTGAGCTTCAAGCCGAAATTCGAACCCTTAGAAAAAAAGCACACGAAATCCGCAAGGAAAATATGAAAGCTTTTGAAGCAAGTCTATCCGAAGAACAGCAAAAAGAGCTTAAAAAAATGAAAGAAGAGGGTCGCAAACACTTTGAAGAAATGAAAAAACATAGAAGACATAAATAAATAATAAATAATAAATAATAAATAATCCCCCTTGTCAAAAGGGGGATTATAGTTTAAACTAATTATATAAAGGAGGATGCAGGCTGAGCCTGTTCTACAATTAGATATCGGTAAAAAGCTGAAGAAAGGATCATTATGAAACGAAGAAATGTATTAATTTATGCAGGGGGGGGGGGGGAGCCCTGAGCCGGTCGCCTATTTGGTTCCGAGCTACCGGACGCCGTTAGTAGGTATGGTCGAACAGGCCTTCACTATGGCAGAGATACTTTTATCTCTCACAATTATTGGTGTAGTCGCAGCGATAACGCTGCCATCACTAACAGGTAATATTAACGAGCGTACGTGGAATACGCAGCGCAAAGCGCTTTATGCAAGAATGTCGCAGGCAATATCTTTAATGCCTGCATTAAACGGTTATGGAACTTTAACACAGGACGCTAGTGGCAGCGTAACAGAAG
>CANAJP010000044.1 GCA_947361615.1 uncultured Candidatus Melainabacteria bacterium | reverse complement strand
CAAGTTTAAACGGGTATGGAACCCTAACTGAGGACGCAAGTGGCAGTGTCACAGAAGATACAGCCGCTGAAACCTTCGTGACAGAAGGGCTTTCGAAAGTTCTGAAAATTAACAATATTTGCGACAGTGAGCATCTGTCAGACTGCGGAATTCCCTCTGTTTTTACTAATATGATGGGATCTAATATTTCAGCATTTCCTACAAGAATGTCTGAACTGAACAGTACATTTGTGAATTTTTCGGCAACTTTTAATTATGCAGATGGTACAAGTGATAAGTACAGTTATTCACAAATTGACACCAAAGCCGCAGCGTTTGAAACCGTAAATGGTGAAAGTCTCGCCGTGTTTTATAACCCGTACTGTCAGCCGGATAATAATGAAACTAAAAATTATATGACCCAGTCGAAAATGTGCGCTAATTTTGTTTATGACTTAAATGGTTCAAAGGGACCGAATACTGTAGGCAAAGATATTGGGTTCATTACTGCGTTGTATCCAACCGATTCACAAGTCGTAGCACCAGTTCCATTAATCCAAAATGCCGCGCCAGCCACGCAATCTGCAGCGGGAGCTTCATGTTTAAAGCAGGATTCGGGAAGTCGACTGCCAAATCGTGATGAAATTTCTTCCATGTTTTATAATAAGCTTTTAATTGGTGGTGCGACAAATTGGGATTACTGGACAAGTGTGCCGCGTTCTGCAACTGTCGGTTGGTACATTCATTATCCTACAGGTGCTATGCTTGGACAGTCGCGCAGTATTGCGAAAGATGTTCGTTGCATAAAACGATAAAATCGAAAAGCGCCGAAATCAACGGCGCTTTTCTTCGTTTGTTTTATCCATGCAACTTTGTAAATTTTTGTAACAAATAGACCCGCGAATTAATCCTTTAGGATTATTTTTTCTACCCTTTTGTGCTATATTAAATAATGTAAGAATATGGATTAATATTCATATACAGAATAAGAAATGGAGGCTAAAATGACAGTTGGACAATTCGTGTTCATGTTGCATAGTCACCTCCCGTACTACAGAAAAGCGGGAATGTGGCCGTTCGGGGAAGAAAACCTGTACGAATGTATGGCAGAAACTTACGTGCCATTACTTAATGCAATATCCGAATTATATGATGAAGGTATTAAGGCAAAATTAACAGTGGGGATTACTCCAATCCTTGCTGAGCAGCTTAATGACCAGCATCTTAAAGAAGGTTTTGTTAAATATTTAGATTCAAGAATTGCTCAAGTGTCTAAAGATTTGGATAGATATCCGGATGAAAAAGTGCCTCATTCTCAGCACCTTAAATATCTTGCAAAATATTATTTTGACTGGTTTAATCATATTAAAGATTCATTCGTTAACAAATACGGTATGGATTTGATTGCGCAGTTTAAAAAATATCAGGATTTAGGATGTATTGAAATTACAACTTCAGGCGCAACTCACGGTTTTTCTCCGTTGCTTGCAACTGATAGTAACTTGAACGCTCAATTTAAAGTTGGTTCTGATACTACAGAAAGACTTTTCGGCAAACGTGCGAAAGGTTGCTGGCTTCCTGAATGTGCTTACCGTCAAGGCTATGAATACGTAGGCAAAGATGGTGAGAAAAAATGGCGTCCGGCAATTGAAGTTACTCTTCAAAACAACGATATCGAGTATTTCTTCACAGAATCCCACGTTATTGAAGGTGGAAACTCTATCGGAAACCGCCGTGTAATCGGTATCTATGGTAATATTGAATACATTCCGCTTCCAGAAAGACCTGCAACAGGTTATGATACTTATTCTGCTTACTGGCTTCCGGATGCGCAAGTTGCTGTAATGGGGCGTAATGACAGAGCAGGTTATCAAGTTTGGTCTGCGGCTGACGGATACCCGGGCGACGGATGTTTTAGGGAGTTCCACAAAAAAGACGATAAATCAGGTATGCACTACTGGAGAATTACTTCTTCAAAAACTGATTTGGGCGATAAAATGTTGTACGATCCGGTGTTGGCGCTTAATAAAATCAGCGAAAACTCTGATCACTACACAACAATGCTTTACCACCTTTTGAATGATTATAAAAAAGGCGCAGGCAAAGATGGTTTGGTAATGGTTTCATTCGATACAGAACTTTTCGGCCACTGGTGGTTTGAAGGCGTTGAGTTTATCAAACAAGTTATTAAAAAACTTCACAACTATGTTCCGGAAGTTGAGCGTATGACTGCTGGTGAATACCTTAAAGCTTATCCTCCAAAAGAAGCAATTCAAATCCCTGAAAGCTCCTGGGGACAAGGCGGACACTTCTACGTATGGCTTAACCACCTTACTGAATGGATGTGGCCTATTATTCACTCTTGTGAAAAGAGAATGTGTGCAATCGTTGATGAACACGCAGAAATTCCGGAAGATAAACTTCTTCACCGTGCGTTAAATCAACTAGCAAGAGAAAATCTCTTGTTGCAAAGTTCAGATTGGCCGTTCTTGATTACAACATGGCAGGCTAAGGACTACGCAACAGATAGGTTCAGAGAACACGTAGAACGCTTTGAAACTATCGCTGATATGATTGAAAGCGGCAATATTGACGAAGCGAAGCTACAAGAAATCGAAAGTATTGATAATTGCTTCCCTGTAATAGATTACAGAGTATATCAATCAATCGAAGAGGGAGTTATCCCGCAGCAATCTGCAAAACTCGCTCCATTGTATAAATAATTAATTAATAAACTATAATCCCCCTTGTCAAAAGGGGGATTATAGTTTAAAATAAAAATAAAAAGAAAGGATGGGTAAATAAATGAAATTACTTAGAAATGTATCAATCTTGACAGGGGGGGGGGGGGCCTCTCTTAGGTATAAGTAGTGAGGCGTTACGCCCCACATGTCATCCTGAACTTGATTCAGGATCTATCCAACGTGACCATAAGAATGCAACGCTTGTACTGCGCCTCGCGTTGAACGCCACCGCTCGCGCTAGCGGCCGAAAGCGCGGTTTCGCCCGTCGCGCGCTCGTCTCTCCGCTTTGCTCCGTGGCTCCGCTCGGCTTGGCCTTCACCATGGCCGAAATCTTATTATCCCTAACAATCATCGGCGTGGTTGCAGCGATAACGCTGCCATCACTGACAGGCAACATTAACGAGCGTACTTGGAACACTCAGCGAAAAGCACTTTATGCAAGATTTTCGCAGGCGATTTCTCTTATGCCAAACTTAAACGGTTATGGCACATTAACGGGAAATAGTTCTGCAGGAGCAAGCGATGCAGTAGATACTGCCGCTGAAACTTTTGTAACTGAGGGGTTATCTAAAGTCCTTAAAATTAACAATATTTGTGATAGTGAACACCTGTCTGATTGCGGGCTTCCTGATACGATGACAAATATTAACGGAAACAAAGTTTTTACTTCATTCCCGAAAACTCTTGTTGCTTATAACCCGATGTTTAATTTTTCAGGTAGTGCGGCGGGTTTTTCATACAATTATTCACAATTAGATACAAAGGCCGCGGCGTTTGAAACCGCTAATGGTGAAAGTATTGCAGTATTTTATAATCCTTATTGTCGTGCGAATGGCATGGAAAATCTTTCCTGGAATTATATTCAACCTAAAATGTGCGCGAATTTTATTTATGATTTAAATGGTAAAAAAGGACCGAATACAGTGGGGAAAGATATAGGTTTTATAACAGCGCTTTATTCTTCGGATTCAGTAGTTGTTGCGCCATTGCCTGTTGTTAACCGTTCGGTAGCGACAACCTGGAACGAGGCAGGAAAAACTTGTCGGGAGAATGATTCTGAATCACGTTTGCCGAATATGGATGAACTTGCGGCTGTATTTTATAATAGAGATTTGATGGGGATTTCAGGTGGAGATTTCTGGTCGAGCAGTCTTGAGTCTGCAGAAAAGGCCTATTTGCAGGATACAGGAGGTGGTATCCGTTACGTCGCTCCAAAAAATGCAACTCATTCATTGTGGTGTATCAAAAGGTGATAAGAGGCGGCCTGCGGCCGCCTTGCTTTTTTATTTCAATTATTGTATTCTTAAATTAAGAAAAGGAGCTGGGAAAACATGTTTTTTAAACGCTGGTATGATGTAGATCCGACGGTTAGTAAGGCGATTGCTACTTTAGAAAAAATGAGTGAAGATATGCAGGTTAGATGTGCTGACCATATCATTAGCAAGTTAAAAGATTTTGATTTTGATATCGAAATGTCTTTGGATGATCAATACAACTATATTATGCGCCGCTGGTATGACAAGAATGTTAAGGTTTCCCACGCAATGGAATATCTCAAGAAGGCGCCGGATGAGGTTCGTAAAGAGTTGGCGCTAGAGATTATTAATTATCTAAAGTAGGTTTACACAATATGACATGTTTTTTTAGAAAGTATCACGAGGCGCTGTTTAAGGCTAATAAGCCTTATCAGTACGTTGGTGATGAATTTTTATCAACTAAAAAAGATTTCGATAGTGCGAAGGTTCGCTTTGCGCTTGTTTTCCCTGATAAGTATGAAATCGGGATTAGTAATTTGGGCTTGCGCGTACTTTATAATTGTTTGAACGACCGTGAAGGGTTTATGGCGGATAGAGCTTATGCACCGGAGAAAGATTTTCAGCCAGAAACTTTATACGGGCTGGAAAGCAAACGCCCGTTGAGAGAATTTGACGCAGTTGGATTTTCTTTGCAATATGAATTATCTTATCCGACTGTTTTGAAAATGCTTGAGATGAGCGGGATTCCATATCGAAACGATGAACGTACCGACGACGATCCGATTGTGATGGCTGGCGGGCCGTGTACGTTCAACCCGTTGCCGATGGCCGATTTTATTGATGTTTTTATGATTGGCGATGGTGAAGACAGTATTGTTGAGGCGTGCGAAATTTTAGAACGCACAAAGGGGTTGCCGCGTGCAGAACGTATAAAAGCTTTGGTTGAGGGTGAGAATTCCGGCCGTTGGAGCGCGTCAATTGGCGGCGGGGTAAAAAAACGCATTGCGCAACTTACATATGAAACGGCGCCGAAAACTTATCCGATACCGTTTTCATCTTCTGTTCAAGACCGCGCGGTTGTGGAAATTCGTCGGGGGTGTGGGCGGATGTGCCGTTTTTGCCAACCGGGGCATGTGACTCTCCCTATTCGTGAGCGCACAGGTGAAGAAATCGTTAAAATTACCCGCGAACTTGTTGACAACACCGGTTATGATGAATATTCCCTGTTGTCGCTTTCATCAAACGATTATTCTAATATTAAAGAGGTGATTAAAGAACTTGCGGTTGATTTTGATGAACGTAAAATTTCAGTTTCGCTTCCAAGCCAACGTATTGACGGGTTTAATCTGGAACTTGCAAACCTTGTTCAAAGCGTTAGAAAATCGACAATGACGCTTGCGCCGGAAGCTGGAAGTCAGCGCCTTAGAAACGTTATTAAAAAAAATATTTCGGAAGAGCAGATTTTGCACGCTGTTTTGACGCTGTATGAAAACGGCTGGTCACGTGTGAAGTTTTATTTCATCTGCGGGCTTCCTACTGAAACCTTAGAGGATATGGACGAACTCGCGGAATTGTTGAACAAAATTAAGTATCGTGCAAAACTTCTCAAGAAAGAAAAAGGGCTTTTGCATTCGCTTGATTTAACCTGCACATTGTCGATTTTTGTACCTAAACCGTTTACGCCGTTCCAGTGGTGCGGTCAGATGAATTTGGACAAAGTTACCGAACATATTCACTATCTGAAAGATAAAACAAAACACATCAAGGGCTTAAAAATTAATTACCACGAAAAATATGTTTCAGAAATCGAGGCTGTTTTGACCCGCGGGGACGCAAAACTTTGTGATTATATTGAGGCACTTTATAAAAAAGGCTGTTATCTTGACGCCTGGGGTGAAAATTTTGACAAAAATGTATGGGCGCAAACCGCAAACGAACTTGGGTTCTCGCTTTCAGATTTGGCGCAGAAAACCTATTGTGTGAATGAACCTTTGCCTTGGGATTTCCTTGATATTGGTGTTAATAAAGAATGGTTTGTAAACGAATACAACATGGCAATGGCTGAAACGGCGACAGAATTTAAGTTGACCCCAACATGCGAACATAAGTGCGTAGGTTGTGGCGTTTGTCCGAACTTGAAAACAAGAAAAGTTTTAGCACCGAAATACGAAAATAAAGCAGTAGCAAAGCCGTCAAGAAAACCCGAAGAACACAATGCCGTGCCGTTCAGGTATCGTTTAAAACTTACAAAATGCGGAATTCTGAAGTATTTTTCACACCTTGACTGGCAAAATACTTTCTTGAAATCGCTTTCAAGAAGCGGGTTAAATGTCGCGTTTTCATACGGTTTCAACCCTACAATGCGTGTTTCTATGGGTGTTGCACTTCCGTTATTCTCTGAAAGTACCTGTGAACTCGTTGACATCGACATCTGGGACGACATAACTAATGATGAACTCAAACTAAAGTTGGAAAAAGTTCTGCCGTCCGGTTGTGAAATCGTTGAGATTAAAAAAATAGACAGAAGTCTTAAATCAATTGATAACACTGCACAATGGGCGGAATACAAAGTCGAAATATTCAATAAAGACCTTTACGATTTTGAAACTTTGTGCTACAATACAGACAAGGTTTTAACTTCTCACGAGATTTTTATTGAGAAGAAAAACAAAAAAGGTTTACTTAAAAAAACAGATATTAAAAACTCAATAAAATCATATAAGTTTGTTGACGGTTGTCTGTTCATAATCTTAAAAACCGGTCAAGGAAGCGACATTCCTGCGGTAAGAGCGGATGTTGTAATGCAATTAATCGCACCTGACGTGACGTTTAATATTACACGCATTGCTTTTTTTGACGAAAATATGGAAAAATTATAATTAGTAAAAGGATTTTATCATGGCAAATGACAAATTTAGGCACAATAATAATTCTAATCCCGAAAAAAGAATTATTATAGCTGAACGCGATAACATCGCGGCTGTTCTTGAAAACGGCAAAGTTTCGGACTTTTTTATTCACAAAGGTGACATTTTATTAGGCGATGTTTATCTAGCGCGTGTTGACAATATTCTTCCAAGTATCGACGCCGCATTCGTAGATGTCGGCTCTGACAAAATGGGATTTCTTCACGCTCAAGACGTTATGGGCAAAGGCGCATTGAAAGACAAGCTTTCACCTAACCAGAAACTTGTCGTTCAGGTTGTTAAAGAACCAACAGGCCACAAAGGCCCGCGTGTTACTACAGAAATCAGCCTCCCTGGTAGATTTTTAGTCCTTATTCCACACGAACCGGGGATTAATGTAAGTAAAAAAATTGAAAATTCAAAAGAACGTGCAAGACTTAAATCAATCGTAAGTCTTATTAAACCTGTCGGCGTCGGCGTTATCATTAGAACCGAAGCTGAAGGTCAATCAGAGGCCGATATTCAAGAGGATTTGGAAATCCTCCTCGAAAAATGGAACAATATCATCACTTCTGCGGAAAGCCTTACACCTCCAAACTTGATTTATCGTGATCAGGACTTACTCTACAGAGTTATTCGTGAAGCCTGCACGGATGATGTTCGTGAAATCGTTGTGGACACAGCGTTTGCAATGACACGTGTTCAAAATATTCTCCAAAACTGGCACATGAACAAAAATGTTCAAGTAACTCTTTACAAAGGAACCGAACCGCTTTTAATCGCAGAAGATATTCACAAAGAAATTAAAGCAGCGTTGAATGTTAAGGTTAATATGCCATCAGGCGGTTATCTGTTTATTCAGCAAACAGAAGCTTTGACCGTAATCGACGTTAACAGCGGTAAGTTTACAAGTTCATCAACTCAGGATGAAACTATCCTTAAAACAAATATCGAAGCGGTTCACGAAATTGCACGTCAATTACGTTTGAGAAACATCGGCGGAATGATTATTATCGACTTTATCGATATGCTTTCCCGCGCTGATAAACTAGCTATCATGGAAGAAATGGAACTTGCGCTTGAACCTGATAAAGCTAAACCGCAAGTTGGTCAGCTTTCAGACCTCGGCCTTGTGGAATTAACACGCCACCGTCAAGGTCAAAGCTTATCAGAAATCTTCACGAAAAAATGCCCTCACTGTCAGGGTAGCGGCTACTTTATGAACGAGTTCAACTTTGCAACTCCATCTGCTGAAGCCGAAATGAAAGCTAAAGTTGCAAAAGCTAAAATGCCTATCGCAACTTTCAACAAAAAATCAAATAATAACAAAAATAATAATGCACAAGAAGTCGCTGAAACCGTTGAAACACCAATGGTTGAAGAAAACGTTAGCGTAGAAGAAAATAATTTCGACAGAAAAAATAACAAGAAAAACCGTCGAAATAAATTCAACAAACGTAACAGAAATAATCGTTATAACAACGAGGCCGAAACGCCGGAAGCAGAAGTTCTTGCAGAAATAGAACAGGCACCAGCGCCGGTTGTGGAATCTGTTGTCGTTGAACAACCAACCGCGCCAGCACCTGAGGTTGTTACAGAAGCAGCGCCTGAAGCTGTTGTTGAAGAACCTAAGAAGAAACCTGCGCGTCGAGGACGCAAATCAACTAAAACGAAAGAAGAAGTTGTGATTGTGGCACCGGAAGTTGAAACGCCAGCACCAGCGGTTGAAGAAACTCCTGCAGTTGCCGAAAGCGTTGAAGAAGAAAAGCCAAAACGTAGACCAAACCGCGGTTCTTCTAAAGCTACCCGCAAACCAAGAACTAAAAAAACTGAAGATGAAGCTTAGAATATTCATATTAATGTTAATAGTATTAGGCGTTTCGCAAACTTGTTTTGGCGAAACGCCTGTTGCTGTTCAAACCGCGGCGGCTCCTGAAAATTCTGAATTGGTTTCTGCAATAATTAAATTTGCGACAGTAATGTTTGCAGTAATGCTTTCTTCGTTTGCAATTTTTCTGGGCTTGTCGTTATGGAACGCTATTTTAAAGCGTTCACGCAGTAAAACTATTGACTACGAAGCGACCCTAAAAGCACCACAATCAGTAGATGAAGCAATTTTACTGTTTATTCAGAAGAATAAATTGAAATAGACTTGACTAATTTATAAACATGCTACATAATATATTCAGAAAGGATGGAAATTATGAAACAAAGAAATGTATTAACATTGTCAGGGGGGGGGGGGAGTGCTGAACAGGCCTCTAAACGGCATTCGTACTCGGAAATAGAGATTTATGAAAAATATCAATTCTCATGTATACAATGTAAAAGAAGTAAAACATATTGAAAAATAACGATAAATATGGTAAATTAAGAATAAGAAAGGATTGATATTGATGAAACGAATAGCATTTACAATGGCAGAGATACTTTTATCTCTAACAATCATCGGCGTAGTAGCAGCGATAACGCTGCCATCACTAACGGGCAATATTAACGAGCGGACCTGGAACACTCAGCGAAAAGCACTTTATGCAAGATTTTCACAGGCAATTGCCCTAATGCCTGCATTAAACGGATATGGAACTCTGACAGAGGATAGTTCAGCAGGCGCAAGTGACGCAGTAGACACTGCTGCTGAAACATTTGTAACCGAGGGGTTATCTAAAGTCCTAAAAATTAACAATATTTGTGATAGTGAGCATTTAGCTGACTGTGGAATCCCAACCAATATTACAACTATGCACGGGGTAGCTTCAACGTTTCCTACTGATAACCAATCAATAAATGCTATGCTTGTTAATGGCAACTGGTCTGGATATAGTGGGACACCTTATTCTGCGATAAATGCCAAAGCGGCTGCTTTTGAAACCGTAAATGGTGAAAGTGTGGCAATTTTTTACAATCAGAATTGTCAAGCCGGTATGAATGAAGAAACATATTTCGTTCAATCTAAAATATGTATGATTGGCTTTTATGACTTGAACGGGAATAAGGGGCCAAATACAGTTGGAAAAGATTTAGGTTTTATTGTCGCGTTGTATCCATCAGATAGTGTGGTTGTCGCTCCGGTTCCTCATACCCGATTAGGCGACGCTCTTCCATTTGAAGACGCGAAAACATATTGTAAAAATCTTTCGGATGGGGAATATCGTTTACCTAATTTAGATGAAGCCGCTGCTTTGTTTGTTTTGAAAAAATATTTGGCAGACTACACATCCGGTAATTTCTGGACAGGTATATCTTATGATTCAACACATGCCTGGGGACAAGGTCTTGGTGGTGATAGAGGACATCAATCCTTAAAAACTGTTGCTAAGCGTGTATGGTGTGTTAAACGATAGAAAAAGCGCCTTCAAGGCGCTTTTTTATTCTACTTCTATTGAACAAATTTCAGGATTTTGAAGATATTTACTCCAACCTGTTACGACCGTTGATGATTCCACCTGTGTAAAGTCGTTTAAGTCTATTTTTTTATTATCTGCATTGTTTTCAAAATCGTCCATTATTTTTACAAGTTCGTTTATATTATCTTTTGATAACATACAGTTTAAGCTGTATCTGGAATCCTTTGTTGAAATAGTTTCTTGATAAGAGCATTTTTCGCCCTTAAATCCATGGATTTGTTTTGTTGTTGATAGTTTTATGTCATTAAGTTCAATAGTTTGACTGCCGTAGTATTCGCGGCAATTTTTAAGACTTTCTGTAAAGCTTGCGTTATCATTTGCCAGTACCGTTGAAATCCTTGCAGTACAAAATATTAGGGCCGTTAAAAGTATAATTCTTATTTTCATAATATCCTTTGGTATCTTTGTAACAGTTTGTTAATATTCTATATCAAAAGTTAAAGTTTGTCATTAAGCAATACGATAAATATTTTACAGCAAAGGAGTTGATTATGGTTAATACAGCTTGCCCTAAGGAAAAAATTTTTGTTCCTGTAGAATGTGAAAAAGCCGCAATGGAAGAGTTTTCATTGCAAGATGCCATGGAAGGCATTAAAGAAATTAATATACAAGAATTTAAAGAGAATATTGTTATCAACGAGATTGAAACATTGAATGTTTTAGAAACTCTTTTAGATGATTTTTCTTGTGTAGATTTGAAAAAAGAAGTTGTAGATTTGCGTAATTTTGTTGGCGCACCGCATAATAAAAAATCGTTTAAAAAGCGAATTATTAATCTTTTGAATACTGATGTGTCAGCTCCATTGGGTGATCTTTTAAATACGGATATTTCAACACCAATTCAAGAATTGATGGCAGTGGATTTTGCCACTCCGCTTCAAGAAGTTTTCGACAACCTAATTACAATGATATCAACTAATAAGCATGAATAATGCTTGAAGAGAGGTTTTTACTTACATAAACTCCACATTACACACTTCCTTTATGACACATTTCCTCCGATTAGATTTAACTACTCGGAGTTTTTTTATACGGGCAAGACAAACAAGTGGCTAAGAACTGTTTTTAAGAGTTGCTAGAATAAAGGTGCCAGTATTGCATGGCACCTTTTAGTATTATTTATGAAAGGATAGATTATTATTACTAATTTAAATTATACTACGTTTACATTGTAAATGCAAGTTGTGTAGAATATGTTTATTGTAATCTGCCATGGCAATGGCTTATCTTTTTTATGCGTTTATACAGTTGTTAAGAAACTCAATTGTATTTATTTTTTCCTCATAGAGGTATTTTATGAACTTTAAGTATGCGTCGTCAAAAGATGTTACTACTATGTTTATTTCGAAGCCTTCCGTACAGAAAGGTTCATAATCATATACGACATAGCTGTTGTACTTGCTTTTCCATTCTTTGCGCTCGATGCGTCCGTTGTTTTCGTCAATAATATCTTCAAGCCAGAAAACTATGTCTTTGTCGACGTTTTTAAGTTCAATTCTATTATTTCTGTTGCAATCGTGACTCATTAACATATAAGACTCCATATATAATAATTAAGTTGGGTAGGGATAGATGTGATGTGATGATATATATAATTCTAATAGATTCTCAGGGCAAAAAGATTACCTTTAAGTGCAGAAAATTATAGGTATTTCCGGTAATTTGATTATAGAATTTATTTGTGCGATATCATATTATTAATGATATTCTTGGCAGTCGCAAGTTGAACATCGTTTTGATTTTTTAAATCATTTATTGTAAATTCAACTTTATAATCAGGTTCTATACCTTTTTGATTAATGTCGCTGCCTTTCGGGGTAAGGTATTTGGCGATGGTGAGGTTTAGTCCCGTATCGTTTTGAAGCGGAATTATTTTCTGAACCATGCCTTTGCCGTAAGTTTTGGTGCCAAGAAGGACGGCTTTTTTGTAATCTTTGAGTGCGCCGGAAAGAATTTCGCTGGCACTTGCAGAATTACCGTCGACTAAGATAACCAGAGGTTTGTTTATTTTTAAATCCAGATTTTGTGCGGCAATATCGAACTTGTATCCGTCGCGGCCGACGATACTAACGATATTGCCTTCCGGAATAAATAAATTCGCGATAAATACAGCGTTTGGAAGCAAACCGCCTGTATTTCCGCGCAAGTCTATGATTAAACCGTCTGTATTTTGTGTCTTTTCAAGGGCTTCCAAAAAGTCGTTCGGGGTTGTAACACTTACGAACGTTGAAATTTGGATGTAGCCGATGTTTTTGTCGATAGTCGATTTGACGGTTTTTATTTTTATTTCTTTTCTAACGATTTTTTTGTTGATTTTTTCGTTATTTCTAAGGATTGTGACGTCAACGGTCGAATTTTCTTTACCTTTGACAAGGTTCGCCACTTCAGCAATAGGCATACCGCTTATTTCTTTACCGTCAACAGCGTAAATTATGTCGTTGGCTTGCAGATTAGCGCTTTGCGCAGGTGAGCCGTCCATAACGTTAATTATTGTTATTTTACCTGAAACAGATGCGATATTGACGCCTATTCCGACTATTTTTGAGGCTATGGATGAATTTTGTTCGGAATATTCTTCTTTATCCATATATTTGGAATAAGGGTCATTAAGGCTTGCAAGCATTGTGTCTATTGCGACTTTAGCATCCGCCTCTGTTTTAATTTTACCGCGATAGTGTTCTTTCCAACGGTACCAGATCTGGCGGTTAAGGCTTGCGTCATAATAGTTGTCTTTGATTTCAGCCCAGGTGTTGTCGAATAATTTTTGATATGAAACGTGGTCGTGATTGTGTTCAAGTTCTTCAATCAGTCGACTGTTGTCATTTGAATATTCAATGAACGCAACATTCAAAACGACAAGTATAAATAATGTAAGTGCGAATAACCATTTTTTCATATCATCATTTAACCCCAACGATGTTTTTTAATCAATATACTTTTAGAGTAGCACGCTGAATAATTAAACTACTTGTTCAAATCTAAAAATGCAGCGTCGACAATCGCGTTGATATCTGGTGACAAGCCGTTTTCTTTGTCGGTCGAAAGCCAGACAAGGTATTCGATGTTTCCTGATGGGCCTTTTATTGAAGAATAAGTTAACCCTTTTATTGCGTAGCCAAGTGATGTCGCAAAAGTAAGTACGTTTTCGATAACTTCTTCGTGAGTGGCTTTGCTTCGAACAACTCCGCCTTTTTCAATTTTTTCTTTTCCTGCTTCAAATTGAGGTTTTATGAGACAGACCATTTCGTGAAACTCTGGTGAGAGTAGCTTTTTCAGATTTTCAAGAACCTTTGTGAGTGAAATGAAAGACAGGTCGCTTACAAGTAAATCAGCCACTGGTTCACCATCTGCGTAAATTTCTTCGTAGTTTGCAATTTTAAGATTTGTTCTTTCAATTGTCTTAACCTGAGCGCTTGAGCGAATTTTCCAGTCAAGCTGACCATAGCCAACATCTACCGCATAGACAAATTTGGCACCGTTTTGTAAAAGACAATCTGTAAAACCTCCAGTTGAAGCGCCTGCGTCAAAGCAAATTCGGCCATTTACGTTTATAGGAAATGTTTTTAACGCTTTTTGAAGCTTAAATCCTCCGCGTGAAACAAACGGCATTTGTTTTACTACAATGTCGTGTTCTTTTTCAATATTAATCTGAAATCCAGCTTTTGTTATGTATTCGTCGTCAATTTTTACATCACCTGCTAAAATCGCCGCAGAAGCCTTGCTTTTTGTTTCAAAAAATCCTAAATCTACAAGATATTTATCCAGCCGTTCTTTTTTCATTAAATTTCTCCAAGGTTATAAACTTCGTGCGCGTTAAGAGTTGTTTGTTGCGAAATCTCTTCTATACTTACCCCTCTGAGTTTTGCAATTTCTTCTGCTACAAATTTTGTGTATGCAGGCTGATTTTCGGTGCCACGAAACGGAACCGGCGTGAGATACGGAGCGTCTGTTTCAAGAAGAAGTTTGTCTAACGGAATGGTTTCGGCAACTTCTTTTGCTTTCACTGCGTTTTTGAATGTCACAACACCGCCCAGTGCTATATAAATATTCTCTTTCAAACATTCCCGCATAAATTCAGCGCTGCCTGAAAAACAGTGCATAACGACTTTAGAACCCTTGTTATGCTCCTTTAAAATTTTTAACGTATCAAAATGTGCCTCGCGGTCGTGGACGCAAATCGGGAGATTCAGGTCATTTGCAAGTTTGATTTGTTTGATAAAAACTTCTTTCTGAATATCATTAAATGATTTATCCCAGTAATAATCCAGTCCGATTTCGCCGATACCGACTATTTTTTTGTTTTGTTTTACTATGGTGCTAATTTTGTTAATTAAATCATCGCTCCAGTCACGGGTTTCTGACGGATGAACTCCGAGAAGTCCATAGACTTCTTTGTACTGAAGCGTTAATTCGTTAATTTTTTCTATATCATGCGGATACGCGCAGGGAACAATAATTTTATTAACGCCCGCATCGTATGCGTTTTTAATAATTTCTTCGGTTGAAATTCCCTCAATCATATCAATATGGGAATGTGTGTCTACTATATTCATAAGATTATTATATATCAAACTTGACTAATTTAAAAACATGCTACATAATAGGATTATAAGAAAGGATGTAAACTATGAAACAAAGAAATGTATTAAGTTGCACAGGGGGGGGGGGGGAGCCAATTATCATGTAAATAAACCCTCACCGA
>CANAJP010000043.1 GCA_947361615.1 uncultured Candidatus Melainabacteria bacterium | reverse complement strand
AACCCCCCCCCCCCCCCCCCGCGGGCGGGGCGCCCCCCCCCCCCCCCTGAGCAGGCTCTATCTACGCGTTCTGTGCTATCGGACGACGCTTTATGTCATGCTGAACTTGTTTCAGCATCTGTCCCTCGACGCATTGTTGGCCAGATCCCGAAATAAATTCGGAATGACAGTTATGGGGTTTACCATGGCAGAAATCCTACTCTCATTAACAATTATTGGTGTGGTTGCAGCGATAACGCTGCCATCACTAACTGGTAATATTAACGAACGCACCTGGAATACTCAGCGAAAAGCACTCTATGCACGTATTAGTCAGGCAGTTGCTTTAATGCCAGCTTTAAATGGCTACGGAACTTTAACTGAAAATGGTTCCGGTAGTGTAACTGAAGACAATGCTACTGAAACATTTATTGCCGATGGATTGTCAAAGGTAATAAAAATAAACAATATTTGTGATAGTGATCATTTAGCGGATTGCGGTTTACCTGAAAAAGTTATTCCATATTCGGGTTCTGCTATATCATTCCCGACTAACATGCTAGGTATGAATAGTATATTTAATGGTAATTATTATACAAGTAATTCTGGTAATCCGATTAATTATTCATACTCTCAAATTAATACGAACGCTGCAGCGTTTGAAACTGCTAACGGAGAAAGTATCGCGGTTTATTATAATCCGCATTGTATTGTGGATCAGAAATCATCCGGCTGGCATTTTACTCAACCTTTGTTGTGCGCGAATTTGATTTATGATTTAAATGGTAATAAAGGGCCAAATACAGTGGGAAAAGATATTGGTTTTATTTCTGTTATGTACCCTACAGATCCCGTTGTTGTTGCACCATTGCCGGTTCCTATGGGATTGGTGACATCAACTCGTACTGATGCAGGCAAATTGTGTAAAGAGAAAGACCCTGATTATAGATTGCCAAGTATTGATGAATTGACTTCTATGTTTTATAATCGCAAATTGTTAGACAGCAGTGAATCTCTTGTTGGTGGATATTGGTCTGCTTCTGTGAGTGCCGGCTCTTCCTCAATGACAAACTGGATTCAGCACTTTGGCGGCGGATTTAGATACTTGCCGAATCCAAGTATGAATTATTATGTTCATTGTGTTAAACGATAAGTTCATTTTGTAACAGTCCGTAAAACACGGACTGTTACAAATTGTTTAACAATTTGCTAGCTTGTTTGCTTTAGTATATGATTATTGTATGGACATGGGGAAAAATATCGTAATTGTAGATGATGATGTAATTGTTACCTCCGCCCTGAAAACCCTTTTTAAGGTCGAGGGTATCAAAAATTTCGTCACCTTTAATAACCCGATTGAGGCTGTTGAGTATCTTAAAGAAAACAAGCCTTGCATTATTGTGTCTGATTTTATGATGCCGCAGATGAACGGTTTGGAATTCCTCACTGAAGCCAAGAAACTTCACCCTGATGTTAGTATGATTTTACTTACAGGCTATGCGGATAAGGAAAATGCTATTCGTGCGATTAATGAAGTCGGGCTTTACAGATATATTGAAAAACCGTGGGATAACGACGACTTATTGATAAATATCAAGAACGGAATTGAAAGAAGCTATCTGGTTGAGAAGCTTAACGAGAAAATTTCTGAACTAGAGGTCGCCAATAAAAAACTTGAGGATTACTCTAACAACCTTGAAAAACTTGTTGAAGAACGTACAAATTCCCTTGCTGTTGCGAATATGAAGCTTTCAGGCATTATTGAAAACTGCGCGGACGGGATTATTTTGCTTGACAAGGATGGTAGAATTTGTGATATTAATCCTGCGTGTGAAAATTTAATTGGTTACTCTAATAAAAGTGTTGCCGGCAAGGCTTTTGCAGAATTCGTTGAGTTTGAAACACTTGCTGCACGTCAAAGATTTATGGACGAAAAAGGATTTCTTCCGGCGTTGAGGGCGGATAACTCTGAGGTTCTTGTTAAAGATTTATTCCTTGTAAATAATTTATCAACGGATAGGACACCGGTTGAAATTAATTTTGCGCTCTGCTCGCTTGAGGGAGAAGAACGTCAGTATGTTGGGGTTATAAGAGATGTTCAAACCCGCAAAGAAGCAGAGAAATTACGCGATGACTTTATCGCAACGCTTACGCATGATTTGAGAACTCCGCTTCTGGCGGCTATTCAAACATTAAGATTTTTCCTTGATGGTGCTATGGGAGATTTGAGCGACCAGCAAAAACTTTTACTTTCAACAATGCTTCAAAGTAACGAAGACTTGCTCGGGCTTGTTAACGCCCTTTTAGAGGTTTATCGTTTCGAAAGCGGTAAACTCGCGCTTTGCAAGACTAATTTCCCTGTGAAAAATTTAATTAATCAATGTTTTGATGAGATTAAACCGCTTGCAGATGCGAAAAATCTTACGCTTCAACTTGAATTTGATACTGCTAAAAATCCTTTTATTTATGCAGATAGAGGTGAGTTGAAACGCGTAATAACAAATCTTTGCGGTAATGCTGTTAATTATACAAATAAAGGCGGCGAGATTAAAATTATTCTTAAACAAAAAGAAGATGATATTATCTTTTCTGTTATTGATAATGGTAACGGAATTCCGAAAGAGGATATTCCGCATTTGTTCAAACGCTTTTCGCAGGGAACAAGCAAAAAACGTTCTACAGGTACGGGATTAGGGTTATATCTTTCAAGACAGATTATTGAGGCCCATAACGGTAAAATTTGGGTAGAGAGCAAAATTGATAAAGGCAGCGAGTTTTCGTTTTTGCTTACTGATGTGGTCACGACTGAAAAAGAAAGACAGGAAATAAATGGCTAAGGTTTTAATCGTTGAAGATCATGATATGACAAGATTAGGGTTGTCGGTTATTCTGGGAAATAGTCCTAATATTGAAGTCGCAGGCATGGAAGCTGATGGTCAGGACGGCGTGGAAAGAGCGCTTGAAATTAATCCTGATTTAGTGATTATGGATATCGGTCTGCCAACAATCGACGGGATTAATGCTACACGCAAAATAAAAGAAGTTAATCCTAATATCAAAGTGCTTATGTACACATCACGTGAGGAAGAAGACGACATAATTGATTCTTTTCAAGCCGGTGCTGATGGATATATTACAAAAGGCTCTTCCAGCGAACAGACAATTAATGCGGTTCTGGCTGTTAGTCAGGGGGTTGCCTGGTTAGATCCCGCTATTGCAAAAGTTGTGCTTTCTAATATTAAAAAGACAACGATTATACCTGAGAAGAAAGGCGAAATTGATTACAAACGAGGAAAAAATCTCTATGGACTAACAGAACGTGAGATGGAAGTTTTATCGCTTATCGTTGACGGGCATTCAAATCCGCAGATTTCTGAGAAGCTTGTTATATCTCTTTCAACGACCAAAACCCATGTTCACAGTATTCTGCAAAAGCTTTATGTAAAAAGCCGCTCAAAAGCTATCAGCATGGCGATGCAAGAAGGATTGGTTTAGATGCGCAAGATTATTGCTGTATGTGTATTGCTGGCTTTGGGGGCTAACTTTGCGTGCGCAGAACTTTTTGAAACAAAAGATTATACTAAGCGCAATGAAGCCTATATTCGCGATGTGAAAAAACGTGATGCAAAACGCAAATATAACAAGGCAAAAGAAGACAGGCTTCCATCAGGGAAAATGACTGTTGAAGAATATAATCGGCTTTCAAAACACAAAAACCCTGAATCACCTGATGAGTTGAAACCGATAGAAATTCCGACTATCCCTGTTCCGTCCGAGATGAAATATGTTCCGCAGCCGACTTATAAGATTGTTAGGTATAATGACCCTCCGGGAAGTGTAGAACTTTCTTTGAATAAAAATTTTTACCGTGAAAAACAACAAAATGCACAGGGGATAGTTTCGCCTGATTTTACCAAACTTGTTTATCCTGCGATTTATTATTCGCCCGATAGCGCTTCAACATCTGCGGAACTCTTTGTTATTCCGCTTGACAAATCTGAAACGGAACTGGATAGAATTTTAAAAGCGCATACCTCTAACAGGCGTGAAAAACCTTTAATGGAAACGAGTAAAAGAATAGACAACTTTGCGACGTTTCGAACTCTAACCCCTGTTGATTTTTCGGCTGATGGAGCAAAGCTTCTCGTTAAGCAAAAGACCGGAAATTCCTATGATGGAATCTGGGAAACGGATGTCTTTATCTATGATTTTGAAACTGATACAGCTAGAGAATTACTTGAAATTCGTGACGCAATAACTCACCACTGGACAACTTATAGAGGACTTCCATTGTATGACAAACGCTGGGATATTGTTCCGCTGGGATTTTCCCAGAATGAGCCGGACAGGGTTATTTGTACTGCTTATGCGTATACAGGTGGTAAACCTGTTTTTCTAGGTGTTTGGAGCGTTGATTTGAAAGGAGAACAATCGCGTCTTGTATCATTTGAAAATATTGATATCCCTATTTCTATAAACGGATATAAAATTGTTAAATCAGGCGTTAAACCTTATACGCTTGTTGAGCAAGAGGAAAAACAATTAAAAGAAATTGACAAAAAGAATAAAAAAGCGCAAAAGAACGCTGAAAAAGAATATTACAAACAGTGTAAAATTGATTACAAAGCCGAATTGAAGCAAATTGATGCTGAATATCGCGAAAATATCAAAGAATATAACCGCTTGCAGCGTTTCAAGGGTTCTACAACTTACGATGAAGCTGTAAACAAATATCGTGATGCAAAAATTAAAGAATTAGAAAAAACTATTCAAAAAGAAGAAAAAGCTATTGAAAAACTGAATGCCCAAATCGAGGCAGTGGATGGAAAGCTGCAACGATTTGAGCAAACAGAAAACGAAGTTTTAAATCCTGCTATGCCTCAGGAATGAACTTCGCAAAGATAAGAAGGATTGCGCTGACACCTATAAGGATATAGATGATTTTAGCTAAAGGACTCATTTGGCCAAAAAGTTTTTCGACCAGATCGGTACGGAACAAACCGACAAGCCCCCAGTTAAGCGCGCCGATTAACACAAGGATTTCTGCTATTTTTAAAATTAAGTTCATAATGCCTCCTTTTGTCGCGACGATATCCTGTCGCGAATTACTGCTTTCAAATTATTATGAGGCATATATTAGCCACTTTCATTAGAGGAAAGTAGTATATTTATTAAACTTCTTATTGACAATTAAATGTGTTTATCATACGATAAATTTACGCGATACAAGCTCTAGTGGCACTGTGCCGAACAAAACGATTAAATATCGTTTTGTTAGAGGTAAGGTAGACCAGTCTACCGATTCCGCTAGGGAATGACAATTGAATATAATAAGCTCTAGTGGCGGAATCGGTAGACGCGTTGGACTTAAAATCCAATCGGGAGCAATCTCGGTGCCAGTTCAAGTCTGGCCTGGAGCAAACTTTTTAAAGACTCATATTAGTGAGTCTTTTTTTGTTGCAATTAGTTAATATTCTCTTGACTATATTTTTAGCTTTGGCGATAATGTATAAAAAGGTGCAAAATGAAACGAAGAAAAAGTTTAGCATATTCAACAATAACAAAGATATAACCGAAAAACGGGGAAAGTATTTACTTTCCCCGTTTTTCTAAGGGTAAATGCAAACAGTCAATGGCTTGCGGTCAAGATTACGGTATGTGGGGTAGAAATGACAATTGAAAAACACAAAAAAATGAATAAAGGGGAAGTCACGCTGATTGAACGTGTGGCAAATGATATGTTTTTGATTAAGATTAAGGTCGCAGAGGATTTCGTGTCACATGCCGGTCAGTTTGTGTCAATTTTGTGCGATAACCATACAATGCGCAGACCTTTTAGTATAATGAATTTTGAAAATCAGGAAATGAGCGTATTATTCAAGAAAAAAGGGGATGGAACAGCCTACATAGCGAGCCTTAATATCGGAGATACGGTTGATTTTATCGGGCCAAACGGAAACGGGTTCAGCGTTGGACAATGTATTTGGGATGAAAAAACTTTATTAGTCGGAGCGGGCGTTGGTGTCGCTCCTGTTTTTTATCTGAAAAAAGTTCTGGGAGATAAGGCAAGGTTAATCGCAGGGTTTCAAAATGCTAACGAAATCCCATCATGCCTGCAATCAGAAATTGATTTTATTACGACGGACGATGGTTCATTCGGAGAGAAAGGAAGTATTATTGCATACTTTGAGGAACAAATTAGCGCATATAAACCTGAGCGGATTTGTGTTTGCGGACCTCATATTGTTTTGAAACTTGTCGCTGAAACCGCTAAAAAGCATGGAATTCCGTGTGAGGTCGCTATGGAAAAAACAATGGCATGCTCAATTGGAGTTTGCAGGGGCTGTGTTGTTACTCTTAACCGTAACGGGAAAATCGACAACGCCTCTGTTTGCAAAGACGGGCCGGTATTTTTAGGGGAGGAAGTTGTATGGTAGATTTATCGGTAAATAAAGGCAAACTTTCTCTGAAAAATCCTATAATGACGGCGTCCGGAACATTCGGCTATACGGATGAATTTGATGATTTTATTGATGTTTCAAGACTCGGGGCAGTTGTGACAAAAGCGATTTCATTGAAGCCGCGCTCCGGTAATTCGTGGAACCGCGTAATTGAAGTTACATCAGGCATGATTAATTCTATCGGGCTTGAGAATGTTGGTATTGAAAAATTTATTTCTGACAAACTTCCTGTATTGGAGTCAAAAAATATAAATTTTGTGATGAATTTAGCGGGTTCCGGCATGGACGAATATGTGGAACTTGCTAAAATTTGTGAAGCGAATAAAATCGGAGCGGTTGAATTAAATGTATCATGTCCGAACGTTAAGTCAGGATGCTTGGAGTTTGGAACTGACGCAAGGACGCTCGGGGAACTTGTGAAATCCGTGCGCGCAGAATACAGTGGTTGCTTGATTGTAAAATTGACGCCGAATGTGACGCGTATTGAAGATATTGCGCTTGCAGCGCAGGAAAGCGGAGCGGATGCGGTTTCTGCAATTAATACACTCAAAGGGCTGGGTATGAAATTATCGTTTCGAAACGGAAAATTTACCCGCGAACAGGTTATCGGCGGATTTTCAGGCATGGCCGTTAAGCCTGTTGCATTGGGGGTTGTTAACCGTCTAAAACAAGTTCTTGAAATTCCCATCATCGGGCTTGGCGGAATCGCTTCTATGCAGGATGTGTTGGAATTTTTTGCAGTAGGCGCTGAAGCTGTCCAGATTGGAACGGCGAATTTTACGACTCCTGATATTTCGGAGCGTATTATAGATGAATTGACAGAGTTTATGCAAAACAATGGATTTGAAACATTAGATGAATTAAAAGAAAGGTTAAAATCATGAGTAATGAAGTTTTAGAATTGTTAGAATCAGCTGAGGGCGTGTTACACGGACATTTTTGTCTGACATCAGGATTGCATTCTGATATTTATTTTCAATGTGCTAAGTTATATCAATACCCTGAAACTGTTGAGAAAATTGCCAAAAGAATTGCAGAGCAGTTGAAAGATGTTGAGTTCGATACAGTTGTAGCACCAGCAATTGGCGCGGTAATCATCGGGTATGAAACCGCAAAACAAACAGGCAAAAGAAACCTTTTTGTAGAGAGAAAAGATGGTGTAATGCAGTTGCGTCGCGGCTACAGCCTTAAAAAAGTTGAAAAAGTTGTGATTATGGAAGATGTTATCACAACAGCCAAAACAATTCACGAAACAATCGAAGCATTAAAAGAATTTGAAGTTGAAATCGTTGCGGTTGGCTGTATCGTTGACAGAACCTGCGGAAAAACGGGTTTAAACATTAAATCACTCTTGCAAATCGAACCTGTAACTTATGAACCTGATAACTGCCCGCTTTGTAAAGAAGGTTTGCCGCTTGTAAAACCGGGAAGTAGAAAATGAAACATTTAATCGACATTAATCGTTTAGAAAAATCTGAAATTGAACAAATTATCTCGCTTGCCGGAGAGTTTAAGGCTGGAGAGCGTAAATCTTCTGTCGCTGGGAAAACCGCTTGTTTAATGTTTTTTGAAAACTCGACAAGGACGAAAATTTCTTTTGACCTTGCAGCACAAAAACTGGGGATGAACGTAATTCACTTTGACGGTGCGACCTCGTCACTATCTAAGGGGGAATCCAGAAAGGATACGTTCGAGAACCTTAGTGCTATTGGAATTGATACTGTAATTGTTCGTACAACGGAAGATAAATTTATTGATAATTCATTAAAAGAGTTGCCTCTTCCGTTATCGTTTGTGAATGCAGGTGACGGTTTGACAGCACATCCAACGCAAGCGTTGTTAGATTATTTTACAATGAGACAAATTTTTGACTCAATTGCTGGGAAAAAGGTTTGTATTGTTGGTGATATTGCACATTCACGCGTTGCAAAATCAAATTTTGCACTGCTTTCTAAGTTCGGGGCAAGGCTTCACGCTGTGGCTCCAAGTTATTTTAAACCGAAAGAAACTTTACATGTAATTTATCATGACAATTTGGCAGAAGGTATTAAAAACGCTGATGTTGTAATGATGCTGCGGGTTCAAAGGGAACGTTTAGAGGCTGAATTTAACGCTGATGGATATATTGAAAAATATCAGCTTAATTCAGAAATCCTTAATAAATATGCGCCGAATGCGATTTTGATGCACCCCGGACCTGTAAACCGCGGTGTTGAGATTACATCTGAACTGCTTGATAGCGAAAAAGGTAAGACTATTCTTGAACAGGCACGCAACGGAGTGTTTGTAAGAATGGCGGTATTGGAGATGTTAGGATGATTGTAACAAAAGGGTTTGTAGAACTTCACTGTCACCTGAGAGAACCGGGGTTTGAGTATAAGGAGGATATAGCTTCCGGCATGGCGGCTGCAAAGACTGGCGGGTACGGGATTATTTGTCCTATGCCGAACACCAATCCTGTTTGCGATAACGTCGAAACTTTAAAGTATATTCAAGCGCGTGCGGCTCAAATTGGCGGTGTAAAAGTTCTACCGGTTTGTGCAATGACAAAAGACCTGAATAGCGACGAACTTGTTGACTTTGAGGCTTTGCATAACGCTGGTGCAATAGCGTTTTCTAATGACGGGCGTCCCGTGGAGAATATGGCAACTTTTAAGCGGATTTTGCAGGAAGGAAAACGACTGGGATTGGTTATGATGTCACACGCAGAAAATACTGAGTTCTCTCCATTTGATAACCGTTCTGAGTACACTGCGGTTGGGCGGGAATTAAAAGTTGTGGAAGAAGTCGGCGGACAACTGCATTTCTGCCATATTTCGACAAAAGAGTCGTTGGAACTAATCCGCACTGCAAAGAAAAAAGGCTTAAACGTCACCTGTGAAACCGCACCGCATTATTTTACATTGAGTGGCAGGCATGATGAAGCGCGTTTCAAGATGAATCCGCCGTTGCGCTCTGAAGTTGACAGACTTGCGGTAATTGAGGCGTTACAAGATGGAACAATCGACGCTATTGCGACCGACCATGCTCCGCATTCAATTGAAGAGAAAACAAGACCGTTTAATGAGGCGCCGTTTGGTATCGTGGGGTTTGAAACTGCGTTTGCACTCGGTTATACATATCTTGTGTGTACTGGCAAATTAAATCTTGACGAGTTTTTAAAGAAAATGATAGACAATCCTGCACGGATTATCGGCGTTGAGCCGTTCGGACGTGTGGAAATAGATTTAGATGAAGAATGGGTTGTTAATGCAAAAGAATTTAGGACAAAAGCAAAAAATTCGCCGTTTGAGGGCATGAAATTATATGGAAAAGTAAAGGGGTGTGAATATGTTTAAAATTAATCCGAAAATTAAAGAGAAAATCGTTCTTGCGTTGGACGTTGATACAGTCGATGAGGCCAAAAAACTTATAACAGAGTTAAAGGATTATGTTGGAGTTTTCAAAGTTGGTTTGCAATTCTATACTGCTAATGGCAGCGAGGTTTTTGAGTTTATGAAAGAAATCGGCGTGGAGTTTTTCTTTGACGTTAAGTTGATGGATATTCCAAACACGGTTAAAAAGGCGTCAGAGAACATTATTAAATCGGGCGCAACTTTCTATAATCTTCACGCGCTTGGCGGAAGCGAGATGATGAAGCAATCTGCACAGGGCGCGCGCGAAATGGCTGCAAAATTAGGTGTTAAAGATCCTACAATTCTTGCGGTAACGGTTTTGACAAGTATTAGCGACGAGATTTTATCATATGAGTTGAAAATAAACCAAACTGCATTACAATACGTAGAAACGCTGGCAAAACTTGCAAAAGACAGCGGGCTTACGGGTGTTGTTGCATCTGTATTTGAGGCTAGAAGAATTAAAGAAGTTTGCGGAAAAGATTTTAAAGTTCTTTGCCCCGGAATTCGTCCTGAATGGTCTGTAAAAGGTGATCAAAAACGCCTTGCAACTCCTGCGTTTGCTATACAGGAGGGTGCGGATTATCTGGTTATCGGGCGTGCCGTAACGGCTGCTGAAAATAGGGTCGAAGCTATGCAAAAGATTTATGAAGAAATAGAAAGTGTATTATAATGGCAAAATTATTATTAGATAACGGTGAAATTTTTGAGGGTAAGTCGATTGGTTATGACGGAACAGCGTTTGGCGAAATCTGTTTCAATACCTCAATGGCAGGGTATCAGGAAATTTTAACTGACCCGTCGTATGCAGAACAGGTGATTGTTATGACGTATCCAGAAATCGGCAATTACGGGATTAACAAGGACGATTTTGAAAGCTCTAAGGTTCACGCAACAGGCTTTGTTATAAAGAATTTTTGTGAAAAAGAAAGCCATTATCTTTCCTCAATAAAGCTTGATGAATACTTAAAGCAGAAAAAAGTTGTTGCGATTGAGGGGGTTGATACCAGACGTTTGACCTCTATTATTCGCGAAACCGGCGCGATGAATTGCCTTATAACTTCAGGTGATATCACCGATGAACACCGCGTGGAACTTAAAAACTACGCAATGGATAAAAACATCGCAGAAATTGTTTCGCGTAAATCCAAAGAGGTTATCAAAAGTAAGACCGAAAACCGTAAAATTAAACTTGCCGTAATTGATTGCGGGATTAAGAAAAGTATTCTCGACAATCTGATTAAACAGGGATGTACACTAACTATTTATCCGTCTGACGTTAGCGCAAAAGAAATTTTGAAAGAAAAATTCAACGCCGTATTGATTTCAAACGGCCCGGGTGACCCTGCGGACGCTGTTAAGACAATTCAGACGGCAAAAGATTTAATCGGTAAAATTCCGGTGTATGGAATTTGCCTCGGTTATCAGATTTTGAGTATAGCACTGGGGGCAAAAACTTATAAACTCAAATATGGTCACCGCGGCGGTAATCACCCGTGTATTAATAAACTTACAAATAAAGTTATTATGACTTCGCAAAACCATGGTTACGCGGTTGATGTGGACACTTTACCGAAAAACGCTTTTGCAACTTACGTAAACCTCAACGATGGAACATTAGAGGGCTTTGCCTGCCCTGAACTTCAAATTGAAGCGGTTCAATTTCATCCCGAAGCTGCACCGGGGCCGGATGATGCCTCTAAGATTTTTGACGAATGGGTTGCACAGATTAAACAGGATAGACAGGATAAGAAGTTTTTCGGTCTTTTAAATAAATTAGGAGGCAAAAATGCCAAGAAATAATGATATAAAAAAAGTTTTAGTAATTGGTTCAGGCCCAATCGTAATCGGTCAGGCTGCGGAATTTGACTATGCGGGTGTGCAGGCATGCAGAGCGCTCAGAGAAGAGGAAATTCAGGTGGTTCTTGTGAACTCCAATCCTGCAACGATTATGACTGATGAAAACATCGCGGATAAGGTTTATATTGAGCCTTTAACGATTGAGGCGTTTGATTATATTATTGAGAAAGAACGTCCTGATGGTCTTCTTGCAGGTCTTGGCGGTCAGACGGGGTTGAACCTCGCTGTTGAGCTTCATAACGCCGGAATTTTAGACAAATATGGCGTAAAACTCCTCGGCACAACGATTGAGTCAATTCAAAAAGCCGAAGACAGAGAACTTTTTAAAGAATTAATGCTTGAAATAGGCGAACCGATACCGGAAAGCATTACGGTTTCAAATCTTGCCGACGCGCAAAAGTTCGCAGATAAAATCGGGTTCCCGCTCATTATACGTCCGGCGTTTACCCTCGGTGGTTCCGGTGGTGGTATCGCTACAAATCAGGAAGAATTTGAAGAAATTGTTCACAGCGGACTTTTGAGAAGCCCTATTTCTCAAATTTTGGTTGAGCGCAGTATCGCTGGATTTAAAGAAGTTGAATACGAAGTTATGCGAGATGGCAACGACACGGCAATCGCAATTTGTAATATGGAAAACATCGACCCTATCGGTATTCACACAGGCGACAGCTTTGTTGTTGCACCGTCACAAACACTTACAAACAAAGAATATCAAATGCTTAGAAGTTCTGCCCTGAAAATTATCCGTGCGTTAAAAATCGAGGGCGGATGTAACGTTCAATATGCACTTGATACCGTAAGCAATCAATACTATGTAATCGAGGTTAACCCGCGCGTTAGCCGTTCCTCTGCGCTTGCGTCAAAAGCGACAGGTTATCCAATCGCAAAAGTTACAACAAAAATCGCTATCGGGTACCATTTACACGAAATTCCAAACTCTATTACGCAAAAAACAGTAGCAGCGTTTGAACCCGCACTCGATTATGTGGTTACGAAAATTCCTAAATGGCCGTTTGATAAATTCGATCAGGGCGATAGGCTTCTCGGAACTAAGATGAAAGCGACAGGTGAAGTTATGGCTATCGGAAGAACTTTTGAAAGCTCTTTCAAAAAAGCAATCACCTCAATTGAAGACAAAAATACAGGCCTTGTTCGCCGTCAATACACGGCTTTCAGTGATGAAGAACTTAAAGCGCTTCTGTCCGTTCAGGACGACAGGAGAATTTTCCGTGTCGCAGAGGCTCTGACGCGTAGAATTTCAGTTGATGAAATTAATCACATTACAAAAATCGATAAGTGGTTTATTCATAAAATTAAAAATCTTGTAGATTTTGAACAGCGCCTTAAAGAAAAAAATCTTACACCGGAACTTTATCTTGAAGCCAAAGAAAAAGGCTTCCTTGATACAGAAATTGCCGTTTTCGCGCGCAAACGTCTTGTAGATGTTGAGGCTATCAAAAAAGAAGCCGGCATAAAAGCGTCGTTCAAAATAGTTGACACCTGTGCGGCCGAGTTTAAAGCCTGCACTCCTTATTATTACTCAACATATAACGAGTTTAATGAGAATGTCGTCGATAAATCAAAAGAAAGTATCTTAATTCTCGGATCCGGTCCTATCAGAATCGGGCAAGGCATTGAATTCGACTACTGTTCTGTTCACGCGGCGTGGAGCGTAAGAAACAACGGGTATCAATCTTTAATCGTAAACTCCAACCCTGAAACTCTTTCAACCGACTTTGACGTAGCTGATAAGCTTTATTTTGAACCGATGAACATCGAAAATATTATGAATATTATCGAACAAGAAAGGCCAAAAGGCGTTATGGTTCAGTTTGGCGGTCAGACTGCGATTAATTTGGCTGAAAAACTTCACGAACGCGGTGTGAATATCCTCGGAACTTCAATTGATGCAATTCGCAAAGCCGAAGACAGAAAACAATTTGAAGCGCTTTTGAAAGAACTTGGAATCCCTCAACCTCAAGGCCGTGCGGTTAGAAAACAGGAAGAGGCAATCGCAGCATATAAAGAACTTGGCTTCCCGCTGCTTGTTCGTCCGTCTTACGTAATCGGCGGGCGCGGAATGCAGGTCGTCTATAACGAAGAAGAACTTTTGACTTATTTCAATTCGGCATTGAAATTCTCAGATGAACACCCTGTATTAATCGACCAGTACATTGAGGGTAAGGAGGTTGAACTCGACGCGATTTCTGATGGTGAAGATATCTTAATCCCCGGAGTTACAGAACACATCGAGCGCGCAGGAATTCACTCCGGTGACAGTATGGCAATCTATCCGACGCAAAAAGTTAAACCTGAAGTTATTAAAACTCTCGTTGAACACACCGAAAAACTCGCAAAGGCGCTTAAAATTAAAGGCGTTATGAATATTCAATTTGTACTCAAAGACGATATTGCGTACGTAATCGAGGTTAATCCGCGTGCATCACGCACAATGCCGATTATGAGTAAAGTCACGGGGATTCCTATGATTGATATCGGTGTGAACGCTGCACTTGGAAAATCGATTAAAGAACAAGGTTACGGCACTGGTCTTGCTCCAACGACGGATCTGGTCTGTGTTAAAGTTCCTGTGTTCTCGTTCCAAAAGTTGAACCGTATCGACCCTGCGCTTGCGCCTGAAATGAAATCAACAGGCGAAGTTCTGGGCGTAGATAGCGTTTATGAAAAAGCGCTTGTAAAAGGTTTCCTTGCAGCAGGCTATTCGTTCCCTGAAAGACGCGGAGACGTTATGCTTTCGCTCAATGATCACACAAAATCCCAGTGTGACGATATTGCAGCGGATTTTGCAGAACTCGGTTACAGAATAGTCGCAACGACAGGAACACATAAATATCTTGAATCAAAAGGTATTCCGTCAAAAGAAATTGCAAATTTTGACCTTGAAAAAATGCAGGCGCATATGAAAAAAGGGCAGTTGTGTTTTGTGATAAATACACCGACGACAAACGGAAATTCTGCCCGTATCGGCTCTGAAAACCGCGGATTTTTGATAAGAACAATTGCAGAAATGTATTCAACGCCGTGTTTTACATCACTCGACACTGCGCGCGCATATCTAAAAGCGATGAAATACCGGATTCAAAACCCTGATATGACTTACGAAAGTATTTCAGAATACAAAAAATCAACGGTTTGTGTATAAAAGTATGGGGGACGAAAAATCGTTCCCCTTGACTAAATTAAAAATATGGTTGATAATGAATAAAGAAAGGATGGAAAAATTATGAAACGAATTATTGTAACCATGTATGCAGGGGGGGGGGGGGCCGGCTGATATCATCCCAAAATTAAAATTAGACCCCACGGTAAGGGCAAAAAACCACATAAAAAACAGGCAACA
>CANAJP010000042.1 GCA_947361615.1 uncultured Candidatus Melainabacteria bacterium | reverse complement strand
TCCCTTTCCTTTTTCCCTTTCACTTTTTCCCCTCCCCCCTCCTCTCCCCTCCCCCCGCCGGCCGCGGTGGTGTCGCCTCGCCGGGGGGGGGGGGGGGCCCCCCCTTGCTGAACCGCTTTTAGATAATGATTCGCCGGTTCCCGTGAAGAAATCTCGTCCGAGTATAAAATTTGACGCGATGATTTTTATAATTATTGCGATTTTAGGATATTTACTTTCCTACAGATTAACTTCATATATGGCGGATTTTAAAGTCGAAAAACATTATTCCCGGATAGATATAGTGTTTTTGGCTGTTTGCGCGTTGATAATGTTTCTTCCAGTGAGTCATATAACAGATGCTAAAAAGTCAGATAAGGAAAATCGTAACCTTGCTGTTTGGCGACCTTTTATAAAGAAAGATGGTACTATAAATTACAATTTTGGCAGGGATTATGACAAATGGTTTAGTGATAGGTTTAATTTAAGAAATCTTTTGATTTCAATAAATTCTACTCAAGACCTTTTATTAAATAATAAACTCGTATATGCCAATCATTTTATGAATAAATCTACAGGGGAAATGTATCAGCTGTTTGAGGCAAAAAGAACTACAATTCCCGAAAAACAAATTCAGGAGGCTATTTTAGGGCTAAAAACTTTAAAAGATTTTTGCGATGAAAATAAAATAACTCCATATATAATCCTTTTACCTAGAAAAATGGATGTATATAAACAGGAAGCCTTACCTTTTACCAGTCATAATCAAGAGATTGAAGATAAAAAACTTGTTGAAAGGCTTGTTGCTGAAACAGGTATGAACATTTTGTTTATGTATGATGTAATTAATGAGCATAAGTATGAACAAAGAGTTTATTATAAGAGCGATCCGCATTTTACAGATTATGCAACAATGCTTTATTATAATAGCTGGTTGAATGAAGTAAAAAAAGACTATAGCAGTTTTGGTCGTTTAACGCTGGATGATTTTAATGTAGATTTAGAAAATAGGCTTGTTAAGTTAAGTTCATTCTCTTCAGGCGCAAATGGGGCGATTTATAAAGCCTTGAATTTACCTGACAAAAAAGCTGATAAAATTTTAAAAGACAAATTCCCGTTGTATGAGTATAAAAATATGAAATCGGTTGATATAAGTACATACTACAAAGATGATTTTGAAGTGATTACTTATGATACCCGAAAGGACAAATGGGAAAATTTGTTTATTACAGGTACAAGTAATTCGCCTACATTTTCTAAAATTGCACCGTTTGGATTTAATAAAACGACATTTGTAAAAATGTTTTCGGGTAGGCCTGACACGTATAGTTTGATGAAATATAAGGATATTATTAAAAACTCTGGTTCTAATATTTTAGTTGGAGTTTATACAATTACAAATGTTGCAGATTTCGTCGGGTTTGCAAAATAAAAAGGAGAAAAAATGTTATTTTCATCAATGACTTTTGTGTATATGTTTTTACCGATTGTTTGTACTCTTTATTTGATTTCTAAAAAAGAGTTGCACAATCCGATTTTGCTTGTCGCAAGTATAATTTTTTATGCGTGGGGCGAGCCTAAATATTTAGCGATTATGCTTCTCACAATCCTTATAAACTTTTTCGGCGCAAAAATTGTTGAGAATTTCAAGGATAGCGGAAAGAATGCAAAAATTCCGCTAGTGATAACTATTTGTGCAAACCTCGGTTTCTTAATTTATTTTAAATATTTTAACTTCTTAATCGAAAATATTAACGGGCTTTTCCATTCGAATATTCATCTTTTGCATATTGTTATGCCTATCGGAATTTCGTTCTATACTTTTCAGGCATTGTCTTATGTCGTGGATGTTTACAGAGGAGAATGCAAAGCACAGCAGGATATTTATAAATTAGCATTATATATTTGTCTTTTCCCGCAATTGATTGCAGGGCCGATTGTCAAATATCATGACGTCGCTGATCAAATTGATAACCGTGATGTTAATTTCGAAAAGGTTGTTTTCGGTACTAAACGCTTTATCGTGGGATTGTCAAAGAAGATGCTTATTGCCAATACGATGGGGGCTATTGCGGATAAAATTTTTGTACAGCCTGCTGATACCTTTTCACCTTTAATCGCGTGGATTGGTGGCGTTGCATATTCCCTTCAATTGTTCTTTGATTTTTCTGGCTATTCTGATATGGCGATTGGTTTAGGATTGATATTCGGGTTTAAGTTCTTGGAAAACTTCAATTATCCGTATATTTCAAAATCAATTACAGAATTCTGGCGCAGATGGCATATTTCACTTTCTACGTGGTTTAAACAATATGTTTATATAACACTTGGCGGAAATCGTTCGGGCAGGTGGAAAACTTTGCGAAATCTGGGTATAGTATTCCTTTTGACTGGTATCTGGCATGGCGCAGCGTGGAATTTTGTTGTTTGGGGCTTGTGGAACGGATTTTTTATAATACTGGAAAAACTTACAGGCTGGCATGAAGAAAAACAATTTGTGTGGCAAAGGGTTATACAGCATATTTACACGATTTTAATTTTCATTATTGGCTGGGTAATGTTCAGGGCTGATAATATGGCTTATGCGTGGGAATATATTAAAAATATGTTTGGCCTTGTAAAAGTTCACGATATTATTTATGGATTCCAGTATTACGTGGATAATTTTGAGATTATAATTTTTATTGTTGCAATTCTTTGTTGTACACCATTGTTTGGCAAAATGCTTCAACAGGAGAATAAAGTTGTTAAAGCATTGGTTAACCTATGGCTTATTGTTCTGTTGATTTTCTCAACGGCTACAATTGCGGCTTCTACTTATAATCCGTTTATATATTTCCGTTTCTAAGTTTTTGTGGTAAAAATGAGGAATGAAGAAAAAGGTTATTGCGTATTTGCACACTCACTGGGATAGGGAGTGGTATAGAGAGTTTGAAGTTTTCAGAATGAGGCTGCTTCGGGTTTTTGACCGTGTCTTAGATATGCTTGAGAGCGGAAAAATCCCATCGTTTTATTTTGACGGACAGGTCGCGGCGTTATTGGATTATCTTGAAATCCGTCCTGAAAAAGAAGCGCTTATTCGTCGACTTATTAAGGAGAAAAAACTTTTTATCGGACCTTTTTACACGCTTGTTGATGAATTTTTGACTGACCGAATTTGCTTTGAAAGAAATCTTGAAATAGGTATGAAGATTGCACGCGACTTTGGTTGTGAGGACTTTATCGGCTATCTTGCAGATACTTTTGGACATAGCATGAATGTTCCTA
This sequence comes from uncultured Candidatus Melainabacteria bacterium, assembly GCA_947361615.1. GTDB lineage: Bacteria > Cyanobacteriota > Vampirovibrionia > Gastranaerophilales > Gastranaerophilaceae > Gastranaerophilus. Next base: position 11,828 of record CANAJP010000042.1, on the reverse strand, counting down.
AAATTCTGGCACGCGCAGGCGTCGATAAATGCGTTGTTTGGCGTGGTTGCGGCGATGAAATCCCTGCGGAATTTAAGTTCAATGGCGTTGATACGGTGAATTTGGTGCGTGGATACTTTATGGACTGCTTGGATTCCGGGTTTTTGAAAAATAATCTTGATTTAATTGCCGAAAAATCCGGTGATGTACTTTTGTTGCCGATTGGTGCGGATCATCGTGGGATTGATGAGGATATTATTGAAATGATTGACGCGGCAAATGCTAAATTAGAGGATTACGAAATTCAACTCGGCTCGATTTTTGATTATTTTGAAGCAGTGAAAGGCCGTTTTTCGCAATTTGAATGGAATGATGAGCTCCGTGACAATTCCAGAACTTTTATTTTGAATGGTTGTTATTCTGCAAGGACTAAAATAAAACAGTTGAATGTGAAAGCTTCAAATAGACTACATTTTGCGGATAAATTGCAAAAACATTTTGGCGGGGCATACACGGCGCAGGTTGAATATGCATATAAGCTGTTATTGCAAAATCAGGCTCACGACGGTATTTGTGGCTGCTCAACGGATGATGTTCACGAAGAAAATGTTATCCGTTATAAAAAAGTTCTGCAAACCGCAAATACTATTATCGAAGAATTGCGGCTGACACAGAGCGGTCTGGTGAATTTTTCTGACTATAAAGGTGTTGTTGAGTATGAAAGCACAGAGGTTGAAAGTCAGGTTGTGAGTGAACGTCGTGGGTTTGAAACAAAACTTCTTCACGACACTCAACGCATTCCGGTAACAGAAGATTATACAACGATTTATACGAATTTGCGCGAGATTGAGCCGTCTGATGATGTTTTGCAAATCCTTGATACTGAAATCGGAAATTCTCACCTTACGATGAAAATTGAGCAGGGCGAGTTTAATCTTTATGTCGACGGACAGAAATGGGAGAATTTTGTTGAATTTACGCGTGTCCGCGATTTAGGCGATACCTATAATCACGGGCTTGTTGAGGGGGATAAGCCTGAGCGTGCGTTTATAATTTCTTATGACATCCTTTTTGAGGGGGATTTGAGGGTTGGTTTGAAAGTTAAAACGACATTTTTCGATGTTCTTATTACGCTCAATAAAAATTCCCGTTTGTTAAATTTTAAAATCGAATGGAATAATAAATTTAAAAATACACTTTGGCAGGTAAAATTCAATCTTCCGCATCCTATTGCCGAAACTTTTTCAGAGGATATGAACGAAATCATACGGCGTGAATTTGATCCGATCTGGAACGTTCGTGAGAATTTGCCGAAAGAGCGCGGACACGAGGTCAAAACAAATTTTGCGCCGATGCAGCGGTTTGTCTGGGCGCAAGGTTTCGGTGTTATTACTAAAGGTTTAACCGAGTATGAAGTAGAGGAAAACTCTCTTAAAATAACACTTCTTCGTAGCGTCGGTGTGATTTCTAACCCTGCAAATCCTTGTAGGACAACCCCTGCAGGGCCGCCGCTTGAAGTTCCTGCGGCTCAGCAAATCGGACTAAACACAGCAGAATTTTCAGTCGGGATTTTCCCACTTGAGGACGCAGACTCTTACATAGACGAAATTTACCCTCAGGTCGTAATCCTTTAAACAGATGATTTGCTTTCCTCTAAAACGCGTTATAATTCCCCTAATAAGAATAGAGGGGCATTATGGCTGTTAGAATTTTGATTTTTTTATTAGCATTTGTTGTGATAACAAATTTAATAATCTCGTTAATAGGTTTGATTTTCGGCGTGAATATGTACAAACAATACGGTAAACAAATCTTGATTGGTTATGCAGGGTTCGGGCTTATTGTTATGATTACGTTTATCGTTATGGCAATTCTGGGGTTGGCATAATGAGGAAGTACGCATATACACTTGCCGAATTATTGATTACACTCGGAATTATTGGTGTGATTGTCGCATTGACACTGCCAGAACTGTTAAGATTTAGGGTGAAATTTGATTTTGAATTGATTTTTAATTTAATTTTTGTACTAATCGTTGTGTTTATTATCTTATCAGAATCGATTGGTTCGTTGTTAAAGCGAAAACCGCGTACTAAAAAGAAAACAGTTCATTATGATTATGAGGCGAAAGTTATAAAAGATTATTCTGTCCCGATAAAAGATTTTTTTACAAAGTTAGCACAGAATTTTAATAATAGAAAAGAGGAGAGAGGAATGGACAAAAATGGTATTGCAGGAGTGGTTACAATTATAGTTTTATTTGTAATCGCTATTTTATTATGCAACCCGATTGTGGTTGTCGGTGTTGGTGAACGAGGTGTTAAGGTTACGTTAGGTAAAGTTTCACCTGAAAGCCTTGGAGAAGGTATGCATTTTATAATGCCTTACGTGCAAAAAATTGCAAAAATGGACGTTAAAACACAAAAATATAATACTCAAACACATGTTTATACAAAAGATATTCAACAAGCGCGTATTTCCTACGTTGTAAACTACAATTTGATGTCAGATAGTGCATATAGAATGTATCAGGAAGTTGGTATGGATTATGTTTCAAAAGTAATCAACCCTGTTCTTGAGGGTTCTATAAAAGACGTTATCGGTAAATGGAACGCGCAGGATTTGGTTGCAAACCGTGAGGAAGCAACTAATGACATTCTTTTAAAATTGAGAGAACAACTTTCTGAACGATATGTAAACGTAACAGGTTTCCAAATCGTTGATATTAATTACTCAGAAGTTTTTGAACGCGCAATTGAAAGCAAAGTTACAGCAGAGCAAGACGCACTGAAAGCTAAAAATAAAACCGTTCAAATTCAGGAAGAAGCAAGACAGAAAGTTATTTCAGCCGAAGCGGAAGCAAAATCAATGAGTATTCGTGCAAACGCGCTTACACAAAACAAAGCACTTGTTGAATACGAAGCAGTCCAAAAATGGAACGGAATTTTACCGCAATATATGATGGGTAACTCAGTACCGTTTGTTAACTTGAAATAAGTTCTTTGATAATTGAATAAAAAAGGGTAGCCCCAATCCTACCTCGTGCGCAACAAAATTATGGTGACAATTGGCGACGGAGGGAGGTGATATAGATGAATAGAGAGTTAATAAAAAGAACTCTATTGGTGTTAGAGTTCTTAATTAAATTAATTCGTTTGTTCGTTTAATAGGGGGTGACAAACCGGCTAAGCTAGGAAGAGCTTGACCGGCTCCCTTTTATTTTATTATAACAGATTATAATAATTTTTCAAGTGTTAATCAAAAGCCATTCCTTTAGGAATGGCTTTTTGTATTTAAAAATTACTTATGTTTTAGGGTATTTGTATATTTTTCTTTTTGTTACGCGACGTCAGTCGGAACTTCATTTTTAGGGCCAACGATGTAAGCAAGAGCCACACCTGCTGCGCCTAAAGCTGCTGCTGCGATAACTGCCGGCATTGTTTTTGATTTTTCTAAGAATTTGCCGAATTTACCAGTATCAAGGTCTTTTAATCTGCCGTTTTCACCAACTAATTCTTCAATTTTAGATTTTTTAACATCATCTGCTTTTTTAGCTATAGTTTCTTTCCAGTTTTTCATGTTATCTTTTAATGTTTTTAAAGAAGCGTCAGTCGGGTTTTCGCCGATTGATTTTTCTGCTTCAGCAACTTGTTTATCAAAAATTGCTGTTTTCTTTGTTTGAACATCTGTTGCTTTAGTTTTGATGTTACCTTTTAATTCGTCAGTTGTTGTCTTTTTAAGTTCTGCTTGGTATTTGCTGATTGCAGAGTCATTTTTCTTTTTTAGTTCTGCAACTAAATCTTTTTTCGCTTGAGCGTCAACTTTTTTAGTTAACTCAGCTTTTTTTGCAGCGTCAGTTTCAGCTTTTTCTTTAGCAATTAAATCTTTTAATTCACTGCTTTGTTTAGATTCGTCAGCTTTTAATGCGTCAATTTTATCTTGTGCAACAGCTGCTGTTAATTCAGCTTTTGCATCTGCTTTTAATTTGCCTAATTTGCCGTCTGCAGTGTCAGCCAATGCATCAGTTAAAGGTTTTTTAGCATTAGTTAATTCTGTTGTTGCAGTGTTGAGTTCGTTAGTTTCTTTAGTTACGTCAGCAGCGGTAAGTTTACCATCAGCAACAGCTTGTTCGATAGCCGCTTTCATGTCTTTTTTAGCGGTTGCTTGTTCTTTAACAAGTGCGTCGCCTGCTGATGAAACAGTTGTTCTGCCATCTTGTAATTTTTTGAATTCTGTTTTTGCTGCGTCGTCGCCATCTTTTTCGATTTTGTCAGCGAGTTTTTTGAATTCGTCGTCTTTCAAGTTTAATAATTCTGTTGCGTTTCTGTAACCTTCTTTAGGTTTTGCGCCAACACCTAAGAAATAGTTGCCAAAGCCGCCGATAGCTGCACCGGTTAAACCTGCGGTGACTGGGCTAATCGCCATTGAATTTTGTTCTGACATAAGTAATTCTCCTTTATCTATACACTTTTTGTTAGTTTCTACCTAATAAAAGATAATAACCTTTTACTTTATTCTACTACAAGTATATTAAAATTCCTGAATATGAAAAATTGCGCCTTTTTAAAATTGATTTTTACAATTCTTAACATGTGACTCTTTCGCATATCCCATGCCCGTTGATATCAGGCTTTCTTATAGTTTTTTGTATTTTAACATGTCAAACTTGTTTATAAAGGGTTTTTAGGGTAATATTAAGATAAGTTAATAAGTTTTTCGCTCATGTCATGCTGAACTTGTTTCAGCATCTGTCCCAAGTTGAATTTAAAACGGGGCGTTTGACAGATCCCGAAACGAGTTCGGGATGACAAGAAACGTATAGGAGAAAACAATGCCTAATGAAATCTTACTTACCGTTATCATTACTACTCATAACTTACTGGAGAAAAATCAAGTTGACGATTTTAATCTGTTGTTGCAGCTTTTGGACTTACAAACACTTGACGAGATGGAAACAATCGTCATTGATAATCAGTCCAATGATGGGACAATAGAGCTTTTGAAAGAATATAAAAACAAAGGATATTTTACATTTTATTCTGAAAAAGATACTTCAAAGTTTGAGGGGTTTAATAAGGGTGTTTTGCGCGCTAAAGGTAAGTATGTAATGTTTTTGAGCTGTGATGATTTTGTTCATGATATTACTGCACTTAAAACCGCGGTTGAACTTATGGAAGCCGAAGAGGCGGATTTCTTGATGTCTACGGCCTATTGCAGGCATCCGGACGGGTTTGTGTTTGAGTTTCCGCCGGCGCCTTATAATATATTTGAAGTTTTGCCGTGCGTGCGTCAGGGCATGCTTTTCAAAAAGTCTGCTGTTGCAAAATTGAACTATTTTGATGAAAAATTTAAAATCATGGCGGATTATGATTTGATTATCCGCTTGACAATGGCGCGTTGCAAGCCTGTTATTTTTGAAAAAAATATTGTTACTTGTAAGTTCGGAGAGAAAACTTACGCGCTTACTGAAAAAACTAACGAAGAAATCGCACGTGTTTTCTTCAAAAATTATAGAACATTATATAATATGACGGATGATGTTCTTGAAGAAATGATTAATTACTCACGGTTTCCAAAACCGCTCTTGGAAAAGCTTGCTGCATATTATCCGCCGCAAGATAAACAGTATTTTATGGATTATGCTGAGCGTATTGAATTAATTAGAACTGAGGCAATGAAAGTTGCGGAAGCTGAACGTAAGGCAAGAGAAGAACAGGCTGCGGCAGAGCAGGCTCAGGAAACTCCGCAGGATAGTACTTTCGGATTTGGTTCCGACAGCGGGTTTCATTTTTGATTTTTTGTAATATAATAATATTAAGGAATATTTGTAAAAGGAAGAATTTATGTGTAATCAAAGAATAGCTGTTATCGGCTGCGGATGCTGGGGTAGAAATATTGTCCGCAATTTTTATAACCTTAACGCGCTCGAAATCGTTTGTGATTTGGACGATGAAAACTTGAAAAAAGTTCAGGAGCAATATCCGGGCGTTAAAGTAACGAAAGATTTTAAAGAAATTTTGAACAGTGATGTTGTAACGGGCGTTGTTGTTGTTACTCCGAGCCACACTCACTATAATATTGTAAAAGCGCTTCTTGAAGCGGGCAAACATGTTTATGTTGAAAAACCTATTTCAACTGTTGCGCAGGAAGCAAAAGACCTTATGGAACTCGCTGATGCGAAAAAACTTGTTTTAATGGTCGGCCACTTATTGCTTTACCATCCTGCGGTTAACCGTTTGAAAATGCTTGTTGAAGAGGGCGTTTTAGGGGACATTGTTTATGCGCAAAGCGATAGATTGAATGTTAACTACTTCAAAAACGATAGAAGTGTAATGTGGGATTTGGCACCGCATGATGTTTCTATGATTAGTTACGTTACAGGCAAAGCTCCTGTCCGTGTGATTTCAGCTCTTGGGTGTTCTTCTGATAGAAACAATATTATGGATATCACACACATTGGAATAGAGTTTGAAGGCGGTATGATCGGCCAGATTTCTGACAGCTGGATTACACCGAAAAAACACGTTGTTCTGCTCGTTCGCGGTACTAAAGCGACTGCAATCCTTGATGATACTCTTGCTGAAGACAAGCTTACAATTTATGATAACTTTGTTGCTAGTTCACAGATTATCCATTCAGATTATCTTGAAATCGAACCGCTTAAACTTGAATGCCAGCACTTTATAAGCTGCTGTGAAGAGGGTCGAAAGGCTCGTTCTGACGGACAAAATGGTTATGATGTTGTATCTATTTTGGAAGAGGCAGAAAGAATGATGATGGGCGATAAGGTTGAGCAACTTGATAAAGTTGATTTCGCACTATCAAGAACTAAGGGTAAATAATTAGTCATTGGCGGGTTCGTCAAAGAACAATTACAGAAAAGAGGCAAGATGGCAAATTTTATTACAATTTTTAGAGTATTTTTAATGTTTATCGCGGTATATTTGATTATGGCATTGCCGCAAAGCGTTACAGCATATGTTTGGGCGCTTGTGTTGACTGTCCTTGCTTTTGCACTTGACGGTGTTGATGGTTGGGTTGCCAGAAAATTCCACGAAGAATCAAAACTCGGCGCGCTTTTGGATATTATGAGCGATAGAATCGTTGAAAATACTTACTGGATTTTATTTGCTGTTCAAGGCTGGCTTTCTATTTTATTCCCGCTAATCGCAATTACACGTGGTTTTATTACGGATACAATCAGAAGTGCTGCAATGGAAAAGGGTTTTACACCATTTGGTATGCAACAAAACCCTGTTTGCAAATTTATTACCGGCTCAAGATTTATGAGAATTTCTTATGCTGTTGCGAAAGTTGTTGCGTTTATCGTAATCGTTGCCGCTAAAATCCCCGGGCTTCCGCACGCGGATGTGGTTTTCCAGGTAGGTTACTGGCTTGCGGTTGTCGCGATTGTGTTCTGCGTCGTTCGTGGATTACCTGTTCTGATTGAAGCTAAAGCTGTTTTAGGTGATTCTGATGGGCAAAAGCAAGCTTAATATAGTTCTATATGAACCTGAAATTCCGCAAAATACTGGAAACATTGCGCGACTTTGTGCGTGTACGGGTTCAAGCCTTTATCTTGTGGGAAAACTCGGTTTTGCGCTCACTGATAAGTACACCAAACGTGCCGGTATGGATTACTGGGAGAGCGTCGACCTCCACAAGGTTAATACAATGGAGGAATTGTTTGAGGCAAACAAGGGTGCTAATTTTTATTATCTGACCACTAAAACTAAACGCAAATATACGGAAGTTAAGTTTCAAGACGGCGATTTTATCGTTTTTGGCCCTGAGAGCAGAGGACTTCCAGCAGAATATGTTACAGATAAAAACGCACTTACTATCCCGATGATTGAGGGGCAAAGAAGTTTGAACCTTTCTAATTCCGTGGCGATAGTTGCGTATGAGGCTATTAGACAAAATGGACTTTAAACTCCCGCTAAGACCTGAAAATTCGCACAAAGGAACTTTTGGAAAAGTTCTGAATGTTTCAGGCTCAAAGTTTATGCCAGGGGCTGCGTTTATATCTTCTATGGCGGCATTGAAATCTGGTTGCGGATATGTTTTTCTTGCAACGGATGAGAGCGTTATGAATTGTGGTTCGTGGCAAACTTCTGGTATAGTTTTTGCTCGTTCGGCTTCTATTGGGGAACATTTAAAATCCTCGCAGGCTCTTTTGATTGGTTGCGGTCTTGGAACCGAATTGAAATCCGTTCAGATTTTTCAAAAAACATTCGAGGCTAAGGCTGAAATCCCGACTGTTATTGATGCTGACGGGTTAAATCTTTTGTCACAATATGATTTGGAATGGCTGCCGCAAAATCTTGTTTTGACACCGCACCCGCTTGAAGCGTCAAGGCTATTGGGGGGCGTTGAGATTGAAAAAATCTTAAATGATACGGTTCACTATGCTGGCGAAATTTCCCAGATTTATAATTGTACGACAGTACTAAAAACTCATAAGACGGTTGTTACCTCCCCGTACGGAGAGGTTTATATTAATAATACCGGAAATTCAGGAATGGCAAAGGCCGGAAGTGGTGATGTTCTGGCGGGAATGATTGCTTCTTTTCTTGCGCAGGGTATGGAAACTTTTGAAGCTTCGTCGCTTGCTGTATATACTCACGGGCTTGCCGGAGATTTTGCTAGTAAAGAACTAACAGAATATTGTGTTATGCCGACAGATTTGATAAACCACATCCCTCAGGCGTTTAAAACCCTATTGTAACGGAATGTAAATCACATATTTTTAAAAAAGGCAATAATTTCTTGAGTATATACTTTATATGTATATAGAGAGTATAACAAGAGAGGTACAAATTATGCCGGTTCCATTTGGAGGAATGCCAATAAACTTTGGACGCGCTATCCCGTCGGGTTCGCATTGTGGAACATATCGTTCATTTGGCGGTGGTGGCGGAAATGTAAATATTAGCATCAAAAATTATAATGCTGGCGGTGGTTGTTGCGGCACCGGTAATATTTTTGGTGCTCCATATATGGGTGGCGCTTATTACGGTGGCTGCTGCTGCGGAGGTGGTAGCGGAATTAGTGATAAAGCTGCTTTGACAGCGTTAGGTATTGGAGCTGGAATAGGGTTACTTGCGAGTCCTCTCGGCGGGCCAATTTTAAAAGGTATCGGCAACGCTGCAAGTTGGACATGGAATAAAGCGATAAAACCTGCAGCTACATGGACATTTAACAATATCCTTAAACCTGTCGGACAGGGAATAGCCTGGTGCGGAAAACAAGTCGGTAACGCGTTTGCTTATGTCGGAAAAGGTATTGCTAACCTGGTTACAGGCAAAAACTGGTCAGAAAACAACCAGTGGGATAAATGTGGCGCGAATAAATAATATAAAAAAAGGAGCCTTGCTTGGCTCCTTTTTTATTATCTGTTTTCTTCAACGCGTTTCATAATTTCTTCGAACTCTTTTTCATCGATTGTTTCTTTTTCAAGAAGTTCTTTTGAAATTTCTTCCAACATATCGCGGTTGTCGGTTAGAAGTTTTTTCGCGAATTCATAGCGTTCATCTATAAGTTTTTTGATTTCGGTATCGATTTCGTAAGCGATTTGTTCGGAGTAATCGCGTTGGTGGCCAAAATCACGGCCCATAAACACGTTTTCCTGATTTTTGCCATAGGTCATGTTTCCGAGTTTATCAGACATACCCCAAGCAGTTACCATTTTTCGTGCTAAATCCGTAACTGTGCTTAAATCCTGTGATGCGCCTGTGCTTACTTTATCTTTACCGTAAACGATTTCTTCTGCCGCACGTCCGCCGAGTGATACTGTAAGTTGTGCAAGTAATTGTGATTTACTTGTGTGAACTTTTTCGTCTTTCGGGCGGGTCCAGGTAATACCGAGAGCGTATCCGCGCGGAATTATTGAAACTTTGTGAAGTTCGTTTGCGTCTTTAACAAGTTTTGCGATTAGCGCGTGTCCAACTTCGTGGTAAGAGGTTAATTCTTTGTCTTTATCTGTCATAACGCGGCTTTTCTTTTCAATACCTGCGATAACACGGTCGATTGAAGAATCAATATCTTCCATTTCGATTTGAGATTTGTCGTGTCTTGCCGCAAGAAGTGCAGCTTCGTTTAAGAGGTTTTGCAAATCTGCGCCGGTGAACCCCGGGGTGCGTTTTGCAAGAATTTTTAAATCAACTTCAGGTGAAATTTGTTTGTTTTTAGCGTGAACATTAAGGATTTGTTCGCGTCCTTTAACGTCCGGTGCGTTGATGTAGATTTGACGGTCAAAACGGCCAGGTCTGAGTAATGCGTTATCCAGAATGTCAGGTCTGTTTGTTGCAGCGATTACGATGATGTTTGTCGTTTCATCGAAACCATCCATCTCAACAAGGAGTTGGTTTAAGGTTTGTTCGCGTTCATCGTGGCCGCCGCCAAGGCCTGCGCCACGTTGACGTCCGACTGCGTCGATTTCATCAATAAATATAATACAAGGCTGGTGTTTTTTTGCTTGTTCAAAAAGGTCACGAACACGGCTTGCACCAACACCGACGAACATTTCAACGAAATCAGAACCGCTGATAGAGAAGAACGGAACGCCCGCTTCACCTGCAACAGCCTTTGCCATCAAGGTTTTACCTGTTCCAGGAGGGCCTACAAGAAGCACGCCTTTAGGAATTTTTGCGCCGAGTTTAATATATTTTGAACCGTTTTTCAAGAAGTCAACGATTTCTTCAAGTTCTTTTTTCTCTTCGTCAATGCCGGCAACGTTCGCGAATGTTGTTTTAACCTTGCTGTCGAGAAGCATTTTAGCTTTGCTTTTGCCAAACGACATAGCCTGAGAGCCGCCGGATTGAATACTTTTTATCATAATGATGAGGAAAATGAAAAATAGCAACGGAATCAGAAGTGAGCCGAAAAGGTTCATTAACTGGCTTGTTTCACTAGGTTTTAAGACTGAAAACTCTACGCCTGAATCTTCGATTTTTTGAGTTAATTGCGGATCATTAGGTGTCAAAACTTTGTAACGCAAAACAGGTTTGCGTTTTTCTGTCGGTAAGAAAAGATTAGTCAAATCGTTTTCTTCCGGTTTTTCTTCAGGTTCTTGAACCTGCGGTTGTTCAATCGGAACAGCAATAAGAAAATCGTTTGCCTTTTCGATTGATTTGAATTCTTTGTTTGAAAGTTTTTCAAGGAATGTAGAGTACGTAAGTTCTTTAGTCGTTGTAACAGGGCCGGCCATCAAAATTGATGAAACAAACACCATTACAAGGATTGCCAGAATAATGTACATTCCAGTTGATTGATTTTTATTCATTATTATCCCTCATCTTATACTACTGTAATTATTATATTAAAAAATACTGAAAAAAGGAAGGGGGCTGCTGTAATAATTTTACTTTTTGGGTTAGGATATTGTTATGGGCAAGAAATATAAGAAACTTTTTTCAAAATTATGTTGTTCTTTTTGCAAGAACGATATTGACCGTGCGGCATTTGAGGTCGTAAGAAAGGACAAGGGAGTAAATGTGGTGAGAATGGTTTGCCCGAAGTGTGGCAAGGATTTTGGACTGGGCCTGCTAAAGGTTCACGAAGGTGTCGGCCAGCCGCACGCACCACTGGAAGTTGTTCAAGGCTTGGAGCCGATTACGTATGATGAAATTCTTGATTTGCATGAATATTTGCATGGGATTGAACCCAATGCAAACGGTCTTGACTAAATACAAAACATGGTACATAATAACAAACACGTTAAGTCAAAAAAAAGAAAGGATGGAAAATTTATGAACAAAAGCAATGTATTGAGTTATGCAGGGGGGGGGGGGGACCCGTTGGCCGGTCGGGGGGCGCCTTCCCAAGTTGTACCCGGGCTGTTTTCCAAC
>CANAJP010000041.1 GCA_947361615.1 uncultured Candidatus Melainabacteria bacterium | reverse complement strand
CTCGCGAACCGGCGCCGGCACTACACATCCGCTAAGATGGCTCCCCCCCCCCCCCTGCGTAAATGTTTACAATCTTTCGTTTCATAATAATCCTTTCTCCCAAGTCACGCTCGGGTCTAATTGTGGAGGCCGCTCAGCGGCACATCCTTTCTTTATAAAATTATTATGCAGCATGTTTGAGAAAAAGTCAATTCATGATATAATCACAATATGGAAGAAAAAACAATTAGTTCAAAAATAGTTTATCATGGAAAAATAATTACAGTCCGTTCTGATGAAGTAGAAGTCGCTGATGGACATAAATCTTTCCGCGAAGTTGTAGAACATTCAGGCGGTGTTGTAATCGTTGCAATTAAAGAAGATAGCATTCTTTTCGTTAAACAATTTCGCTACCCGATTAAAGAGGAAGTTTTGGAACTTCCGGCTGGAAAGCTTGAAAAAGGAGAAGACCCGAATTTTGCCTGCGAACGTGAACTTGAAGAAGAAACCGGCTACCGCGCAAAATACTGGAAATCTCTCGGTTTTATCTACACATCAATCGGTTTTTGCAACGAAAAATTATACCTTTATCTGGCACAAGACCTTGAATTTGTTGGCGAACATCTGGATGAGGGCGAGATTTTAGAGAATTACGAATATAAAATATCAGAAGTTGAAGAAATGATTGCTGATGGCAGGATTTCAGACGCTAAAACAATTTGCGCAATCCACCGCGCGCTACAAGAGGTAAAATAATGATTAAACTTATTGCAACAGACATCGACGGAACACTTTTACAAAAAGATTACACCTGCCCGACAGGCCTTATGGAATGCCTTAGAAAACTTGAAAAAAATGACGTAAAAGTAGTTCTTGTTACAGGTAGAATGCATCAGGCTGCAATAAAAATTTATAACCAATTACAATTAAAAAATCCGCTGGTATCTTATCAAGGCGGACAAATTGATTCCCCTGAAGGCGAAATTCTTTATCAAAAAACTCTGGATAAAGAATGTGTTCAGAAAGCAATAAAATGGGCGCGGGAAAACAAAATTCACCTGCAAGTTTATTACAACGACAAACTTTATGCAGAGCAGGACAACCCTTTTATTCAACGTTATTCAAAAGAACAAAATGTTCCGTACGAAATCATAAATTTCGACGAATTGAATCCGGAATATGCGAGTAAAATGCTTGCAATCGACTTTAACAACCCTGAAACAGTCACCAAATGGGTTGGAGAACTTCAAGAAAAATTCCCAAACTGTTTCGTTGTAAAATCAACCCCGTTTTTCTGCGAAATTTCACACAAAAATGCAAATAAATGTGATGCGGTAAAATTCTTACAAAGTTACTACAATCTAAAAGACGAAGAGGTTCTAACAATCGGCGATCAAAACAACGACATAGCACTTCTTCAAGCAGGCGGCGTGCGTGTTGCAATGGGTAACGCAACCCCTGAACTCAAAGAATTTGCAACTTACATCACAGACACTGTCGAAAACGGCGGCTGGATTAAAGCAGTTGAAAAATTTACAAATCTTTGATAAGATGGTATCATTCAGATACTATAGGTGATATATGGGATATAAAGACCTTCCAAAATGTCCTGTCGAAACGACATTACAACTCATCAGTCAACGCTGGAAAGCATTGGTAATACGGGATTTGCTGACCGGAACAAAAAGATTTGGAGAGTTAAAAAAATCAGTTACAGGCATTACACAAAAAGTTTTAACAACAACACTCAGAAACCTCGAAAAAGACGGACTTGTAACACGCAAAGTTTATAATACAATTCCGCCGAAAGTCGAGTATACACTGACCGATGTCGGCTATAGCCTTTTACCTGTTCTGAACGCAATGGCAAGCTGGGGCACGGATTATCAATATTTCGTGAAGCTTCTCGAAAAACAGAACGACAATTAAAAGCAGTTCTCCGCCACTTCCGGCCCGCTGAATGCGTAGCAGATGCTCGCGGTGTCGGTTCGCGGGAGCGAAACGAGCAGGCGAGCATAAATTAGCCAGAATACTTTTTATTCAACGCCTCAGTTGTTGCAGCCAACAAAGATTCTATTCTTTTTACAATAACAGGTCGATGTTGTAAAATTTGCTCAAATGACATATCCTTATCCGGTGACACCTCAATGTCCCGCGGACGCATTACCTTATTTTGAAAAGCTGAATATTTCTTAATTTCACAGCCATTACCCGATTTATTTTGTGCAAGTACAAATGTGTCTGTCATTTTGCATTGCCTGTTGTAAACCTGAAAATGCAAATTAGGGGAATCAGCTAAATATCTTGCAACAAATATAAAATTTTTCCCTGTATCTGCGACAACAATTTTAGGTGTATACGTTTTATCAAAAATTGTACCTAATTTATTAAATGCGTTTTTAGATGAACCTTTTAACACAACGGGGTTAATAGGGGACAACATTACTTCGGCTCCTTATTTTGGTAGATGTATATATTAATATACTACGTTATAAACAAAAACTGTCAAGACGATTTTTTGCTAAAAATTGACACAGAACGTAATATCATGATATCGTAAGTTTAAAAAGGAGAAACCATGGGTATAATTAAAAACATTCGTATCAATAAAAATTTAAAAATGGCGATTGGCCAACTTGAAGGCATCTTGAAAATGATTTTGACAAAACGCGAAAGTGTCGAAGTAAGCGACCAGCTTAACGCTGTAATGGCTTTAATCAAAGGCTGCCAGAACGATATCATTAAAGATGAACTTACAGAACAAATCGAAGACATCATTGTTACTCCTGACGCTGTTGATAGAAAAGCTAAAGTCGACAAACTTGTTATCTTTATTGATAGAATGATTCGCTAATGCAAGAAAATGAAATTATTACACTTAAAATAGAAAACTTTTCCAATCTTGGCTACGGTATCGCCCGTCAAGACGGAAAAGTTGTGTTTGTTTCAGGCGCTTGCCCAGGGGATGAAGTTGAAGCAAAAATCGACAAGGTTTGTAAAAATTTCACTTACGCAACAACCACAAAAATTATCACCCCGTCAGCGCACAGAACAGCCCCCCTTTGTCCTTTGCAAAAAGTTTGCGGTGCCTGTCAGTTAGGATTTATTGACTATAATTATCAACTTGAACTTAAGCGTCAAAACGTAGAAGATGCTATGCGCAAAATCGGCGGGCTTGATGTTGAAGTCACTTCACCTATCCCCAGCCCGCAAAAGCTTAACTATAGACATAAAATTCAATACCCTGTGGCCGAAACCAAAAATTCTAAACGTATTTTAGCCGGCTACTTCAAACAAAAATCACACGAAATTGTTAACATTAAATATTGCCCCGTTCAACCAGCAATCTGCGATGAAATCATTGAATTTATCCGCAACAAAGCGTTTGATTTTGGGATTTCAGGGTTCAACGAGAAAAAACACACCGGCGACCTACGCAATATTAACCTGCGTGTTTCAGCCGATAGCGGCAAAATTCTTGTTACACTTGTTATTAACGCAACACAATCATTCCCGCGCCTAAGAGATTTTGCCCAAGCGATTTTTGATGAATTTGAAGAAGTTACAGGCGTATGCGCAAACTTCAACTCTAAAAAAACTAACGTTATTTTAGGCGAAAAATCAGAATGCCTCTGCGGAAAAGATTATATAATCGAAAGAATTCTAGGTAAAACATTCAAAATCGGCGCAACAACATTTTTCCAGATCAATCCGAAAAGCGCCGAAAACATTTTTGCTTACGTCAAAAATCATATAGCCAAAAACTTTGACAACCCAACGGTTTTAGACGCATATTCAGGTGTAAGCGCTTTTGGAATTACGGTCAGTGACGTTGCAAAAGAAGTGGTTTGCGTTGAAGAAAATACAGCATCATGCAATCTTGCGCGTGAAATCGCACGCGAAAACAAGGTTAAAAACATTGAAATCAACAACATGGACGCAGGTAAATTTTTCGCGCAAGAAAAACGCAAATTTGATGTAGTAATCCTTGACCCTCCGCGCAGCGGCTGCACAGAAGAATCACTAGACAATGCGCTAAAAGTCTGCGGTAAACAAATAATTTACGTAAGCTGCAACCCTGCAACATTAGCACGTGACCTGAAATATTTATGCACCAAAGGTGCAAAAATTTCAGGCCACATTCAGCCGTTTGACATGTTCTGCCACACTTATCATATCGAAAACGTTGCGATTATTGAAGTTTAGCCATTTTTAGCTTTTTGCGCTGCCTTATATGCAGCTCTATCCGCTCTGATAACAGGTGCCATCTGGTTAAAACCAAGCCCTTGATCCAGAAGGTACTGAGGTGCTACCAGAAATTTTTCACTTACTTTAGACTTATACCCCTTTTCACCTTTAAGTCTTTGACCAATGTATGTCCAAAAAGTATAATCTTGCATTGTATCTTGCCTGAACTGCCATTCAAGTTTTTCTGCTTCAGAAATTGGGGTGTCACCATCACTCTTCAATGGAGCCAGACATGATAATCTTTTGGCTGTTTCCGGATATCTATCCTTATCAATTTTACCGCCCTTAGCTTTATAGTAAACATCTTCAAATTCTTTGAACGCCTCAACGTCACGACCCATTATTTGAATTTCACCGGTGTACCCGTTCGGTAAAGAAACACGCAGGTGAATAGCCTGATAACCGACTGGAGAATCATTTTCAGAGAATTCTAAATTTCTAAAACGACCACGACAAATTCTTTTAAATTCTTGTATATCATTTGGAGCAGCATAACTAAAGAAATCCCTTTTTTGCATTTCTTTTATTTTCTTATCATCAAGATTAATGCCTAAATCACGTCGAAATCTTTTTACTATATCTACAGGAACTTCATCAACAATTGGTCTATGAATTTCAATCTGAGTAATAGGTAACTTGCCATCTTGCACGGCTTTGCCTAAGGATTGCAAAACCTTTTTAACAGCCCCTTTTGTATCTTCACGTAAAATAATACGACCACCAATAAGATCTTCAACAATACCTTTCAATTCTTCAGAGTTTTCGATGGTAATACCACGTCTTTCACTTACCGCAGCACCTTTTTTAAAGGTTTCTTTTCCACCTTTTATTCTAAATTGAAGTTCTTGAATTGGTTTATCTGCTTCATTACTAGAAATAAGCTTGCTAAGATAACGTTTTACCGTTGTTTCCAAATACTGCATGGCAGCTTCTGCTCTACGCGTTACCCCCGTTGCCATTTCCATATTCAACCCGCCGAGATTTTCTGAATGGAATGCATTTTGAGACAATATTTTGTCAGCTCTTAACCCTGCCCCAAAAGACACTGTATCACGGGAGAGCGGTGCAAGTGTATTATTAACCGCAGGCGCGTCCAAAAGCCCGGTAAGTTTTAAACCTCGTGCGCTTAATTTCTTAAAATTATTTGCGGATAAGCCCCCCCCCCCCCCGCACATGTTAGATTGTACATTAGGGTTAGAAGAATTTTTATATTGGGTAAAATTTGGGGTAATTGTAAGATTCATAATAACACACTCCTTGAAAAATTTAGTATAGTAAGTATAAGACAAAACATTTAAAAAAGTGCTATTTACATAGTAGATTTTAATAATTTGTTACAATTCTAACAAACTTGCTAATTTGAAACTTTTCAGGTAAAATGGTTAAAGTCTTAGGGACATTTTAAATAAGGAGAAAATTATGGGATTAATGACAGGTAAAAAAGGGCTTGTTTTTGGTGTTTCAAACAACCACGGTATTGCTTATGCAATCGCAAAACAATTGTTTGATGAAGGCGCTGAAATGGCTTTTACATACGCAGGCGAAATAATGGAAAAACGTGTTAGACCTTTAGCTGAAGGTATGAACGCAAAAATTATTATGAGCTGCGACGTAACAAAAGAAGAAGAAATCAAAGCTGTTGTTGCCGAGTGTGAAAAACTTTACGGAAAATTAGATTTCGTAGTTCACGCAGTAGCATTCGCAGCAAGAGAAGATTTGCAAGGAAGATTTATCGATACATCACATGCCGGCTGGGATTTGGCTATGGGCGTAAGCGCATATTCACTCGTTTCAATTTGCCGTAACGTAGAACCTATTATGAACGAAGGCGGTTCAATTTTAGCGTTGACTTACCTCGGTTCACAATTTGTAGTTGCAAACTACAACGTCATGGGCGTTGCCAAAGCAGCATTAGAATCTTCAATGAGATACTTAGCGGCTGACTTAGGTAAAAAAGGCGTAAGAGTAAACTGCATATCTGCAGGCGCTGTAAAAACTCTTGCAGCAAGCGGAATTTCAGGCTTTGGCAAAATGTTAAAAGCAGCGACAGCAAAAGCACCTTTAGGCAGAAACGTAGCGCTTGAAGATGTAGGCCGCGCAGGTTTATACTTGGCATCAGATCTTTCAAGCGGAACAACAGGTCAAATTTTATATGTAGATTGCGGTTGCCACGCTGTTTACGCTTCACTTGAAGAAATGGATTTGTTAACAAGAGAATAATCATTTGAGGGCGTCGAAAAATTTTCGACGCCTTTTTTAAAATAACTGTTGACAATAAAAATTTATTTGGTAATATAAAAAGCGTAGCCGATATCGGTTAGGAAGCAAAACAAGCTCCCATCGTCTAGAGGCCTAGGACACATCCCTTTCACGGATGCGGCAGGGGTTCGAATCCCCTTGGGAGTACCATTTAAAAACATAGGAGGCATAAGCCTCCTTTTTTAGTGCCTAGCAAAAAAATTTTTCAGCGGGTTTCTTATACACAGAAAAGCAGTTCTCCGCCACCGGCTTGCCCTGCTCTCGCAGGTCAACCCGTGGCTGAGCTGTCTAATCTGCCGCTCAAAAGTCTCGCAAACGAGACTTTCTCGGGAAGTCAGGTATGTGCGTGTAATGGATATCCAGCCTAAAAATAATACAATCTTATTTTCAGCCGCTAAAGACAGACGCAAAAGCGTCGTACAACAGTATGCGCTTAATCAGAACTTAGGGTTCTGCGATTGCGTTGCGGATAAATTCACTCATAACAGACAGAAATCAATAGACACGCTTCAAAAATACAATGCCGGTGAAATTACAAAAGAAGAACTTGAACAAGAGCTTAAAAGAAGATACAATGCACGCAAAGAAACCGGCGAACTTATCACTGACACTGCTGTAAGCGCTCTTTCGTTTAGTGCTTACAAAAACATCGACAAATTCAGTTCCGTCACAGAACTTTTCAAAAAAGGTCTCGGGAAAAAAACTAAATGTCTTGCGCTAGGCGCATCCGTTTTAACAGGTTTAATCGCCAAGCCGGTTTTAACCGGACTTGACAAAATAGGCGAAGGTAAAGACCGCTCACACCGTCCATCTCTATTAAACAGGTTTGCAATGGGTGCGCTAAACGGTTTAGCATCTCCAATACTTGCCTCATCAAGCCTTATTGTTACAATCCCCACACTTCTGGGGATAAACACCTCTGCACGTTACCTGACCGGACGTAACGACAAAAGTTTACGCGAATACCTCCAAACCCAGAAAGACAGCCTCACCACACACCTGATTGCAACCGTTCCGGAACTCGCATTTATCGGCTACAAAGGCAAAGGTGTTATTAAATCATGGGATTTAGCATGTAAAAAAGCAAAAGAAAACAGTAAAGTACTAAAAGAATTCAAAAATCCTATACAGAAAAACTTTGATTTAGAAACACTATCAGAAAACCTTGATTTAAAGACAAAAATTGAATACTCTATAAAGCTTTTACCTATCTTCAAAGACCCTAGTGCTGATAAAATTATCGACACAAACATTTTCATTGCAAAATTTCTTCAAACGCTACCTGATAAAAAAATAGAAAGCTTGGATAAAATATATGGCGAAGAAATTCCGGCGAACTTAATTTCTGCGATAAAAGATCTTAAAGGCGGTTGCCCTCGTTCATATACTATTGACGAAGCCCAATCGCTTATCACTAATACTTACGGAAAAAAATACTCAATTATTCGCGATGAGCCTCTAGGCGTCGGCACCATCGCGGAAACTTATCTTGCGAAAGAAAACAAAACAGGACGTGAAGTCGTAATAAAACTTTTGAAAAAAGGTATAAATAAGGAAAAAATTGAAACCGACAGGCTTCAAGCACAAGAATTACTGGCAAAATCTGAATTCAATAAAAACAAAGAAGAATTCACTTACTATAAAAAATTCATCGACGTAATGTATGCGGCCTGGTCAAAAGAATGTGACCTTTCTCTGGAAAAAGAAGCCGCTGAAATTATGGCATCTAATGCAAAACGTTTCAATGTTGTTAAACCTATTGA
This sequence comes from uncultured Candidatus Melainabacteria bacterium, assembly GCA_947361615.1. Classification (GTDB taxonomy): domain Bacteria; phylum Cyanobacteriota; class Vampirovibrionia; order Gastranaerophilales; family Gastranaerophilaceae; genus Gastranaerophilus. The sequence goes on along the minus strand of CANAJP010000041.1, from coordinate 7,239 downwards.
GATTAGAGATAATATTTACGTAATGGAAAAGGCAAAGGGCGTCCAGCTCAACAAACTCGACGAAGAATTAAAACGCCGCGATATGCAGCTTTCAGAAGAACAAATCAAAAAGCTTCTTCTAAACTATAATAAAGTTTTCATAGAACAACTAATTTCAATACCTAGAAGCGGTCAAAAAATCATTCAGGCTGACCCGAATTCTGCAAACATCTTTATCGACCTTGATAATCTTGAGAAGCCAATAACATTCCTCGATTTAGGTAATGTTTTGCGCTACGAAAACTTGACAGCGACCAGAAACGCACTGGGGCACTTAGATTTTATTTTTGGCAACTCACGCGGCATTGCGGAAACAAACCTTCAGGGTGCAATTCTTCCAGACGGTTTAAGCCATAAAGAAGCGGTAGAACAACTTGTGAAAGAACTTGAAACACATATCTTCAACAATAAGACTCAAATCCCACCACCAAACACAATCACGGATTTTTGCATGGATGTAATGAAAAATATGAAAATTATTCCTAATGCAGACAACGCAAACCTTATCAAAGCTGAAACCACATACTACTCAAACATTTTTGAGTTAAGACATAAAATTCAAGACGGGCTTGTAGAGGAAATTGCAGGTTCATCAGAGGGTTTTGGCGATAAATTAAAACTAATGCTCACAGAGATGAAACAAACAGGTGATTTCCAGAACCTTGTTCGCTGCATTTTATCAGAAATTTTCAACTCCGTGAAAAACGCATCATTTACTACCCAAAAACATGCTTATAACGAATTACAAGAAAAAATCAAATATATCGATAACAACAAAGAGCAAGCCCTGACGACGTTTTATAGTTTGATAAATTAGATTATGCTTGTCTTTCTGTCATCCCGAACTCGTTTCGGGATCTGTCCGGCGTTACATTTTAAGTTTAAACAAAAGAATAATTTTTGATTGCAACATTAGGCATTTTGTTGAATTTTTCTAATTAACTTTTATCTTGACGTGGGATAGATGCTGAAACATTTCTTAACAAACTATCTTAATATTTAAAGATTTGCTCCAATTCAACCGACAACGTAGATAAGGAATCAATTACGAAAGGAACGGAAACAATGGGATTGGCAGCATCTCAAGCAAGATTACTATCAATAACCTCAAGACTTTCTGATAATGAATTGCGTGCGCAAATCATTAACAACCAGAAAATGCGCCTTTCTGCGGACAGTTCTAAAGTAAGCGAAAACTACATTAATGCTTTAAACAAAACAAACTTAGTATTTGCAAACTATGACGAAAATGATAAAGCACAAAATGTTCCTTTAACATTCAATAATTTAACAGCATTCAATCAGTATAACAACCAGTATGGTTTGACCAATACTGCCGGAAATATCTTGATTTCAGAATCAGATGCGGCTAAATATAAAGCCTCAGGTCATGATAAAGAAAAATTCTTAGAACAATACGGTATAAAATACACAACTTCATACTGGGATACACTTCAAAAACAACTTGAATCAAACGAAAGCTTCTATACTAATCCTGATGGTGACGGCGTTGCAGAGCCTGATGGAACAGATCCTGAAAAATTTACAACCGGTGGCAAAGAAACCGGTAATACCACAACCGATGGTAAATACGATTTCTTTGATGCTAAAGCATTGAGAGATATGTACGAGGGTAAAAAAGCCGAAGATGGCAAGACGATTATTCCATCTTACGATGAAGTTATTAAAACATCACAATACACAGACTTTGCAGGCTATGTAGATTCATTTGCGAAACAAGCTGCGGCATTAAAACAAGCGGCTGCACAAAAAAATCAGCTACTTGGCAACTATGCACAGGCAGCCTTAAGCGCAGGTGAAACATTCAGAGCTATTGATAATTTCACTCTTTCATCACCTGTTAACCTAACTAATATTAACAATGCATTAAAAAATGATATCAATAAATACTACGATGGAGCCACATATGATGCCTCAACAATGGCAATAGATGCTACAGTTCTAGATGGTTTCAGGGTCGTCGGCGGTAATGGCCATATTGATTATAGTCTTGATGAACATTTTGGTGATGAAAAAACGACAAAATTATACTCAACAGGATATAACAATTCTGCTTTATACTTAAAAATAACAAATCCTACTGCACCATTAACTCCTGACTATTACGCAAGAGTTGAAGATCCTAGTAACAATGGTGATCTTGTATATGCCAAAATAAATGCTAGTGGAACAAGCAATTTGTATAAATGGAACGGTAGTTCCATGGTTCAATATACCTACACCGACACAGACGAAAATGGAAACGAGTCAACAATCACTCCAACAATTAATTTAACTCGTTCCGGTTCAACTCTACAATTCAATTTGGAGGAAAAAGATGAGAATGGTAACGTAGTTGGCACACAAACCACTCAATATCCAACATTTGATACAAGCAAATTCCCGGCTTCAGGAACAGCAGAAGATGCTTCAAATGCAACTGCTTCAACAGTAATGAATATGAGTGATTTTAATGCAACAGTCCGTGATATTTTAAAACGCCAGGCAGCTCAAATCTTTGCAAATGTAGGTGCAGGCACAAACGGTGTGCGTTTGAAAGAATCTACATTTGTATCGTCATACACATATACAGATGATGCCGGAACAACACAAACAAAAACATTCACTGAAGACGAAAAGAATATTCTTTTAAGCCAAACTGCGACTAATGCCAATGTTGATGCAATATTAAAAAATATTTGTAAACTAGTATTCGGTGAATCAAATGAAAACAAAATCACAAACTCTGACGATATGACCGAATTTTTAGACAAAATTATGTCAGGTAAATTAAAAGGCTTCATGGATAATAATGAACCAATAATCCTAAAAAACACCGGAACAGAAGTCCGCATTACCAAAGGTGACCTTGCGAATGATGAGATAATATATTGTGTTAACGCATATATTCTTGACACAATGATGGATTTATTCGGTGAACCTGTATACGGCTACATGAAAGGCGAAGAAGGCAACTGGGTCACTGCTGACGAAGAAGCTAACTGGTACATAAACCTATTTGAAAAAATCGAAAAATGCGGTTATCAAATGTTACCAAAAGGTCTTGCCAACAGCACAGAATGGATTCAATTTGCACTTGAAAACGGTATCGTAATCATGGAACAAATCGACTCAACCGCTAACTGGCAGCCAATCACCTACACAAGCTGCTCTGATATCATCGAACAAAACGACGCGACAGCAGCAACAGTTGCTGAAGCTGAATACAATAAAGCAATGCGCCAAATTGAAGCAAAAGACGAAATGTTTGACCTCGAACTTAAAAACATCGACACAGAACACTCTTCACTTCAATCAGAATACGAATCCGTTAAAAAAGCCATGTCGGGCAACATAGAACGGACATTCCAAATGTATAGCTAGCGTTAGCCGGTGTCGTAAAAGATAGACATTGCAAACAAAATTAACTAAAATAATCGTATGGAGAAAAATATAAACATCAATATACATAACAAATATGTACCGCAAGCGTTAAATAAACCTGCGGTACATAAAAATGCCCCTTCTCCAACGCCCCAACCCACAACCGCCAAACCGTCACAAGCCTTAACACCCGAACAAACCCCGAAAAATTTCGAATCCGCAATGATGGCCGGCTCCGAAAACGCTGCTTATATTAAAGAAATGATGAAGTTTCCCAAAAACTTCAACGCTTTAGTTTATATTTTACAAAACAAACTTACCACGGCTCAGCTACAAGCACAATTACACCGAAATCTTCTAGCAGGCAAGCAATTATCGCAAACCCAAACCCAAATTCTTGCCCAACTTCAAGGACTGAACTCCGCAGAATTAATGCAAAACGCAAAGCTTAACCAAAATTTGATGTCACAGCTTGAAGCCTCTATTCGCAAACTTCCAATCTCAGCAAGCGGCATGATAAACATTGCAGACCTCGCCGCTCTCATAAAAGCTAACGGCAAAGACGCAATTACACAAATTATTATTAATATGGCAAACTCCGCCAAAAACGGGATTAATGACGTATCCCAGATGAAAGAAGCCGCAAAGTTAATCAACGCAAGTGTTGCCGTAGCCTCACAAAAAGACAACACCCAAACACTAAAAATGCTTATGCTTTTATACCTCCCCTGGCTTCCACTCCAGCAAGGCGTTGACTTCGAACTCGAAATTCAATCCCAAAATGAAGAAAAATCAGACAACAGTATTCTTATTATAAAAATTCAAACGGTAAACTTTGGCGAATTAACCGCAACACTTGTACTAGAAGACGCAAACGCCGTAAGTATTGACATTCAATGCACAGAGGAATTCCCTCGCGACGAACTCTCTCTTCGACTAAACAGCGAAAACAAACACTACTCCGCCAAAACATCATTGAGCTACACACCAAAAGCTTCAAAATCTCAATCGCCTAAAACTCAGGCGACAATAAATATGTCAAATACAAACGAAATTAACCCGTACCTCCTTTTAACCGCACATTTAATCATAAGACACGTAGTAGAATTAGACCGTCAAGCCCAATAATAACATGCCCTTTCAACATGTTACAAAATATTAAGCAACATGAAACAATTTCCTAAAGTTTCAAAATCATGTTGCCGACATGCATGTTACGAAAGACAAAAGAATTACAAAACAAGGTCGATGTAATTCGGTTATAAAAGCAAGAAAGGGATACCAAAATGGGTATGGCAGCATCGCAAGCAAGATTTTTAGGCTTGACTGCGAGAATGAACAACATTGAATATGAAGGACAGCAGATTAACCAACAAAGAACTGCTCTTTCTAACAAATCCGCTTCATACTACAGCGACTTGTTAGGAATGTCAGTTCCGACTGCACCGTCTGTCGAAGAATATACTCAAACGGTATACACTTTCAACGATGGAGCCTTAACTAACCAGATTACATCTTTAATCGCTGATAACGCAAATCCTGGAACTTACAAAGTAAGTTATATTAAAAACTGGACTGATGACTTCTCTATCGTAGCAGCTTCACCTAGTATTATCACTAAAAACGATGCCGGTACAGAATTCAAAATCGGCGCAACTAAACTTTACAAACTTAATAAGAAAGATGATAACAATATTAACGCTGCAGACTACGCTAAAACAGCCAGAGATGATGAATATTGGCAATCACTTTCAGATGACCAAAGAAAAAATTTATTAAAAGAAGAAAAAGCTTATCTTGATCTCTTACGTAATACCTATGGCGCGAATGCAGACTTCTACGTAAGATATGTTCAAAATACCTCTACAGGTGAATACGAAGCAGTCTTCTATAACGAAAAAGATATTAAACCTACAGGCGGCACAGGCGGTCCTGTTTATGATGAGCGAAATAATACGCAATCATTTGTACCGGCATACAAAGTCGGCTCAGCTCAAAGAGTTGAAGAAATCAAAGGCGTTGCAGGCTGCGAATTGGAACAAGATTCCACAGGTCGTTATATCAACATTAAAATTGATGGCAAAACTTATGCACTTTCAACCAATACCGTAACCGATCAGGATGCGTACGAAGACGCTATGAACCAATACGAATACGACAAAGCGTTATATGACCAATCAATCGAAGAAATTAACGCAAAAATTGAAATTATTCAAGCGGAGGACAAAAACTTAGAATTAAGATTAAAACAACTTGATACCGAACACAACGCAGTATCAAACGAAAAAGATGCAGTAGAAAAAGTTATTGAAAAAGCCGTTGAAGGCGGATTCAAAACATTCGGATAAGCTCGAGCAGAGCCACGTAGGTTGCAAAGCAACCGAAGAGTTGAGCGCGCGACCGCCGAAACCGCGCTTTCGGCGGCAAGTGCGAACGGTGGCGTCTATCGCGAGGGCGTAGCGTAAAAAAATTATACATAACTAATTTTTCCTTTCCCTTTTCCTATTGATTTCCGACGACATTCTAACAGATGTCGTTTTTTTTATGATATAATTTACTTTATGGGTAAAGGATGCCTTTCTAAAGAAAACAACCGACAATTATAATTTAAACCTCGGGTTGATTCTCGACTAGAAAGGGGGTCAATATGGATAATTTCAATTTGACTTTATTTTTAATCTTTTTGATTTTATTTATACTAAAAAACGGCTCCAATCTGAATAGATAAGAACCGTTTAAACCTCTCAAGGCATCTGGCACTTTCTCAAGGTGCCACCCTGTATATTCATTATTTACCATTTTTCAATATTTGTCAAGTATTAGCCTCAGTGAGAAAATCTATTCCGCTTTCTCCAAATCATCAAACATTTTTCTCACCTCAGCGTCTTGCGACTCAATTGCATTTTTGAATTTATCTTTTTGGTATTTAACAAAACATCCTTCACCTGAAAGCTCAAAACCTGCACGTTCACCCGCAATAATAGCTTCTTGTTCAATTCCCGAAGCAAAATACTTAGCATAATCAACTCCACCATCTGCTTCAAAATAGTTTATGTTCTGGAAATCCTCAAAATATTTCTCAGCTTTTTGGGCTTCTTTAGTCCCAGTTTTTATCGGCCCCATAGAGTCGACAACTTTTTGCCTGAACGCCATCACATCTTGCCGAAATGCAGAAGTCATTGACTCAAATTCTTTGTCGAAAGCGACCATATCGTTATTTTCAAGGTGTTTTTGACATCTTAAAAAAATATTATACCCATTTTCATTGGCAATAAATCCATTTTGAACAATCTCATCTAAACTCATGTTAGTCAATAAATGCTTTACCGTTGCTTTTTGACTATTGACCAGAGCATCAACATGTATATCTACAACCTTTTCACCAAGAGTTTCGTGCCTAAAAATATCCATGTTCTGGCGAAAATGCTGGAGTTCGTGACGTAACATACCAAATTTTTCAGCCTGCGTCAAATTTGATAAATCGGGATTTATCATAATCATGTTGTAATTATGAGCATAACGCATAGGTCCTATGGGATTTTGTTCTTGTAAAGTCAATACCGGCCTAATTTCATCTGGAATTCCCATTTTCTTAGTTAAAAAATCATACGCACCATATATAAAATCCTCTTCTTTCAATGAACAGAGGCTTTTAATCTCTTCTGCAGTGGTTCCGAGTTTAAAACGCATGGATGCAACATAGCCTTGAAAACAATTTTTATCCAATTGAGTAAGTCCTTTAGAAGCTTTAGTGTCAGGAATAACCTGCGTCAGGCGGTTAAGTAACTCCCCCCCCCCGGCGGGGGGCCCCCGGCG
>CANAJP010000040.1 GCA_947361615.1 uncultured Candidatus Melainabacteria bacterium | reverse complement strand
ATTACCGTTAACGGTGCTGCTATCACTAAAGGTGCAATTGATGAAGCAATTAATGCACAAATTAAAAATTCACCGTTTACCAAAATGGGTATAGATATTAAGAATTCACAAAACGATTTCCTCTACCTTCTAACAAAAGATAGAGTCGTTAATGAGCTTATTATTAAATCTTTAATTAATGAAGAATGCAACAAACGCGATATAACAATCTCTAAAGATGAACAAGAACTCGCACTTGAAGATTTAATCAGCAAAATCGGCTCTAAAGAAAGATTTAATGAATTCCTTAAACAAAGAGGAATTTCCAAAGAACAATTCAACAAAGATTTTAATCAAGAGTTGAGAATAAAAAAACTTGCAATGCAGCTTGACAACACACAAGTCACAGAGGCTGACGCTAAAAAATATTACAACGCAAATATTAAAAAATTCAAATTCCCTGATAAAGTAAGAGCGTCACACATTCTTATCTCTACAAATCCTTACGAAATTGAACAGCACATTCGTGCAGACAAAGCGAACAAAAAACTTTCTGACGATGCAATCAAGGGAAAAGTTCAAGATGAACTCGCTGCAAGAAAAGCTAAAGCTGAAGAATTATTAAAAACAGCTCAAGCTGACAAAAGTCAATTTGCCAAACTTGCTAAAGAAAACTCAGAAGATAAAGGTTCTGCAGAACAAGGCGGCGATTTAGGTTTCTTCGCAGCTATCGAAATGGTTCCTGAATTCAGCGGCGCAAGCTTCGCAACTAAACCGGGTAACATTTATAATAAAGTTGTTCAGTCAAAATTCGGCTACCACATTATCTATGTTACAGACAGATCTGCTGCCGGTCAATACCCGTTTGAAGCTGTTCAATACGAAATCACAAACTATCTTCAAGCGCAAAAAGAAGTTAAAGCTATTGACAACTTAATCGAAGCGTTAAAGAAAAATGCTCAAATCGAATATCTTGATAAAGAATACGATCCGGCTGGTATAAAAGAGGGAATTCAAAAAGAAATGAACTCCAACGAACCTATCATAACTCCGGAAGCAGAAACTAAGAAAAACTAAGAAAAAAGCTCGATTTTAAAAATCGGGCTTTTTTGTACTTAATTAGGTAAATTAACTTTGCCTCTGAACACCGGATCTTCCTCATCCTCCTCCAGATCACCCTTAAATATTTTAAACGACTTGCATGTTGAAAAATTCTTCATAATAGCCTTATCAAGTTCCTCGGTATAAACCATTTTTCCATTGATATAAGTTATACGCATTGTATCAGGTTCCAGGTCATTGCTCAAATTTTCAACCATTGGATTTGTAATTTGTGCCTCATAAACAGTACGAGAAACTTCAGATAAAATATCAAAAATATAACTCTGTCGATTTGAAAACCCGTCGCTTGTAGTTATAAGCTCTGCCGCCTTTTGAAGCTCTTCGTGCGCTTCTTGATAATGATTAAGGTGTTTCAAAAGTATCGCAAGGTTATAATGTGCTTCATAGCTCATCGGAGAAAGGGCAATGGCTTTACAGTATCCAAAACCTGCTTCACGTGTATTGCCTAACAAATGATAGGTTAAAGCAAGATTATAACGAGCCTCATAACTTTCTTTAAGAATTTTTACCGCGGCTTTATAGGCTTCTAATGCTTCCATCAAAAATCTTTTGCGCAAAATGTAATCGTCTTTATCCGTATAAAGCGATTTTTGCTTATACGCAATACCTTTATTGTAAAATGCATAACCTTTATTTATTTTCGTACTTTTCTTATTATCGAAAACCCAAGGGATATTCATCATTTTACGTTTTGTCTTGATAATTTCATCATACTGAGCAATCGCAGAATCAAAATCCCCCATTTTTTCAGCAGAAACAATACCGTAATTCATTCTTGCAACGATAAACTTCGGGTTATACTTTATTGCATTGGAATAAGCATCCAGCGCTGCATCATAATCTTCATAAAGTACATAAATACTTCCCAAATTATGCCAGGCGCTATAATGCTGCGGATAAAGTGACAACCCCTGCTGATAAAAATCAATAGCTTTTTGCCATTTCTGTAGTTCCACTTGCTTATCGCCTTTATAAACAAGATACATTCCGCGAGCCTTATTGACCTGCGTATCAAAAAACTCGGGGAAAAGGAATTTTACACCCAGCACTGCAAAAATTAAAGTTATGAAAAATATTAGGCCTTTTAATTTCATAAAGGAATTTTACCGCAAATCCTAGCTTTTAACATCGTGTATAAATACGAAAAAAGAGTCCGAAAACTCGGACTCTTCTAAAATCCTTATATTTTAAAGAACTATTCAGCAACTGCTTCTTCAGCCGCTTTTGCTGCAGCTTCAGCAGCAGCTTTTTCTTCAGCTTCTTTTTTAGCTTGAGCTTTTTTAGAAAGTTTTACAGTTTCTTTCTTTTTGTAGTTCAAAGTACCGTCAGGATTGCAGTTAGCCATCAAGAACTTAACTGTATCTGTAGGTTGAGCACCTTTTTTAACCCAATCTTGAGCAGTAGTAAGGTCTAATTGCATAACTTTAGTTTTAGGATTGTAGTGACCTAATTCTTGAACAGGTCTGCCTTCACGTTTAGTTGTAGAATTAATAACGATGATTCTGTAAGTAGGGTTCTTTTTAGCGCCTAATCTTTTTAATCTTATTTTTAACATTTTTAAATTTCCTTCTTAGTATTGTATCAATATCGAAACCCCTGCCGCCGCTTGCCTGAGCCTCTTGATAAGAACAGCGAGGAAACTATTCATATCCAAAATTATTAGAACATAAATAAAACCCGTTGTAAAGCTGTTGATCGAACAGTTTGTTAATTTTTGTAACAATCAAAACCCGATTTCTAAAGTTTTGACTTTAGGATACCGACAGTTAAAATGTGAGTAAAACCAATTAGAAAAGGAGGCCAATTATGGTCAGCGTAAACGGAAATTATGACAAAGGAAACTACTTCTTTACAAAAGATATTGTAAAGAAAGAAATTAAAGAGGACAAAGTAGAAAAGGCAGTTGTAGAGGAAAAACAACAAGAATTCAAAGAACGCGGCGAAGAACTTTTGACCGCGGGAATGTACGGCAAGACTGTAAATATGCTTACCCTGAAAAACAAACTCGATCAGGAAACAGCTGACGAGTTGAGTGAAATGTTTGCGATGGCAGGAATTTCACACAGATTGCCGACAGCTTCTGAATACGCACGAATTGCGGGTTCAGCAAGAGCGGCAATGGAGCAGTTCACATCTTTTGAAACCGAAAAACATATTGAAATGTTATTCAATTCAAAAGCAATGGACTATCTTGCAGAAGAAACTTTATTTTAAACTTTTCTAATTTACTCACACACACAAATTTTTCAAGCGGGCAATGCCCGCTTTTTATTTTACTTTAGTTGACACAGCTTAAAATATAGTTTAAAATAATTATATAAAATTTTGGAGGTATTATGAAAAAACAAACACTAAAAACCCTTGAAATATGGGCATTTCCACAGAGGGGGGGGGGGTAAGATTACGCCACTCGGTGCTGAACACAGGTTGTCATCCCGAACTTGTTTCGGGATCTGTCAAACGTCACCGATAGAATTCCACGCGGAACAGATGCTGAAACAAGTTCAGCATGACAGAAAGAGGTATAACCCCGCGCGAAGCGCGCATAAAGAACCCCTTACTCATTACTCCTCACTCCTCACTAAAACAGCGTTCACCATGGCTGAGATACTTCTCTCCCTCACAATCATCGGCGTAGTAGCCGCAATTACTTTGCCGAGCCTTACGGGCAATATTAACGAACGTACATGGAACACTCAACGCAAAGCGCTTTATGCCCGTTTCAGTCAGGCAATCGCCCTTATGCCAGCGCTTAACGGTTACGGAGTTGGAACGACACTAGAAGAAACGAACACTCAAGCCGCAGAAACTTTCGTAGCCTCAGGCTTATCAAAAGTTCTAAAAATTAATAATATTTGCGATTCTGAACATCTTGCAGACTGCGGAATCCCAATCAAAATCACAACACTACGGGGTGATTCGCTTGATTTCCCAACAAACTTGTCAGAACTTAATGACCATTTTACCTCTACTTATATAACCACTGAAGGAACTTCTTTCATACCGCCACAACCTGATATCAACACAAATGCAGCAGCGTTTGAAACCGCGAATGGGGAAAGTATTGTTGTTTTTTACAACCCCTCATGTCAAGCTGACTTAAACGAGAATACCTATCATTATGTACAACCTAAAATGTGCGCAAATTTTATTTTCGACTTAAACGGGAACAAAGGGCCTAACACCGTGGGAAAAGACATTGGATTTATTACTGCGCTTTATGCAACAGATTCTAACGTCGTAATGCCGATTGCGTTAATAAATGATGTTCAAGGAGGAGCGGTGTTAAAACTTCGTGATGCCTCAGGTTCTCCGGCGTTAAAAGCTTGTCGTGAGCAGGATAGCGAAAGTCGCTTGCCTAATAAAGACGAATTAACAGCAATGTTTTATAACCAAAAACTAATAAACATTAATAATCATGATTATTGGTCTGGTCAAGTAGTTGGACAGAATGCTTGGAGTGTAAAAATGCAGGCTGGCGCACGCGACATAAATTCATACAACACCGCACGCAAAGTAAGATGTATCAAACGTTAATGTCCGAGTTTAAGTAGCACAACGCCGGCAATGATAAAAAATACCCCGAGACAACGGAGCATACTTAAACTATCATTAAAAAATGCCACACCAATCAAAAAAGTACAGGTCGCACCGATTCCGGTCCAGACGGCATAGGCTGTCCCGACCGGAATTTCTTTCTGTGCAATATAAAGGAATACGCCACTTAATGTCATAGCAATTATGGCAAAAATTATCCATAGAAATTTATAATCAGTTATTGCAGCAAGTTTAAACCCTAAAGGCCAGCCAACTTCAAAAAGCGCGGCAATAAAAAGATAAAACCAGGCCATAATTTATTTTACCCATCCTTCAAGAACTTTTAAAACTCCGCGTGTAAGCGCTAGGGCGCGAGCCGGAACATTTTTTGTTATAACGCTTCCTGCCCCAACATTCGCACCCTCTTCAACAGTTACGGGTGCAACAAGGACAGTATTTGAACCGATTTTAACATTATTTTTCAAAACTGTTTTTGATTTAACTTTTGTAAGCGGATTGTAATTCGCCGTAATCGTTCCTGCGCCAATGTTGATATTAGAGCCGAGTTCACTGTCGCCGATATAAGAAAGATGACAAGCGTTCGTGTGAGAGCCTATTTTCGCTTTTTTCACTTCAACGAAATTACCGATTTTCACGTCATCTGCGATTTCGACATCACCTCTGAGGTGTGCAAACGGGCCGATTTTACAACGCTGTCCGATTTTGTTATTAGAACCTTCAATATAAGTTGACGGGAAAACAATTGTATCCGCGCCGATTTCGGTATCCTGACTAATCCACGTAGTTGTCGGATCAACAATCGTTACACCTGAAACCATCAGTTCATGAAGTTTGCGTTGATTCATCAAACGGGTCGCTGTTGCAAGGTTTTCACGTGAATTTATACCGTATATTTCGTCGCTGTCTTCAAGAATGCTTGCTTGAACTGAAAGCCCCTCACTGTTTGCCCATTCAATAATGTCGGTTAAATAGTATTCCCCCTGCGCGTTTGAGGATGTCAGTTGTGAGAAAGCAGGTTTGATTTTTGACCAGTTAAGACAATAAATTCCAGCGTTAATTTCTTTTACAGTTTTTTGTTCAGCGTTGGCGTCTTTTTCTTCAACGATTTTTTCTAACGCTCCACCGCTTGTGCGAATAATTCTGCCGTAATTTGTCGGATTTTCAAAGATTGTACTCATAACGGTAAGGTCAGCGCCTGATTTTATATGTTCATCGACGAAATTTTTCATTGTTTCTTCACGAACAAGCGGGGTGTCACCGCAAAGAATTACAACAAGTCCGTCAAAATCTTCTAAATTCGGGCAAACCATAGAAACAGCGTGGCCTGTTCCAAGCTGCGGAGTTTGAAGAACGGTTTTAGCAAAAGAGTAGTTTTTATTAACGAATTCTGTAACCTCTTCGGCTTTATGCCCGACGATTACGAACGCTTCTGACGCAAATTTAACGCTGTCTAAAACGTAACCCAGAAGAGTTTTGTCAAAAATTTTATGTAAAACCTTAGGGGTTTCGGATTTCATACGGGTGCCTTTACCAGCCGCCAAAATTACTGATTTTATTTCCATGCCTGCCTCAATCTTTCTTTAAAATTTACCAATTAACTTTCTCAATAAGTTCAATTTCGTTTCCATCCGGATCTTTAACAAACGCAATTTTTGTGCCTTTGCCGTTCAAATCAAACGGTTCATATAAATATTCATATCCCGCGTCGTGAAGCTTTTGGGTAAAATCATCCAAAGAGTCAACTTTGAACGCAAAATGTCCGAAACAGGTACCGTTTTCGTAACCATTTTCAGGTGTTTCATCGTTATATGTAAACTCAATCTGGCAGGTGTTTTCTTCATCATTCAGAAAATAAAGCCAACAATCGTCAAGACGCTTTTTGTGGTCAAATTTCATATTTAAAACTTTTGTATAGAAATCCATTGATTTTTCAATGTCTTTAACCCTTATCATTGTATGTAAAAATTTCATATAAAACTCCTTTTTCAGAATTATTGTACCACAAAACTTTTAAGATAATTCGAAATGCCGTGCGCGATTGCAGCAGCACATTTTTCGCGGAATTTTTCATTGATTAGGAGCGCGTTATCCTCAGGATTAATTAAGTAAGCGAGTTCAACCAGAACGCTAAGCGCGTTGGTATTCCTGACAACCGCAAAACTTCCCTGACGAACCCCGTTGTTTTGTGTTTGCGCTTCTGTGTTCATTGCATTTAGAATTGACTGTGCAAGATTTTTGGCCTGAGGATAGTAGTAATACACACTTGTTCCACGGTGTTCCAGCGGGTTTAAATGGTCAGGCAGAGCATTTCCATGAATACTTATAAAGATACTGGAATCACTTTCATTCGTAATTTCAACACGTTTTTTGAGAGAAACCTTTTCATCCGTTTCGCGCGTCATAATAACATTTGCCCCTTGCCTGCGGAGTTCCTTTTGAAGCTTCAGGGCAACATCCAGCGTGATATCTTTTTCGCAGTCACCAAGACAACCGATAGCACCTTTTTCGTTTCCGCCATGACCCGCGTCTACTGTAATCGTGATATTTTTCAACGGTTTATCTGGCGAAATCTTAGGCATTTTACGGATAGTCAGAATAAATTGATCGTCTTTAAACTCTGCGCTATAACCAAAAAGTTGATGTTGTAGAGGGAAATAGAGTTCATAAGGGGTATCAGGTTTTGTTATAAGATTGTAGAAATTCAACCCCAAACCGTTTTCAAAGTCCTTGTCATTATTTTCTTTAACAATATAAGGAGTTTTATTGCTCAACATAAAAGTATAGACAAGGTCTTTGCCCGTATCTTTAAAACTTTTTGAAATAATTGCCGAGCGCACAGTTTGAGCAGCCTCGCTAAATCGCACGGCCGATTTTGCAACCCAATATTTTTCGTTATTTCCAAGGGTTACACGATAGAATTTTCCAAGTTCACCGTCAATATAGAGCGGAACATCTTTTTGCAGGTGAACAATTCTATTAATTCCTGCAGAAACAGGTGTTGTACGAATAGGAGTTTTATCATCCTTTGTATAAACAAGTTTTGGCGTAGGGTAAGTATTAACCTGCGGTGCAGATTTCTTGCCTTTTGACGGTGGTGGAGCCGGTTTCCACGTTGAATGAATATGGTAAACAAGCTCCTCCCCGTTAGATTTTAACGTAAAAACATTATCGCCCTGGTTAAGTTTTACGAAATGCGCGAACCCGCCGGATGAGTGAACCCTTACGGCCTCACCATTTATAACAAGCGGGGAATCAGCATCCGCAGAACCAACAAAAAATGTAGTCTTAGAGTTTATACTTACTTTTTCTTTTTTAGGGTAAACAACCTCCAGCGCAAACGCACTCAGGGCAGTTGTAAATAAAATTAGCAATAATAAAACATATCTCATGCTTTAATTATAGCGCTTAATTTTGGATTTTGTATATTGTAAATTTTATGAAACTCTTGACTGCATATTAATAAAACCGCTATATCCGAATTTCGCCAGATCATCAACCGTATAAACTTTTCTAATCAGCCCATCTGTTCTGTTTAACTCAACAGGTTCTCCGATGACCTGATCACCATTAACGCCCTGTGAACGATTTTGTACGACATAGCGTTCATACTTGTCGTCAGATTTTGGGATATTAGCGTTACCCTCAAGGACAGTAATTGTACCATTTTCGACATCAATGGACTCAAGGATTCCAATATGACTTGCCGCCCAAATTTTCACACCAATATCTGTTTTTGCAGCATATGGTGATTTCCAAATAATCAAGTCACCTTCATTCATATTAGGAAGCTGCGCGGAAATGCTTTCAGCTTTAGCCGCTCGCACATCCTGAAAATTTGTTTTATCAATTGCCATATCCGGAACCTTATTATATATACCGTTTTTAGCACCCCAGTTAATAAACTGTTGAACCTGAGCGTAGTGCCCGCCGATTTTTACACCCGAACGTTCCGCAATTGTACTGACGGCATGCGCACACCACTGATGATTAGAATTCCCGTAACCACCGATAATACCAGCCTGTGTTTTCTGCTTTTCTGCAGCACTTAATTCCGCCTGTTTGACATATTCAACAGTTCCAAGCAAACTGTTCGCCTGCTTAAGAAACTTCGTTTGAACATTTGTATTTGTATAAAGCATTTTAACAGTATCCTGCTCAAACGGTGTGGCAATTTTTCCTATAGAAAATTTATTTTGCGCGGGCGCAGGCTTTTGCTTAGTTTCCGAAACATCAATTTTAGGTGTTGCAGGTTCAGTTTTTGGCTTTTTTTCGGCCCTTTTAGCGTCGACCTGCTGTGTAATCTTAGTTGAATTTTCCGCCACAAGAGCCTTTCCTGTAATGACAACCTCTTGAATCATTACAGGATTTTCCTCGTTAACAGGCGCCTCTGGAGTGTCCTGACCTTTTGCTGGAGTATTTGCAAAGGGCTTTATTTCAGTTTGTTGCGGCTGCATCTTTTCTTGCGTCACAATCTCAAACCCCGATGCCTCAGCAAGCTGTATTAATTCCTCTTTAGTATATTGAAATTCCTGCCCCACATGCATTTTAGTGTAGTTAGTCGATTTACCGGTAGTCTGGTGAATTTCATTAAGCTTCTGATACATATTAAAAGCTTCACGTTTCGTAATCCCCTTGCCGTCTTTATCTTTAATCAGGCCTATTTTTGTCATTTCATCAAAAACAGATTTCAACTCAACAATAATACCACTTGAGCTTTTACCTCTATTTTCCAGTTTTATGGTTAAACCGTTCTTAAGAGCGTCATTTACTCCATTCAAATTTGTCATTTTAGCCTCCTTTGCGTAACACAATTAGTATTGTGTTGTAAAGACTGTTTTTCCGCTTACCGTAAAGGCTTTTTCAAATTTAGTTTAATTATTGTAAAGAAAATTTAAGAATTTTAAGGTCTAAAATTCAAGTAATATCAAAGAATTGCCGATTTGTACAACACAATACTAATTGTGTTGTACGATTTTCTCTATTCTTAATCTTATTTAATAATTAACATCAAAACATTTTGTTATGATAAAATAATATAAGAATAGGGATTTCGGAGTAACGTAAAGTTGTATAATAAGCAGGATGAAGCGTACAGACGCAGGCAAGATCGCGTTAATCAGATAAGAAAAGAAGCCTCAAAAGCCAGAAGAAAAAAAGATAATAGTGGAATGAGCAACGAAGAAAAACGGTTCGCGATTTTCCAATCAAGACTTTCTGCGATTTTTATTTTTTTGTTGGTTGTAGTCGGACTTTTTATTATCTACTTATTTTTAATTCAGGTTGTAGATGTACGCCATTACCGTGCAAAAGCGAGTTTACAGCGTGCGGGTCGTCTGTTTACAATGCGCGGAGATATTTTTGACCGCAATGGCACAAAGCTTGCTACCGACAAAATTTATTCAGATGTTTACGCACACCCTAGAGATTATGTTCACGAACCCGAAGAACTGGCGAAGATTTTGGCCCCTGTTCTGAAAATGCCAAAAGAAAAACTTCTCAAAAAATTAAAAAGTGAAATTCCAGTTATAACGCTTGCAAAAGACGTTGACCGCAACACGGCCAAAGCGATTGCGAAATTACAGCTTAGAGAAATAAGTTTAGGCAAGAAAAATGTTCGCGAATACCCGCAAGGAACGCTTGCGGCCCACGTTCTCGGCTACTACAATGCAGACGCTGAAATCTCAAACGGTGTTGAATATACGGCAAAAGATAAGCTTGAACACGTTTTGAACCCGTTTTCGTTCAAAAAAACACCTGATGGCAATATTATTTATGATTTTACCACCGACGCAGTTGCTGCAACAACAAAACAAAAGGGCGAAGATGTAACCTTAACGATAAACGCGGCAATTCAACACGTTTGCGAAAAAGAATTAGAAAAAATGGTTCGTGAAAAAGACGCACTTCGCGGAACAGTTATTGTTATGAATCCTAAAAACGGCGAAATTCTCGCGATGGCCGCATATCCGACATTTGACCCTAATCACTATAAAGCATTCAAACAAAACCAGCTTAAAAACTGGATGCTGACCGACGTTTTCCCTCCCGGATCAACTTTCAAAATTATTACCGTTGCAAGCGCGATGGAACTGGGTAAGATTAACAAATACACAAAAATTAACGACACAGGTAAAATGATGGTTGGTCGCCGCGAAATCAAAAACTATGATTATCGCAACCACCCAAACCCTGGTATGATTTCACTCGCGTACCTTTTTGAGCATTCAAGTAACATTGGTTCTGCAAAGATTTCATTAATGATGCAACGTGAAGAATTCCACGAAATGCTTACCAAATTTGGTTTTGGAGCGCGTACCGGAATTGACCTCCCTGGAGAATCTGTCGGCTTACTACCTGCTGCAAAACGCTGGGATGAAAGCCGCCGCGTTACTATGGGATATGGATACGGAACTTCCGTCACTGCAATCCAAATGATTTCTGCGGTTTCAGCACTTGCGAACAAAGGTGTGAAAGTCACTCCGCACGTAATAAAATACAGCGAAGAAGAAAAAGCTGCAAAAGTATTTGAAACTCAGGTTGTATCAGAACAAACTGCTAAAACGATTACTGATTTGCTCGTTGAATCAATCAACAACGGTCGTTCTAATATTAAACTTGAAAAATTCAATGTTGCCGCAAAAACCGGAACTTCAAGCAAGTCTGTTGAAAACGGCAAAGGCTATACAAACCTTTCATACACATCAACGGTCGGCTACTTTCCTGCGGAAGACCCGAAAGTCATAATCTATGTAATGGTTGACAGTGCGCGTAACGGCCCTGCATGGGGGAACACAGTCGCGGCACCCGTTTGGCGCGAAGTTGCACTCCAGTGTGCACGAATCCTTAACCTTAAACCAGACAAAATTAAAAAATAGGAGAATATCATATAATGAAACTTGACGAACTTATTGAATATTTAGACTATAAAGACCTGATAAACTTTAAAGACGTTGAAATTACAGGGCTTTCATATAATTCAGCAACAACAAAAAAAGGTGATATTTTTGTTTGCCTCGTTGGCGAACACACTGACGGCCACAAATTCGCGCAAAACGCTGTAGATAGCGGTGCAGCAGCCTTGTTAGTTGAAAAAGAATTACCAATAAACATTCCGCAGGTTCGAGTTTCTTCAACCCGTCACAGAATAGCAGATATTGCAGACCGTTTCTACTCAAGCCCGTCTAAATCAATGAACTTAATCGGCATCACAGGAACAAACGGAAAAACGACCGTCACACACCTTATCCAAAAAATTCTTGAAGAAAACGGCGAAAAATGCGCGCTTATCGGAACATTGGGCTATAAACTTTCATCAAATGGCGAATACCGTGACGCGAAACACACAACGCCTCAGGCTCCTGAGCTTCAAGCAACGTTGCGTATGATAAAAGATGTTGAAAAAATTGAAAATGTTGTGATGGAAGTCAGTTCTCACGCTCTAGAGCAAAACCGTGTTGGCGGATGTCGTTTTAAAGGCGCGGTTTTGACAAACTTAACCCAAGACCACTTAGATTATCACATCACAATGGATAACTATTTTGCTGCAAAAGCTATGCTTTTCCAGAGTCTTGAAAAATCAATTTATCCAAACGTCGACAGTATCGACGAACTTGAACCGTCTGAAATTCCTTTTGCTGTTATCAACGCGGATGACCTTTATGCAGAACGCTTCTTGAACGCGACCTCTAATGTTATAAGAAAATACACTTACGGGGTTAAAACAAAATCAGACTTTATGGCAAAAGACATTAAATTCTCACTTAACGGTGCTGAATTCACGCTTTCAACGCCTGAAAAAGAATACAAAGTCAGCCTGAACCTGAACGGAATGTTCAGTGTTTATAATGTTTTGGCGTCACTTACCGCGGCTTATGCGATGGGAATTTCAATCGATACAGCAATCAAAGCATTGGAAAGCGTTCACGGGGTGGCCGGAAGATTTGAAGTTGTTGTAAAAAAACCGCTTGTAATCGTTGACTATGCACACACTCCCGATGGACTTGAAAACGTTCTTAAATCAGCACGCGAAATCACGCCTGCTGGCGCCAAACTTATATGCCTCTTTGGCTGCGGCGGCGACAGAGATGCGACCAAACGTCCTAAAATGGGCGCTATTGCCGAAAAACTCGCGGATAAAATCGTTATTACAAGCGACAACCCGCGCTCTGAAGATCCACAACAAATTATTACCGACATTATCGCAGGACTTAAATCTGTAAACACTGAAAATGTTTTCGTTGAACAAGACCGTGGTTCTGCAATTGCATTACTAAAAACAATTTCCCAAAACAATGATGTAGTTGTAATCGCAGGCAAAGGCCACGAGGATTATCAAATTTTGAAAGATAAAACGATCCACTTTGACGACAGAGAAGAAGCAAGACGCGTCTTTGCGGGAAGTATTATTGGATAAATATAACTGTCATCCTGAACTCGTTTCAGGATCTGTCCAGCGTTGCACTCTTGCTCTTCATGTTGATAGATTCAGGATCAAGTCCGGAATGACATATAGGTAGATGACAGAGGATTTATGTTTAAAACCAAACCATTAATTGAACAGCATTTCCACGGGGCTTTCGGTGTGGATTTTAACAACGCGACAAGCGATGAAATTCTTGACATTTCACGCAAATTATTTGCTATTGGCGTTGGCGGAATCTTCCCGACTCTCGTTACAGACACAATCGAAAACCTAAAAAAACAAATAGTTGTAATAAAAACCGCACACAAACGTCAGGAAGCAGGAATGGCAAGAATTTTAGGGGTTCATCTTGAGGGTGTATTTCTAAACCCTAAGAAAAAAGGAATTCATAACGAAAAACATTTTCTTATGCCAACCCCTGAAAATTTCCGCGAACTTGAAGACGAAATAATAAAAATCGTGACACTTGCACCGGAACTGGATTTGGGGTTAATAGATTATCTTCACTCGCGCAATATTAAAGTTCAGGCAGGCCACTGTATTGGTGGCGAACTGGCAAAATGCGACGGCGTTACACACCTTTTTAACGCTATGGGTGAAATTAACCATCGCGACACAAAAACAGCGCTTGCCGCGCTGATTGGCGATAGTATTTATACAGAAATCATTGCAGATGGCTTGCATATATCAGATGAAATTCTGGAACTGGTTTTCCGTGCAAAACCGCTGGACAAAATCCTTTTAATTAGCGATTGCCTGCCGATAACCGGAAGTAATTTGACAGAAGCGTTTTTTGCAGGTGAAGAAATTTTCTATGACGGTGAAAAAGCGACATCAAAATCCGGCACAATTGCCGGAAGTACAAAACTTCTACCTGATATCATAAAAATTATCGGAGAAAAAGGCTTCTTTAACCCTCAATTAATCGAGAATCCTTATCGTTATCACAGGATTTCTACCGACAAATTTATTGAAATCGACGAGAAATTTAATCTTTCTTCGGTGAACTAGCGATTTCATCCTCGTTAATTTGATTTGACGAAGCTGCATACACAACAGATTTTGCAGCCCAAGATGCCGGTTTTACAACATTGTTGTAGAACAGAACCGGATAAATATCGCTTATATCCTCTGTTTTAACGGTGCAATCGGTAAGGAGCATTCCGGGAAGCGCATTTTTACCGTAAGTCGTAATAAAACTATCTTCACCATCTGAGCAAGATATTACTCGATTTGGCCCCTCAGGCCCATTGACGTCTAAATACCCGTAACAAGGATTTGATTCCAGACAATACGCCTGTGCAGGGTCGTAAGTGAAGGTCATACCGTCTTCAAGCATAAACATTCTGCCTTGATTAAAACCGCCTTCTTCTATTGTTCTTCCCTCGCACAAAGGAGCAAGACTTCCTGAACCTTGAATTATGCTGGAAGTCCAGTATGCACGGGATTTAAAATCCGGTTTTATTTCTGCACTTGTCACACCGGGTTCGCCAGCTATTTTTACCTGAACACTGGCAACATTTTGCCTGCTTGCACATTTAAGCGTAATATCAGCAGGCGCTACAGCATAATTTGCTAATTCGTATGAGGATTTAAGGTTTAAATTGCTCATCCATAGATGAAATAAAGAAGGTGTATCAGGATGCAAATCCGAAAAAGTATTATTTCCCGGAACACTCTGGGTATTAAATCCTATTATAGGGCCGTCAAGTGCGCCACCCGGAACATTATATGTTGCAGACGGTGCATCTACAGTTCCATAATAACCATTTGTACCGGAAAAATCATAACCGTTCGTTCCATAATTAGCAGTTGCGGCACGGGATAAACTGTTTAAGCCTTTCAAAAAACTAACTCTGCGCTGTTTACCGGCTGAATGAGCAAGAAATGTAGGGATAACAAGCGCTGAAACAATACCTACGATTGTCATCGCAATTAAAACTTCAGCTAATGTAAAAGCGTATTTTTTCATTAATTTAATTCCTTCTTTAAGTAAAAAGCGAGAGAGTAATGCCCCTCTCGCTTTCGTTTGGATTTCGAGTTTCAATATCTATAATCTATTAATTTCCTGATGGAGCTGCTACGCTATCAGTTTGGTTAGATTTTTTAGAGTAAAGAACTGATTTAGCAGCAATAGATGCAGGTTTTACAGTTGAACCGTAGAACAATACAGGATAAATATCTGTAATATCTTTAGATTCTACAGTACAGTCAGCTAACAACATACCAGCGTTAGCGTTTCTGCCGTATGTGCTAATCCAGCCGTTTTTGTTAGCCTTGCCGCCTGTAACTTCTTCAGAACAAGCGATAACACGGTTAGGACCCACAGGGCCGTTAACGTCTAAATAACCATAGCAAGGGTTAGATTCAGAGCAATAAGCTTGTGCACCGTCATAAGTGAATGTCATACCGTCTTCAAGTTGGAACATACGACCATGGTTGAAACCGCCTTGTGCTAAAGTTCTACCATCACATAGGTTTGCCAATCCACCAGAACCTTGTACTGCAGATGATTTACCAAGTCTTTCTTCCAAATTATCAGGAAGTGTTGCTGCAGTAGA
>CANAJP010000039.1 GCA_947361615.1 uncultured Candidatus Melainabacteria bacterium | reverse complement strand
CTTTGTAATTTTATCGCCGCAACTACGCCAATAATGTTTAGCTATAAAAGTATTTCTTCCATCTTAAATGCGCAATCATACCCCCCCCCCCCCCGTCTTAAAAGGCCTTTACGACAAGGATTTTCAGTATTTAAGTTTTTCATGAGTTCTATCCTTTCTTTTTATATTATTTTAAACGATGTTTTACTGTCTGTCAATATATTAAAAATGCCGCCTTGTGAGCGGCATTTTTAAAATTTTGTCAGTTAATAGACTATTTAAGTCTTACATTAACAGAAGCGCCTTTTTTAGAAATTTCAACTTTGTCTTCTCTTGCTAACCAGCCAAGGCCTAAGTCTGCGAAGTTACCTTTCAAGTCTAATTCTTTTTTCATTTTTGAAAAGCTTGATTCGCCGTTTACGTTTAAGTAGTTGTAAATTTCACCGGCTGATGAACCGATCATGTCTTGTAATTGTACATCTTGTGTTTTTGCTGCCATAATTCTAAAACCTCCGTTAAATATAAATCTTTTTGCATCTTCCTGCACACGCTTATCATATATTACTTTTTTCAAAAATGCAATAGCTTAATATATAATATATGAACTATTTTTTTGATATAATTTAGACTAAAGGGAGTATTTACTTTGCTAATTAATGCCAGCCTATCGGCTAATAAGACAGAATTTTTGATTGAGCGATATGTGGAACTGTTAAATAGTGGCGTTCCGGCGTCAAAGATTCTTGTTCTGGTGCAAAATTCTACTCTTAAACAGGCGTTTATTGATAAAGTTTTAGAGCGGCTGGAAATCAAAGGCTTTGAGAAGTTGAGAATTCATTCATTTTTTTCTCTTGTTTATAATGCTGTTTCTGATAACTGGGCTGTTTTAGAGCGTGTTAATCCTGATAAAAATCGTGCTGTAATACTTCCGAACCTTGTTGGATTAGAGGTTTCGCAGTTTATTCTAAAAAATATTATTAAAGATGTTAAGTTTCGCGGATATAATTCCAGAAAATCTCTTTTGCATCAAATCTTCAGACGTTATTCACTGATTGTGCAGAACAATCTTTCTAATGTTGAAGTTGAGGAGAGGGCTAAAATTCTGAAAGAACCGTTCAAAGAAGATATTGATTTGACCTTGAAACTATTCTTGCAGAAGACTTTGAAGCTTCGGAGCTTTGATTACTTGCGCCAGTGTCTTGTATTTAATTATATATATAAGAACACGGATTATTTTAAAGATATCGAATATTTAATTTTGGACGACGGGGACGAAATTACGCCTGTTTGCTTTGATTTTATTGAACATTTGGCCCCGCAATTGAAGGATTGGTGGCTGGTTTATGACTTTAAGGGGGCATCGCGGGTAGGGTATTTGAGTGCCGATAAACCTGCTGTTTGGGAGTTTGAGCGCCTGTTTAAGGAAAAAACAACAGAATTTGAGCCGCAGGGTAAGATGTGGGCGGAGGCGGAGAAGATTTTTGAGAATGTTCTTTATGATAAAGAAAACATTTTGAACAATTTTACCCTTCAGTCGCCGTCGAAGCGTTCCGGCATGGTCGAGATGGTTGTGCGGGAGATTAAAGCACTTCTCGATAACGGGGCGCTGCCACGTGAGATTTCGCTCATTACGCCGTGTGTGGATGAAATGCTGCGCTTTACGTTAAAAGAAAAGCTCGGTGACAGGTTGAATTTGAAACCGCTTTCAGGAAGTGAAAAGTTAGTGCAAAACAGATTAGTGCTTTCTGTTTTGAATATTTTGAAGCTTAACACTGACCTGCGTCCGACATTGAGTGAATTTCATTTGCGCCCGATTTTTAATGACTTTTTAAATATTCCGCTGAAATATTGCGATAAAATTCTGGCTGCTTTTGAGGAAACTAAAAACTTGATTGATTTTGAGTTTCCAAACTCTGAACATACTGAGAAATATCGTGCTTTTTTGAAGTTTTTGGAGGGGCTTAGTGAGGTAAAATTAAAACTTTCGCAACAGGCGTTTGAGATTTTTGATAAATTTGTCTTTTTATCTGCGTGTAAAAATGAGGAAATTGGCAAGTTTAATTTTTTCCTGAAAGAATTAAAGGATTTTGAGGATGTTTTTGATAAAGAGATTGTCGGGCATGAGGCTGAAATCCTTTTGCAGATTGAGAATTCTATTATTTCAGAAAATCCGTATTCTACTTTAGAGGTCGGTGAAAATGACCTCATCCTTGCGACTCCACAGAAGATTATTGATAATCAAATTCACACAAAATACCAGTTCTGGCTGGATGTTTCAAGTCAAGAATGGGTGAAATCGGATATCGGCCCGCTTTATAACGCCTGGGTTTATCAAAAGGGATGGGAGAAGGAAGATTTTACGGTTGAGGATAACTTAAGGCTTTCCAAGGATAAGACTGCAAGGATTTTGCGTAAACTTACGCTTTTGGCGAGCGAGAAGGTCTATGTTTATTCAAGTCTTTTTGACGGTAACGGGCTTGAGAATTTCGGTGGAATTGAGGAATATATAAAGGTCGCGCAGACTATTACGAAATCAGACGGTGGCGGGTTCAGGATTACACCGCGCGAAGATCAGAAGCCGGTTCTTGAATATCGTTCGGGTAAAATGGCGATTTCTGCTGTTCCGGGGGCGGGGAAAACTACGATTTTGCTTGCCCTTATTGTAAAGCTTCTTGAGTGCAAAGTTCCGGCGGAAAACATTTTTGTAATGACTTATATGGAGTCTGCGGCGCGGAATTTTCGTGACAGAATTAAGAATATTTTCCCTGATTCTGCACAGTTGCCAAATATAAGTACAATTCACGGGCTGGCGCTAAGAATTTTAAAAGAAAATAACAATTTTGAGCGGCTCGGGTTGTCCGGTGATTTTGAAATTTGTGACGATACTGTGCGCGGGCGAATTATTCGTGCAATTGCGGTTAAAACAGGAGTTCAGGATGATGAACTTGCGGATTTTGACCGTGCGGTTTCAATTTTCAAATTTTCTCAGGTTGAAAATCCGCAGTCGACTGACCCGAAAATTAATAAGTTTCTGAAATTTTTCGCCTTTTACCGCCAGACGCTGATGAGCCAGAACCTTATTGATTACGATGATATTTTGCTTTATTCGGTGCAGCTGCTTGAGCGGTTTGAGGATGTTCGAGAATATTATCAAAATATTTGCCATTTTATTATCGAAGACGAAGCGCAGGATTCTTCATCCCTGCAGCAGCGGCTAATTAACCTTTTGAGTGCTAAGCGCGGTAATCTTATACGTTGCGGTGATATAAATCAGGCGATTACGACAACTTTTTCTAACGCTGATGTTGCAGGTTTCTGGCGATTTATCGAAGAAAGCCAGAAGGTTTCTATGGATTGCTCTCAGCGTTGTACAAAAGATGTTTGGACACTTGCAAATAATTTGATTTCGTGGTCAGAAACAAAAGGGTTTTTGCAGGGTTCGTTCTATCCTATGTTTATGCGTCCGGTTGAGGGGCGGAACCCGGTGTCGCAAAACGCGGTGCGGGCGAATGTCTTTCCATCCCCAAAAGATGAAAAAGATTTTATTGTTAAAGAAATCAGGAATATTTTTAAACACGACCCGAAAGCAACTGTTGGAATACTTTTGCGCAGTAATTTTCAAGTTAATACGTGGGCATCACATATTGAAAACAGCGGGTTAAAGACGATTACGCGCACCGAATGCCTTGCGCAAAAACTGATATTCAGGGTAATATTTGCTATCCTGAAAGTTGTTCTTTCACCTTTTGACAATGATGTTGCGGCGGGCGCTTATGAGGTTCTGGCGGAACTCGGAGCGTTCAAATATAAAAACACTAATTTTATACGTGAAGCGAAAATCCCGTTTGTGCAGTTGAACCCTGATGAAATTGAGGACTTTGAGTTTTCATGTTTTTACTGGGAAATTCTTTATTGGGTTTCGCACACATCGCTCAGTCCTGAACAGCTTGCAATGAAAATCGGGCTTTATTACTTCAATTCTGAAATTGAGAAATCCAATGTTTACTTGATTGCAACTCTTGTAAAACGCCTATCACTAAATACTGCAGGAGGTTTAAAAGGTATTGTTCAGCAACTGGATGAGCTTTCGCGTAAAAATCGTGTGAGCGGTTTTAACTTTTTCTCAGAAGAGGACGAAAACGACAAAGGATTTTTTGAGGGTAAAATTCAGATTATGACTATGCACAAATCTAAGGGCGATGAATTTGATTATGTCTTTATTCCTGAACTCACCGAACGCAATCTGACTTTTGAGGTTTCCGAGTTGAAACTCAAGCCGTCGGATAATTTTAACGAAAATCTTCGTCGTTTGAATCCTGCATATCAGCCGAAAACTCAAAAAGATATAATGAAAGGGATTTTGACCGAGAATCTTAAACTTTTATATGTTGCGATTACGCGTGCGCGGCGATATCTCTATATTTCGACATACGAAAAACAGCGCCCGAACGATAAATACACGAAAGTTAACGTGATTTTTAGAGAATTGCTGGGGGTAAGCGAGGAATGATTTATTCTGCCAATATGTTGAAAACTTACAAATCCTGTCCGCTAAAGTACAAGTTAAAATACGTGGATAAATTTTCTTTACCGCAAAAGTTTGAAATTTTTGAGAAAGGGAAGAAAATCCACGCGCTTGCATATTATTATTTAAAGGGCGATGATATTTCGCGTATGGAAACTGCGCTTACGTCCGAAGAGTGTGCGATTTGGAGTCGTTTAAAAGAAAACGAATTCTTTAATATGAAAACCTACCGTGCAGAGTTTGAACTTAATTGTAAAATAGGGGATTTCTGGGTTGGTGGCCGACTGGACGCCGTTGTGACTGACGGGGATGGGAATTATTATATATTAGATTACAAAACAGGTCGAATTCCGCCTGATCCTGAGAACGATTTACAAACTCTCGTTTACCTAGCAGCGCTTGCTGCGCACCTTGGGGATGGGTTTAAGAGTTTAAAATTTGTTTATATTGACCTTAAAAATAATAAAAATCACGTAATCGACTATTCTCTTGCTCACCCCGAGATTATCGAACACATCTGTCGACAGATTGAAAGCGGGAAGTTTGAGCGGGCAAACGCTTCTTGTGAGAATTGTGAATATAAGTCATATTGTTGACTTATCACACCTGATGTGGTCTAATAGATATGCTATACGAGAGGGGATTTATGAAAAATTTAGGGATAAAAATTGCGCTTTCTGTTATGTTTTCAGTGTTGGCGCTCGGTGCTTTTGCTCAACGATGCATTGATACAGATTATTCAACACAAACTATTTATGAAAATAGTCAGGTTATATACAGTCCTCAGGCAGAAGCTTGGGCGCTCGACGGAGTGACAGAAAACAGGGTCGTTTTAACAAAAAAAGTTTCTGTGGGTTCAGGAAATTATTCTGAATTCTACGGCGCTGATGACGAAATAGCGTTCTCATTCGGAACCGGTGTCGAATTTTTGTATAATGATAAGTTGATTGCACAGGATGTTTACAGCTTAAAATTTTATTCGATATTTTTCAACCCGTTAATGCAAAAATTCGATAAACGTAATGTTACTAATATAGGTTTGCAAAAGGTCTTTCCTGATGCGAAAATTGTTAAAGTTTCAGAGTTCAAAAATGATATAATGCGTATCAAAAAGCCGCTATTCAAACCTGTGAAAATACTTCTCGTTAACGATACACCGGAATACTTCTATAAATATCGTTTTCAGGGTGATAACTTTGAAGCATACAATCTCGCAGGTTTTTTGAATATTAAAAAAATGGGAACAATAAAATTTACCCATCCAAATGAAGATTTTAAAACTTTAACGATAAAAATCAGACCATATTAGGTGTAAAAAATGAAGAATATCAGACAGTCAAATATCAGTATACATAGAGATTCCTGGGTTGAGATTAACCTTGAAAATTTGGCGCATAACATAAAAGAAATCCGCCGTTCGGTTCCGCAAGGGAAAAAGCTTCTTGCGGTTGTAAAAGCCGATGCGTACGGGCATGGGGCTGTAATGCTTGCACCGACTATTCTTGCAAGCGGCTGTGATATGTTAGGCGTTGCCTCTATAGATGAGGGAATTGACCTTAGAAATGCCAAAATTGGCTGTGAAATCCTGGTTCTCGGTGCAGTTCCCGTGTGGGCGGTTGAGAACGCGGCAATGGCAGATATTTCGATTTCAATTTTTTCGGAAGACCATCTCACGGCTTGCCGTCAAACTTTTGAGCGTACAGGCGTTAAACCTAAGGTTCATGTGAAAATCGATACTGGCATGAATAGAATAGGGGTTCAACCTGAATGCGCGGTGGATTTTATTAAAAAAGTTCAAGACGCACAGTATTTGAATTTTCAAGGTATTTTTACACACCTTTATGAAGCTGAAACCGTTGTTGAGGCTAACCGGCAGATTTCTTTATGGAACGAAATCATTTCACAAATTGACACAAACGGCCTGCTTTTGCATATTCAAAACACCGCCGGAACCCTTTGTTACGATGTCCCGACATCAAATATGCTTAGAATAGGTATCGGGCTTTATGGTTTAGCGCCGGATTATCCTCAAAAAGAGTTTAAAAAGCCAGATTTAAAACCCGTAATGTCTTTGAAAGGTCGTGTTGTTCATATTCACGACGCCAAAGCCGGTGCCGGTGTAAGTTATTGTCACACATTTAAGACAGATGTTCCATGCAAAATCGCGACTGTCCCAATCGGCTATGCAGACGGAGTTTCCCGTCTTTTATCAAACAAGATTACGGCAGAACTTAACGGGAAAAAAGTTCGTCAGGTCGGAAACATCACGATGGATCAGATGATGTTCGACATTACAGGCGTTGAAGCCGCCGCAGGTGACGTGGTTACGCTAATCGGTGAGGGCGCAATGACTATGGATGAATGGGCAAAAATTCTCGGTACTATCAACTACGAACTTACCTGCCGTATGAAAGTCCGGCTACCAAGAGTTTACACACGTTAGTGAGGGAAAATGGACACAAAAACTTATGATTTAGGGATAATTGGCGGCGGGCCGGCAGGATACACTGCGGCGCTTCATGCTAGAAAAAAAGGTTTGAGCGTTGTGCTTTTTGAAAAAGACAAACTCGGCGGCGTTTGCTTAAATCGTGGCTGTATTCCGACTAAAACAATTCTTCATAGCGCTGAATTTTTCTCTGAAATCAATTGTGCAGGTGAACTGGGTGTTGTTGTGGAGAATGCAAAAGTTGATTTTCCTGCAATTATGGCACGTAAAGACGCTGTTGTTGAAAAGTTACGTCGAAATTTAGAACTTACTATCAAAAACGCAAAAATTGATGTCGTAAATGCCCAGGCGCATTTGAAAGACCGCAACACTATTGAGGCTGACGGCGAAATCTATAAATGCGCGAAAGTTATTGTTTCAACGGGTTCTGTTCCGCGTGAACTCCCGAATATCAAGTTTGATCACGAATTCGTATTGAGTTCGGATGATATTCTCTCTCTCAAAGAATTGCCGAAAAGTATTCTGATTATTGGCTCTGGCGCTATCGGAATTGAATGGGCAAGGATTTTTTCTGCGCTCGGAACAGATGTCACAATCGTTGAAGTTGGTAAAAATCTTCTTCCAATCGCCGATATTGAGGTTTCGAAGCGAATAGAGAGAATGTTTAAGGCTAAAAAAATTAAGTTCTATACTAACACCGGCGTTGAAAACATTGAAAATGGAACAGTTAAATTTTCAAACGGTGAAACATTAAATCCTGAAAAAGTTCTTATGTCAGTCGGCCGCACCCCGAACCTCTGTGAAAAACTTGAGGGCGTGGAGTATTTAGGCGATGTTTCAGGCGGAATTCAGCTTGCGCATTGCGCAATAAAAGAATCTTTACGTGTTGTCGACGGCGTTGCGTTTGATGAAACTCTTGTTCCATCTGTAATCTATGGAACCCCTGAAATTGCGTGGGTTGGTGCGCGAGAACAGGATTTAGAAGCAGGAACTTTTGAAAAAGCTTCTATTCTTATCTCTGCGCTTGGCAAATCTCATTGTGATAACTGCACCGACGGGTTTATAAAACTACTTTGTCAAAACGGATTGATTGTCGGCGCGCATATTGTTTCAAAAGAGGCGTCTTCATTAATACATCAGGTTTTAATCGCTATACAAAATAAAATTCCGGCCGAAAAACTTCGTGAAATCTGCTTTGCGCACCCGACATATTCGGAGGGGATTTTTGAGATTTTATAGTCTTGACTAAATCTCAAAAATGTTGCATAATAGATTAAGAAAGGATGGAGTGGCTGAGCCACCTCTACAATTAGACAATGGCAAGAATTCAAGAAAGGATGGAAAATATGAAAAACAGAAAAGTATTATCTCATACGGGGGGGGGGGGGGCGTCCTCAACCGTTCCGGATTGGGTTAACGATGGCGGAAATCTTATTATCTCTAACAATTATTGGTGTAGTTGCAGCAATAACGTTGCCAGCATTAACGGGCAACATTAATGAACGGACCTGGAATACCCAGAGAAAAGCCCTATATGCTAGATTTACTCAAGCTATAGCCCTTATGCCGGCGCTTAATGGGTATGGTAAATTTACTCAAGAGACAGATTCCGACGGAAGTATTTCTACAATTGAAGATACTGCGGCTGAAACTTTTGTAACAAATGGACTTGCTAAAGTCCTGAAAATTAACAATATTTGTGACTCAGAACACCTTGCTGATTGTGGTATATCTTCAAAAATAACCACTATGTACGGCAGTGTTACTTCTTTGCCATTGAAGTTAGACGGTTTAGGCGGATACGATGGACATGAAATGTCAGGCATTAAACCAACTAAAGCTGCCGCGTTTGAAACCGCTAACGGTGAAAGTATTGCGGTTTATTACAATCCAGTTTGTTTAGGAAATTGGAAAATTGATGGACGCTTGAGATCTTATGTCGGGCATGATTTATGTGCCAATTTTATCTTTGACTTAAACGGAAACAAAGGCCCGAATACTGTCGGAAAAGATATTGGGATTATGAGTGTATTTTATTCCTCTGATTCTTCTGTAGTTATGCCTATTCCATTGATTAGAAGTCCTAAAGGTTTGCCTTTTGAAGAAAGTAAAAAGGTTTGCAAAACCCTCGGTGATAATTTAAGACAAGCGACGCTAGATGAAGTCGGCTCAATTTTTGTTAACCAACCTGTTGTCGGCAAACAGGTTTTTGACGGTTACCTTGATGGCATTTGGGGTGGGGATAGTTTGGTGGAAAAAGGCAAAAACCCTTACCATATAAACCGATGGTGGGGGCTAAGATATAATTCTTATGGTGCAGATTCCTCTTATGGAACAATGTGTATTCAAAGATAGAAAAAGGCGGAGCCAAAATCGGCTCCGCTTTTTATTCATCAAAAGTATAATCAAATTCTAGACCTTGAAGTAAATCAATTATACTTATACCAAGCATTGCGGCAACTTTTATTATCGTTGAAAATTTAGCATCGAATTTCCCGTTTTCTATTCTGCTCCACGAAGCAGTTGTTAAGCCGCCTTTATTCATAACGAATGCGTTGAGTGAACCTGATTGCTTCAGTCGCAGTTCTTTTATACGTTTCCCTAATTTTAAAAGATTTTCTTTATCCTTGTATTGCATACATGTAATAGTAGTGGTATAATGAAAATAAATCATTACACGCGTGTAATAGCATATAAAATGAAAGGATGGACTATGAAATACGCTTTTACCATGGCGGGCGCGGGTCATCGCGCTCCCTTATTTTGCTCACTGGCTTACGGTTACGCCTTTACTATGGCTGAAATACTACTGTCATTGACTATCATCGGTGTAGTCGCAGCGATAACTCTGCCATCTTTGACAGGCAATATTAACGAACGGACATGGAATACTCAACGTAAAGCACTTTATGCCCGTTTTTCTCAGGCAATATCTTTAATGCCTGCGTTGAACGGTTACGGAACTTTAACCGCCGCAACTTCCTCTGCTTCTGCTGTTGACACCGCTGCTGAAACATTTATAACGGCAGGACTTTCTAAAGTTCTTAAAATTAATAATATTTGTGACAACGAACATCTTGTAGATTGCGGTATTCCAACAACATTTACAACTATGCATGGCTCTAATATAGCACTTCCAACTAAAATGTCTGAATTAAATTCTGACATGACTTCGGTTAATAAAAGAGATGTTTATAACTTTTCCTTGTCCTATTCGCAGTTAGATACAAAAGCTGCTGCGTTTGAAACTGCTAATGGTGAAAGTATTTTAACATTTTACAATCCTAACTGTATATCCGATCTGGAAATAAAGGAGAGAAGCGAAGCGGTTCAACCTAAAATTTGTGCCAATTTTGTTTATGATTTAAATGGTTCTAAAGGCCCTAACACTGTTGGTAAAGATATTGGCTTTATCACCGCATTATATTCACTGGATTCTTCAGTAGTTACAGCGATTCCGCACATGAGTGACGCTGGGACGGCAAAACAGGCTGATGTTTCAAAATTATGTACAAAGCAGGATCGTGAATATCGTGTTCCAAACAGAGATGAAATGGTTGCGTTATTCGTAAATAAAGCATTAATCGACATGAATGATGGACGTTATTGGACATCTTCCGTTATAGATGCAGACCATGCTTATATTTTTGGAATTGGTTTGGGTGAACGATCAACCGGCGACAGGCCAGCTGCTAGAGAAGTTCGTTGCATTAAACGATGGTAGTGGATAATATGAATAATAAAAGTATCGGAGCCGATTTCGGCTCCGATACTTTTAGATCTTAATCTGTCGTTTAAGCTTAAACGCAAGCGCATTCATTATTGTTTGACCAAACTTTGTCACCTAAGATTTGGTTTCTGATTTCTGCAAGGTCTTGTTGCATTAATCTTCTTGGTGAACCCTCTTCCATTGAGTGGTTTCTCAATAAGTATGACGGGTGGAAGATTGTCATTGCTCTGTAGTCAACGCCATCAACAGTTACTGTCATCCATTGACCGCGAACTTTTGAAATTGTTGTTTTCTTGTCGAGTTCAACAAATGATTTTAACGCTGTTGCACCGCAAAGAACAATTGCTTGAGGTTTAATGATGTCGATTTGTGCTTTTAAGAATTTGCTGCAGCAAGCTTTTTCCAAGTCGGTTGGAACTCTGTTTTCAGGTGGTCTGCATTTTACTGTGTTAATAATATATAAATCTTCTTCTCTTGAGATTCCTGCTTCTGCTAAAAAATCGTTCAACAATTGGCCTGCACGACCTACGAACGGAGTGCCTTCCAAATCTTCTGTTTCGCCCGGAGCTTCGCCGATAAGAACTATCTTAGCTGTTTCAGCGTTTCCGTCTGAGAATACCAAATTAGTACGTGTTGCACCTAGAGCGCAAGACTTACAGCTTTGACATTTCTTCTCTACTATGTCCAAACATTCTCTCTTCATCATTAAGTGTCTCCTTACTGCTATATATTCCTATATTATACTTTCTACAATATCTCGTAAGTTCTTTAATTACAAGGTTTGACAGCAAAAATACTGCAAATAGATTAGGTACTGCCAAAAATAGTGTGAAAGCATCAGATAAATTGATGATACTTTCGAAATTCATAGCCGAACCTATTATTATGAATAAACAATATATTACCTGAAAAGTTCGGGTTGTCAATTTTGTATCGCCGAATAAAAATGTCCAGCTTTTAACCCCGTAGTATGAGCCGCAAAGCATTGTGGATAGTACAAAACAGCTTGCCATAAATGTTAAGAGAATCGGGAAGAACGGACAAACGCTTCCAAAAGCTTTTGAGGTTAATTCAATTCCGGCAAGTCCTGTGTTCTGCAGGTAAACACCTGAAACAACGATAATGAATGCAGTTGCAGAACCTACGATAACGGTGTCAACGAATGGTTGAAGCATTGCGATAAAAGCTTGTGCAACAGGTTTTGAGGTTTTAACGGCAGAAAATGCAATCGGCGCGGTGCCTAAACCTGCTTCATTCGCGAACATTGCACGTCTGAAACCCCAGAGTAAGCAAGCGAACATTCCGCCCTCAATGGCTTTTGGCTCAAACGCTTCTTTTACAATAGTAACAATAGTTTCAGGTATGTGGTGAATATTTGCCACACAAATTATGAATGCGGAAATTACATAAAGTGAGCACATAACCGGCGTCACTTTTGAGGTAAATTTTCCTATAGCTTTTATACCGCCAATGATAGTGACAAAAGTTATAACCGCGACTATAAGCCCCAAAATCCAGCTTTGGCCTGCAAAGAAACTGTTTTCTCCGCCTGTAACCTCTGTAATCTGAGCGGTCATGGCGTTAATCTGGAATAAGTTCCAGCCGCCAATCATTGCAAAAATACAGCATAATGCATAGATTTTAGCCAGATGCGGTGCAATAGGCGCAAGATATTTGCCTTTAAGACCGCCTAGAATATAATACATCGGGCCGCCTGCAACGGTACCGTCTTTATTGATTTTACGGAATTTTAATCCGAGTAAAACTTCTGCGAATTTTAACGCCATTGAAAAAAAACCAGCGATAATCATCCAGAAAATTACCCCGGGGCCACCGATGGAAACAGCCGCTGCGGAACCTGCAACGTTACCTATTCCGGCTGATGCTGAAATCGTCGCTGTCAAAGCCTGAAATGATGAAACTTCTCCCTTTTTTTGACGTTTAAAATTATCTTTGTGCTCGTAGCGTTTTGCTATTAAGCGGATGGCGTGTTTGAAACCCCACACACCGACAAACTTCAAACGAAGCGTGAAGTATAATGCCGCGGTGATTAAAAGCGCGACAAGAAGCTCAACCTTTACTCCCCCAATAGTTACGGAGCAAAAAATTAGGCTTGAAATTTTATCGGCTACCGGCGACAGTAAGCTGTCAATTACGCTATCTAAACTCATTCTTAAATGTTATTACAAATATTGACATCTGTCAAAACATAGTACATAATGGGAACAGAAAGGATGTAACTTATGAAAAACAAAGATGTATTAACTAATGCAGGGGGGGGGGGGGAGCCTTGAAGGCTATCCATATAGGGAACCGAGCGCCTGGACAGCGCTTTCGGGTATAGTTAGTGGGGCGTTACGCACCAAATTGTCATCCCGAACTCGTTTCGGGATCTGTCAAGCGCCACCGGTAGAATTCAACGTTGGCCAGATGCTGAAACAAGTTCAGCATGACAGAAAGAGGTATAACCCCGCGCGAAGCGCGCATAAAGAACCACTCACTCATGCCTCCTCACTCCTCACTAAAACAGCATTCACAATGGCTGAAATCCTGTTATCTCTCACAATCATCGGGGTAGTCGCAGCGATAACATTGCCGTCATTGACGGGTAACATTAACGAGCGCACATGGAACACGCAGCGAAAAGCGCTTTATGCAAGAATGTCGCAGGCTGTTGCACTTATGCCTGCATTAAACGGGTATGGTGTGGTTAAAGGCGCAAGTTCTGAGGGAGCAAGTGATGCAGTTGATACTGCAACGGAAACTTTTATCGCCGACGGACTTTCTAAAGTAATGAAAATTAATAACATCTGTGATAGTAACCATTTATCCGATTGTGGTATTGTTTCAAGTTTTACAACGATAAAAGCTGCTTCTATGAGTATGCCAAACACTCTTTACCTTTTGGACAGTAATTTTAGTAGTACTGCTTTTTCCAATTCTTCATATTCTACAATGGATACAAAAGCTGCTGCGTTTGAAACCCAGAACGGCGAAAGTATTGTAGCCTTCTACAATCAAGCTTGCAGGGCCAGTACGCTAGACGTGGAACGTACTTCAAGCGGTGGAATCTTTGGATTCCCTGAAGCAACTATGTGCGTGAACCTTATTTATGACTTGAATGGCAGTAAAGGGCCAAATACTATCGGAAAAGATATGGGATTTATGACAATTTTTAACGCAACTGATCCGATAGTTGTTGCTCCTATGCCTTCTGCAACCGTTAATGCTAACAATAATGCAAGTACGGACTATTATGGTGCGTCTAAGGCTTGTACAGCGCAAAATCCTGATAGTAGGCTTCCAAACATTGAAGAATTGGCAGCTATGGTGATAAATCACGGCTTGATTGATATTGAACCCAACAAAGGATATTGGTCAAGTTCTCTCTATAGCTCTGAAAACAGTGTATGGACTTTTTATTATGACTCCCCTGCCGGTTCCAGTTATTGGTACGCTGGTAGTAAAACCTTTGGCAGATCGGTAAGATGTATTAAGCGATAATAAAAACGGCGGGTTTTATACCCGCCGTTATTTTACTAACTTTTCATAGTGTTCGTTGTAGAAATCGTCAAATCTGTCTTCTAAAATTGCCTGACGGGCTTTTTTTGCAAAGTCGACAAGGAATTTTGTATTATGAATCGACAGAAGCGTTGCTGCTGTGTTTTCCTGGCAGCGGAAAAGGTGGCGGATGTATGCTTTTGAATGATTTCTGCAGGCATAACAATCACATTGCGAATCCAGCGGCCCTGCGTCATCCTCAAACGCTTTATTTTTGATATTTCTTTTACCTTCCCACGTGAAGAAAGAACCGTGGCGTGCATTTCTCGTTGGAAGCACGCAATCAAACATATCAACGCCGTTTTTAATCCCGTCGAGTAAATCCTCAGGGGTTCCGACACCCATAAGGTAGCGCGGTTTGTTTTCAGGCAAAAGTGGGGCTGTTAGTTTTACAAAATAATTTTTGACATCTGCAGGTTCGCCGACGCTAACTCCGCCAATTGCGTAACCAACAGCGTCATATTGTGAAATTATCCGCGCGCTTTCTTTGCGTAAGTCATCAAAAAACGCGCCTTGAACAATCGGAAATAAAGCCTGACGCGGGTTGGTTTTTGCTTTAACACAGCGTTCAAGCCAGCGGTGTGTGCGCTCCATTGCCTTTTTAGCGTGCTGGTGGTCACAGGGATATGGGGCGCATTCATCAAATGCCATTATGATATCTGCGCCGATATCCTGTTGAATTTCCATTGATTTTTCAGGCGAAATAAAATGCTTACTACCGTCTTTCGGGTCGCGGAATTCAACGCCGTCTTCGGTGATTTTTCTCAAATTAGAGAGCGAAAATACCTGAAACCCACCTGAATCTGTCAAGACAGGTCTGTGCCAATTCATCCAGCCGTGAATACCACCAAAATTACGTATACGTTTTGTGCCTGCGCGTAAATATAGGTGGTAGGAGTTTGATAGAATAATCTGCGCTCCTGTGTCATAAATTTGATCCGTTGTAAGTGTTTTTACAGCCGAATTTGTTCCTACAGGCATAAAAACAGGTGTTTCTATTATCCCGTGCGGGGTTTCAAAAACGCCGGCGCGCGCACCGGATTGCTGGCATTTATGAACAAGTGTATAATTAAAATATTTTTCTTCGCCGTTCATTGTTTACCTTAATAATCCGCGTCGAGGCTTTCGACGACTAATTCTGACATAGATTTTGCACCCTCAAAAAGTTCTTCCGGACGGAAGTAGATGGCGAGTTCTCTTTCTGCGCTTTCAACGCTGTCAGAACCGTGAACAATATTATATTCTTTGACCTGTGCAAAATCGGCTCTCATTGTTCCGACTTCAGCCTTATCGGGGTCAGTTGCACCCATCATGTGGCGTGCGCCTGCAACAACGTTATAGCCTTTAAGTGCAATAGCAACAATCGGCCCGCTTTGGATATATTTTATTAAACGAGGGTAGAACGGTTTGCCTTCGTGTTCTGCGTAATGAGCGGCAGCCTGTTCGTTTGTAACCTGTAACATTTTTAAGCCTATAATTTTGTAGCCTTTTGCTTCAAAACGTCTTAAGATTTCCCCAATCAATCCTCTTCTTACTCCGTCAGGTTTAACGGCAATAAAAGTTCTTTCTTCTGTATGCATATTTTCCTCCGTTTAATTAATAATAACATAAATATTCAAGTTGACAACTTTTACAATATAGTACATAATGATTATGTATTAAAAGAAAGGATGGAATTTATGAACCAAAGAAATGTATTAACTTTGACAGGGGGGGGGGGGGGCCAAATTGGGGTTTTTAATTGGGCGTTACAATAAAATATTAAAAACCAAATCAAATCCACACAAAAAAATACAAATACTCAATC
>CANAJP010000038.1 GCA_947361615.1 uncultured Candidatus Melainabacteria bacterium | reverse complement strand
ACAACCGTTCAATACACATATCAGGATGGTAATGTTGAAGAAGCCATCGAAAGTTTAACAGAACTTTCTGACTCATCTTCCGACTATAATTATTTAGTCACACACTACCACTACTCTGATGTATTCACCGGCGTTAGAAACACTAAAATTAACCCGCAGGTAAGAACTGAAACATTAGAAGATGGAACACAAGTTCCTACTTTCATAGGTAATACTAAGCTTAACAAATATGTAGCTGATGAAAAAGCTGAAGGTTACGATAAAACTTTAGCATTAGCATTGGAACAAATTCGCAAAAATAATCCGGAAGACAAAATTGCCACTGCTGAAAATATTTATACATACGAAAGCTACGGTAGAACATATTTTGCAACAGAAGAAGAACTTCTTGCAAGCGCAAACTCAGGAATGAATGCCGCAAATCCTAGTGAATTTCAAGCAAATCTGAACACTTATTATGCAGAAGCTATTAAAACCAAGATTTCAACAACCGAAAATGCGTTTGTTGAATACGATGACACCGGCAGAATGACATCTATTAGTTATGAAAATTCTACCGCCAAATTTGTTGTTAATACTGAAACTGTTACAGATCAAGCGGCTTATCAAGACGCAATGAATCAATATGAATACGAAAAAGCACAATATGAAAAAGCAGTAGAAGATATCAACGCAAAGACTAAAATTATTCAAGAAGAGGATAGAACTCTTGAATTGAGATTAAAACAGCTTGATACAGAACAAAACGCACTTCAAACAGAAATGGAAGCAGTTGCTAAAGTTATTGACAAAAACGTCGAAAGTACATTCAAAACATTCAGTTCATAATGTCGCTTAATACTTTTAAACTTAAAATGAGGTTAATATGTC
The DNA here is from genome assembly GCA_947361615.1 of uncultured Candidatus Melainabacteria bacterium. Lineage (GTDB taxonomy): Bacteria > Cyanobacteriota > Vampirovibrionia > Gastranaerophilales > Gastranaerophilaceae > Gastranaerophilus. The sequence goes on along the minus strand of CANAJP010000038.1, from coordinate 15,440 downwards.
ATACAAAAATGATAGTTATTTAGTAATAGCAAACAAATTCGGCTCTGCAGGCAGTGAGGCCAAAGCGCAGTTGTGGGAAACTTATGATAAATTAAGAGATATCACTGTTTCTGGAACAGGCGCAGGCACAGGCTGGGAAGGCACAGGCGGTTTTTTATATAACATGGCGACCTTATTTTCTCCGTCAAACTTTGCCACCACTTTCGGTTCATCAGAAATCATGAACGTTGCCGGAACATCTTACCACTCAGGTGTTTCAGGCGGAAGTTCCTATGGTATTGATTCACTTTATAATTATTCAGGGTTCCCTGGCGGAGCGGCGTCATTATTTGGGAACTCAGGCTTTTATACCGGTGGAGCGTCACCGATTTCAGGCTGGGGAACTTCTACATCAGGCGTTGTAACAGGCGGTGCCTCAGGTATCGCAAGCAGTATCGCTAACGTAGCCAGCGCAAGCGCTTACGGCGTTGGAACAGCAAGTGGTTTTGGATTTGCTAAAAACCTTGTTCTTCCTGTTGCCGGTTTAATCTCCGGATGGGGCGGAATTATGCAATCAGCTGCGCCTTATCTTGGCGAATACGGACTTCCTGCACTCGTTATGGGGAACTTAATGCAAGGTACTTCATCTGCTGCGCTTTCTGCGTACCAGAGAATTACCGGAAACGTTACAACAAACGCCGATACAATTTTAACAAACAAAGTTCGTAATATTGAAACTGTTTGTAAAATGCTTGACACTCAAGGTGATGTTGTTAAAAAGATGCTTAAAGAATCCATCGAGGGCGACAGCAAAGCTGTTCAAAATATATAATAAAATTATTAAAGTTTTTTCTTTTTCTACCGATAAAGCATGTACAAACGTAAGACAGATTTGGCTTATAAATGTAAAGAACTTGTAACATGAATCTTTAAAAACGCAATATTTGTGCAAAGCAAGTTTTTATATATTTGTAGGTCTAAAGTGTAAAGGAACTGTAATGCTTCGTGAAACTTTAGAGATGAATATTAAAAGAATCGTTGATTTCTTAATATATTCAAGAAACTTTATTATAAGAAAAAGCCCTGTTAAAGCGTTTGTTGCGTCAATCATGGACGGTGTCAGAGATTTTTTAACAATGAGAAAAAAGTTAAAAATGGCACAATACAGGTTGAATTACCACCAGCACCAGCTGATGAAAATGGAACAGTTAATTGCAAAGAACAGCCAGCACACGTTTTTGAAAGGGTCCAATCTTAACGAAACAAGATAAGGAAAAAGTGTATGGGTGTGTTAGTAGCGTCAATGCGTTTACAGTATTTAACGGGTCTAAAATGTGATCTGGAATACAAAATCCAATTGATTACTCAAGCAAAAATGAACTTGATGTCATCAAATGATGATTTAATGCAAGTCGGTACTGACTACGACTCAGAATCTCCTATTGTCAAGACACTACAACAACGGCAGGCAAAGATGAAACTGCTTGAACAAAGACTCGATCAACAGATGGTTAATTATCAGAACCAGTTACGAATGGTTATGACTGAATACGAATCTGCTAGAGGCATGCTCGATAGAGATATTCAATCAACATTCCGTTATTAATTTATCTGAAGAAACAAACTAACAATATCATTCAATGATGCTGATTGTTTTTGATATTTTTGAACCTGAGCTTCAAGAGTATTAATTTGTTTTTTGCATTCAAGAATGCTATTTTGACAATCTCTTGCGGAAATATTTATATTTTCTTGCAATTGTTGTGCTTCTTGAAGCACGGATTTCATAGAAATCCCCAGAGCTTCCATTGTTTGTTTAATAACGAGCGCACCGGCCTGACGTGAAACGCCGCTAGGAAGTTGTGAAATCAATTGTCTAAGGATTGCAACATTTGCAGGAACCTCGAGATCATTTAAATCTGTTTGAAAACTATTATTGACCTGTGTATAAATATTATTTTGCGGTTGGGAGTTAAGTGTATTAAACACAGGTTGGACAGCAGGCTGCGGAGCCGGTGTATAATTTGTTTCACCCATAAACATCTGTTCCGGTGTAATAGCATTTAATTCTGTATAATCAGCCTGAACAAAGGTTTCAGCCGTTTCTACATTTGGCTGGCTCAAGGTTTGGTTTGTGAGTTCATTTTCACTCTGTTTTTTCAATGCATCTACTATTCTTTTTCCTACGCCTTCTGTCATATATGTATTCACGGAAATATCCCCTCTCATTTTTAATATCTAACTTATCGTAATTATAGTAAAACAACGAAATATTTTCAAGCGGTAGTTTAAATTATTGTAAAAAGCGGGTTATATAAACCCGCTTTTATGAAGTATAAACTCCGCGATTAAGATATTGTGCAGCCTGATAAATTTGTTCATCAGTCATTGTCGGTTTAATTGGCGTCCATTTAGGATACCCTCCGGCGTCGGCCCCGCCGGTTTGCGGTGTTTCACTTTGTGCAATAAATGGAGTCCAGCCCGGAACCGCAGTGGATTCACCATTGGCTTCGGCTTGTTTTTCGGTAAAGCTTTTACCTAAAACTTTTTCACCGAGCCAGCCGGCGGCAATACTACCAATAATACCGCCAACAAAAGGTATTGGGATTAACGCCTGACCGACCATAAAGCCTGCAGTTTCAAGTCCGAGCTTTCCGACAGCCTTGCCCGTTTCAAGTAATCCAGTTGCGACACCACCTTCTTTTGAAGTAAATGCACTAAAAACATTCGGAAGCTGGGTCGCCACAGCTATCAAACCTCCGATTAATGGCATACGTTTCATCAAGCCGGTTCCCAAACCTTTGATACCGCCACCTAAACCCATTTTTCCCGCGGCTTTTGATGCATTATAACCTTTTGTAGCTTCTGACCATATAGTTTTAGGGGTTGTTTTCACCTGATGCCAGAATGTTTTTAACCAGCTTCCACCATGAGCTTTCCTTAACGCTGCTTCATGCTGTTCAATTGCCCGGAATCCGTCTTTAAATTTCGTACCCAAGTTACTCCAGTCTGCACCATTATACGGGTTGCTGTACCAGTGTTTTTTAGGCGGACATTTCCCGAATATTGATTTATCCATGGAACTCATAAATTCATCCATGCCTGTTCCGAATGTCGAATGCAAATATACACGCCCTATTCGTTTGGCATAATTCAGATATGTACTCGATGTAACACCGTTTACACTCATAGTAAACCTACCTTAAAATTAACCTTTTACTAACCTTATATATATAAAGTTTTTTATCGCACATAAATTGCTTCTTTGTAAAGAAAAGTAAATACAGCACATAATGTCATGCTGAACTTGTTTCAGCATCTATCCAGCTGTCCGCGGGGAAATAATAAAACTTCAACAATAAATCTAACTTCAAAATTTCAAATTTTTCTTTCGATTATATTAAAAAGTGATGTTGGACAGATCCTGAATCAAGTTCAGGATGACGCATACATTTATCGCCGGTTGCCTTTTTATCATATTTATAGTATATTTTAATCAAATGAGGGGTATATGTAATGGTGGATTTTGCGGATGTAATGCAAAAATGCGGACTGGTGGAACTTAAAAACATATCGCGTTCCATTAGAAAAATTATCACGCTTGAAAAACATTACACACGCGATGAACTCGTTTTGATTTACAATTATATTTTATCCAACGTTAAAAACTCTGAAATTCTAATGCACACTATCCGATGCGCAGACAAAATTCGCGACAATTCGACACTTGACGCACTTCTCGATATTTTACTGATGAAAAATAATTTTGAATGTTCACAGGAAGAAAAAGATAATTTTATTAATGTTCGTGCGATGAGCGCAAAGGCCATTGCACATCTTAAAGACACTAAAGCGGTAACCCCTTTGCTTTATTGCCTGAATAACAAAGAAGAAAATTATAAAATCCGCCTTGCCTGCGCGGACGCTCTAGGCAAACTTGGCGACAGATACGCAGTTGCACCTCTTATTGAAGTTGTGACCGACCAGAATGAACGTTCTGTATATGTGAAAGAATCGGCTGCATGCGCACTGGGGCTTATTGGTGATGTTCGCGCGATTGAACCGCTTGTGAACATTTTGAACTCAAGCAAAGGAATTTTAAACAGATTTACGTTTTTGAAAGAACGCGTTATTGAAGCGCTCGGGAAACTCGGCAGCAGTGAATTTGTGTTTTCAGCACTAAAGAATTCACTTGTGGATGATTCTGCACAGGTTAGAATTTCTGCAATCGAAGCGATTATGAACAGCGAAAACCCGAAAGCGTCAGAAACGATAAAACCTCTGCTTCAAGACAACGACGAAGAGGTAAGAAAAAATGCGCTTATTGCACTTTATAATCTTGACGGACGCGACATTCTGGATGAGGTTATAAGTTTACCGATTTACCCTGACACGCTTAAGGAAGAAGCTAAAAATTTAATAGAAGAGTATGAAGAGGAATACGATGTCAGAAAACGAAACTAAGTCAATAATTTTGCTCTCAGGCGGGCTGGATTCAGTCTTGAGTTTGGCACTTGTGAGAGAAAAATTAAACGTTACCCTTGCGCTCACATTCGATTACGGGCAGAAATCAGCGGCCAAAGAAATCGAAGCTTCTGCGAAAATCGCAAAACATTACGGGCTTCAACATAAAGTTATCAAACTCGATTGGTTGAAAAAAATCACCCGCACAGCGCTTTGCAGTGACAAAGATGTTCCAACCGGCGACGCCCTTAAAAACGAAGTCGAATCAGCAAAATCCGTATGGGTTCCAAACAGAAACGGGCTTTTTTTGAATATTGCAGGCGCTTTTGCCGACTCTGAAGGCTACACAAATATTATTATCGGCGCGAACAAGGAAGAAGCACAAACATTCCCCGACAATACAAAAGAGTTTATTGAACGCGTCAATCTTGAGTTTGAATTTTCAACACGTGTTCAGCCCAAAGTCGTCGCCCCGCTCATAGACTCTGACAAAGTTGAAATCGTTAGACTTGCACTTCTTCACAACGCCCCGCTTAAATTGTTAAACAGTTGTTACGCAAATACACAAAAACATTGCGGAAAATGCGAGTCTTGTGTTAGACTTAAAAGAGCTTTAATAGCAAATAATGACACCGTTTATATTAAAGAACTTTTTGAGGATTAATTATGAAAACCCTATTTATAAAAGAACCCGTTAAATATGAGGGCCATCAACTTTGCCCGCACTGGATTTATAAAAATTATAAAATTCAAGGCGACGCTATTGTAGCATTTATTGGCGAATGCGAAGTAAAATTGACAGAAATGGTTGATATTGAAGACGTTATCAATAACGAACCAATCTACAGCAAATCAATGCTAAGCTTTATATCCGAACAATTCAACGTTGAACTTGTTGAAGGTGTTTTCCGACAAAGACTTTTAATGTGTATTATTAAAGAAGCCCTTGAAAGACGCGGAATTTTAGTGGTTCGTGAGGGAGACGACCTTTTCATAAACGGCAAAAAATTATCAGTCTCCATTGCCACGAAATCAATAACCTCAACGCTCATCCACACAGGTTTGAATATCACATCAGACGGGACACCAATTCCAACCGTCGGATTAGAAAGCGATTTAGGTATCCACGATATTAATTGCTTTGCAGAAGAAATCATGCTAAAATATTCTCAAGAAATTAATGATATCGTTATGGCAAGCACAAAAGTCAGAGGAGTTTAAACTTTATGCCAAGAGTGGAGCAAGTTCAACAAAAAGCACTTGAAGAATTTAGAGAGAGAAACAGAGCGGCAGTAAAACGCAAAAAAGAAAAAAACACCCGTCAACTGGGCGAAGCCGCAATAACTTTTGTTTGCTTGTTTTTTCTGATGTCATTATTATTCCTTCAAATTGCAAAGAAAATGACACCAAAAGTTGATATGGAAATCGGCAGCAATGCTCCTGCAACAACAGACTCTGTTGAAGAACCTAAAGGAACGATTGACGATAGATTAAAACTTATCCAGTTCAACGACTCAATGGCTTCCGGCGAACTTCAACGTCAGAAAGAAAAAGAAATTTTCAACGATGCACTTGAAGAAAAAGTCGTACTTCCAAGCACGCGCAAAGCCTCTGAACCAGAAGAAAAACAAGAAAACGATGAATTAAAAAATAAAGTTCAGGACATAATTTCTAAAAACCTAACAGAACCGCAAAAACTTGAACAAAAACCGACACAGGCACCTGTTCCGGTTACAGCTACACCTGCTAAACCTGAGCAACCTGCCGTAACACAGCAAACTCCGGAAGAATTAAACAAAAAAATCGCAGCTATTCAAAACAGCACTGTTCCGATTCAAAAATCTTCCGACTATAAAGTTCTTGTTGGTAAATACCAGACAGCAGAACAGGCACAGCTTGCAAAGTCAATTCTGCGAGAAACATCCCTAGGACAAAACGCATTTGTGAAACTTGTTGATAACGTTTACACAATCCAGATAGGCTCATATTCTACATCAGAACAAGCGCGCACGGTTGTACAGGAATTAACGACAAAAAGTTTCCCTGCAAGAGTCTATTACGAGAAGCCTAAAACTTCAAACGACGGTTCAAAGAATATTTTCTAGCAACGGCTGAGCCGCCTCCATAATTGGCTTACGGGCTAACGGTCACGTTAGATATACATTTAAACTTTCAATTGAGCGTTTAGCAAGCAATTCGTTTTTGAGTTTTTTGTTTTTACGCTCTTTTTTAGGAAGCTCAATAGGTTCTAAAATTCCCCAGTTTGAATTAATCGGCTGGAACTTTGTATGATTTTCATCGCTTATATAATGGGTTAAAGCCCCCAGAATTGTGGTAGTCGGAAGTTCCAACAACTCCTCACCCTGAATAAATCGTGCTATATTTATTCCCGCCAGAAGCCCTGAGGCGATAGATTCTGTGTAACCCTCGGTGCCTGTAATTTGACCAGCGAAAAACAAATCTTTTCTCGTGCGCGTCTGCAACGTTGCATTAAGAAGCTTCGGTGAATTAATAAACGTATTTCTATGCATAACACCGTATCTCACGATATTAACATTTTCCAGCCCCGGAATTGATTGCAACAGTTCTTTTTGCGCACCCCACTTGAGATTTGTCTGAAAACCCACAAGATTATAAAGCGTTTTAGCGGAATTATCCTGTCTTAACTGAACTACCGCATAATTTTCAACACCTGTTCGCTTATCAATTAAACCGACAGGCTTCATCGGCCCAAAACGCAAGGTATCCACTCCGCGTGAGGCTATAACTTCAATCGGCAGGCAACTTTCAAAAAATTTTGCGCCCTTTTCAAACTCTTTCAGTTCAATCTTTTCAGCATGCGTAAGGATATCATAGAATTTCTCATATTCTTCCTTATTCATCGGGCAATTAATATAAGACGCCTCGCCCTTGTCATAGCGGCTTGCATAAAAAGCTTTGTCAAAATCAATGCTATCCACCTCAACTATCGGCGCAATAGCGTCAAAAAAATACAGGTGTTCACTCTGCGTAAAATCTTTAATTGCATTTGCAAAATCTGAACTTGTCAGCGGGCCAGAGGCGATAATCGTCGGCCCCTCAGGGATTTTCGTAATTTCTTCATGATGAACGGTAATATTGTCATTAGAACGAATTTTTTCTGTAACTTTTTCACTAAAAAGTTCTCTATCTATCGCAAGCGCTCCGCCTGCAGGCACCTGACATTCAAACGCAATATTTATCAACTCACCGCCTAAAAGTTGCATTTCACGTTTCAAAAGTCCACTCGCATTACTAATATCATGTGAGCCGAGACTATTTGAACAAACAAACTCAGCAAACTTTTCGGTCTTATGCGCTCCTGTCATTTTTTTAGGACGCATTTCATATAAATCTACTTTTATTCCACGTTTTGCCAGCTGCAACGCCGCTTCTGAACCGGCTAAACCGGCTCCAATTATATTTACCTTATTCATAAATTCAAGTTTATAATACAGACAGACCGCAGTCAAGCCACAAATCTCAAATAATTGTACGAGGTCGAAATATTCAAGTAATGCTAAAATCTAAAAAAAGGAGAATTTAAAAATGGCTGATACTACAAAAATTATAAACTGCCCTGCCTGTGGCAAAGAAATGGTTAAAATTTACATGCCTGAGCAAAAATGCAACCTCGACGTATGTGTAAACGGTTGCGGCGGAATATATTTTGACAATAGAGAATTTGAAAAATTTGACGAACAACATGAAAATATTGACGAAATCATTGAAACCCTAAAAGACAAAAATTTTATTGAAGTCGACCAGTCCAAAACAAGAATTTGCCCGGTATGTGGGGGCAATATGGTTAAAAATTTCAGCAGCGTACACAGAAAAATTGAAATCGACGAATGCTACTTCTGCGGCGGAAAATTTCTTGATAACGATGAATTAATAAAAATTCGCGAAGAATATCCGACCGAGACAGAAAGAAGCGCAGACCTTCTCAAAATCTTAGGCGCACAAGGAAATTCACTTGAATTCAATCAAAACAACCCCGCGAGCAAACTTTTCAATTCTTTATTTAGAAAATAACAAAAAACGGGAAATTCTTTTGAATTTCCCGTAATCTTTTTCATACCAGCCACAAAATAGGCTCTTTTTCAAGCTATTTTTTTAAGAAGTCCGGAATTTCTATGTTATAGAAATTTGAACTATCTCTTCTAACAGGTGATACACTTTGGCTTAAGCCAAGTCCTGCACCTGAGTACATAGAATTATTGCTAGCTGGTGCGCCCATACCCAAAGATGAATTTGCGAAGAAATCTTCTGCTCTTAACTGTTTTACTTCAGTTTTTTCTTCAGCCGGTTGATTTTTCAATTCAAAACCTGTTGCGATAACAGTAACTTGAATTTCACCTTGAATATTTTCGTTAACAGCAGTACCAACGATAACTGTTGCATCATCAAGAACCGCGTTATGTATAATGTTTGCAGCGTCAGTGATTTCGTGAAGAGTCATATCAGGACCGCCAGTGATGTTAACGATAACACCGCTTGCACCGTTGATTGAAGTTTCAAGAAGTTGAGAGTTAATAGCAATCTCAGCCGCTTTAACAGCTCTGCCTTCACCTTGTCCGCGACCGATACCCATAAGAGCTGAACCAGAAGCTTGCATAACGTTTTTAACATCAGCAAAGTCAACGTTGATTAAGCCAGGAACTGTGATGATATCAGAAATACCTTGAACACCGCGTAACAATACTTCGTCAACAATAATAAATGAGTCAGTAAGAGAAACTTGTCTGTCAACAACCTGTAACAATTTATCGTTAGGAACAACGATTACAGCGTCGACGGCCTCTCTTAATTTTTCCAAGCCTTGAACAGCTTGATTTTGGCGTTTTTTACCTTCCCATGAGAAAGGTTTTGTAACAACACCGATAGTTAAAATTCCGAGTTCTTTAGCGATTTTAGCAACAACAGGAGCTGCACCTGTACCTGTACCGCCGCCCATTCCGGCTGTAATAAATACCATATCTGCGCCTTCAAGAGCCTGTGTAATTTCTTGTTGTGCTTCTTCTGCAGCCTTTTCGCCAACTGAAGGATCCCCACCGGCACCTAAACCTGAAGTTGATTTCGCGCCAAGTTGAATTTTGTTAGGAGTACGTCCACCTTCAAGTACTTGTAAATCTGTATTCATCAACCAGAATTCAACGCCTGATAAACCAGCTTTAATCATTCGGTTTACAGCGTTACCGCCGCCACCGCCGACGCCGACAACTTTAATATTGGTCGGGTTAATAGGAGATCTGCGAATTTCCATCTCATTATGAGCCGGAACTGTATTATCTTCCTTTCTTGCAAAAAGATCTGCTAAATTTTCCACTTTTGTTACCTCATTTATTATCTATTAGTTTTTCATTCTTCTGACCAGCCTGTGTAATTTACCCAACCGGCCCAAGGACAAACATCAAACCCCTAATCTAAATCCTTAGGTTGATACTCTTAACAACATATTATTTTAAATAGAAAAAAAGTACAATAAATTTTCACCAATTATGAACAAAATTTAATAAATGTAAAATTTACTTAATTTTTCGTGTATTTTATACGCGTTTTCAGGGAATTGTGCAATAATTACAGTCATGATTGATATTGACCAAATTGTTAAGAAACTTAAAGAAGCAGAGCAGCCACGAAGCGATTTTGTAAAACTCATGGATTCGTTTGATGATCCGTATCTGGTTTTGATTGCGTGCATTTTAAGCCTGCGGACGAACGACAGGACGACTTATCCTGCGACATTAAGAATGCTGGAACTTGGCAAAACCCCTGAAGATTTTACTAATTGTGATGTTGAAACGCTTTCCAAAGCAATTTATCCTGTGGGATTTTATGCAAACAAAGCCGCACAAATCGTTGAATTATCAAAGCAACTGGTTGAAAATTACAACTCTAAAGTTCCGGATTCAATCGAAGAACTTTGCAAATTCAAAGGGGTTGGCCGCAAGACCGCAAACCTTGTTTTGTCAGAGGGGTTCAACAAACCCGCAATCTGTGTAGATGTTCACGTCCATAGAATATTTAACCGTATTGGTTATATCTGCACAAAAAATCCGGAAGAAACAGAGTTTGCACTCCGGGGAAAGCTTCCGGAAAAATACTGGATTGATATCAATTCATTGCTAGTGACCCACGGTCAGAATGTTTGCAAACCTATCAAGCCAAAATGCTCCGAATGCCCGATTTCTGCTTACTGCAATAAAGTTAATTGCTAATTACCCGATCGGGGAATTTTAAGGAATAAAATATAGCCACATTACCTATAGATTAATCTCCTTTTTTACACTTAAATAAAATGTGTAAAGAAACTTGAATTAACCCAGGAGAGGAGATGTTTTGTTATGACTAATAGCACTAATGAGCAACGTCAGATGATTAAAGTTGTGATTGTAGAGGATTTTAAACTTACACGTGTGGGTTTAAGATGTGCGTTGAACGAAAACCCTGACATCAAAGTTGTCGCTGAATTTGAAAACGCAATAGACGGGATTAAGTACGTTGAGCACTATAAACCTGACGTAGTACTTATGGACTTGGGACTTCCAAGCATGAACGGCATTGAAGCAACAATGAAAATCAAAGAAATTTCACCTGAAACACGTGTAATAGCATTAACTTCTCACGATAGAGGCGAAGAAGTTGTTGCAATGTTGAGTTCCGGCGCAAGTGCTTATTGTTTGAAAGATATAGAACCACAAAAACTTGCAGGTGTAATCCGCGATGTCGCAACCGGAGTTTGCTGGATTGACGCAATGGTTGCTGCACAAGCGTTAGGGTCTTTGCCAAAAGTTGAAAATGTAGGTTTTCTCCCTTGCAAAAACACTCAAGAGGGCAGAGTTCCGTTAACTGAGCGTGAATTCGAAGTTTTAAAACATCTTGTTTCCGGAAAAAGTAACACTGAAATCGCGAAAGAATTAATCGTAAGTGTTCACACAGCTAAAGCACATGTTTGCTCAATTTTACAAAAAATGTGCGTAAACGATAGGGTTCAAGCCGCGGTGAAAGCTGTTAAAGAGGGTATAGTGTAAAAAAGGGGCTTTTCAGCCCCTTTTTTAATCCTCTATTGCACGATAAATCTTATATAATAAATTAATTTTATTCTCATCCGAAGAAATTAAATAACTCATATAGTTCAACATCCAACGCTTTTGCTAACTGCACAAGCAATTCAAAAGAAGGATTTGTGCCTGCAATCTCCAACTTTGAAATATGATTAGGCGAGCGTTGAACCATTTCTGCCAATTTTTCTTGAGTTAGTCCACGAGCATTTCTAATAGTCGCAATTCTTCTGCCTAAAAGTTTTAATTCTTTTTCCATATCCTTGAAAATTAATAATATTTGTGACAGTGAACATTTAACAGATTGCGGAATAACATCACAGTTATCAACATTAGGTGGAAGCTTAATAGATTTTTCTGTGACAATGACAGCTCTAAATAGTGAAATGACGCTTAGTGCTAATGGTACATTTAATAACACCTCAATGACAGACACTAAAGCAGCGGCATTTGAAACCCAAAACGGTGAAAGTATAGCTGTTTTTTATAATCCTAACATAACGGTCAAAGAAATCTCACGATGAAAACAGAAAATGAATGGCAGGGACAGCTTGACGATATTCCGTCTGAAGCAGAACGAAATGTATGGTGCGTCAAACGATAAACGACAACACGGATTTCAATTAAGAAACCGCCTTGACCGGCGGTGGTGCGTTAAACGCTGACCGTAAGCACGGTACTAATTAGGAAAGCCGCTTGACCGCGGCTAAACTTCACGGCGGGTTAAAAACGTAATCGTTTTTCCGCCGTAGTTTTTCTGTTTTAAAACTTCCCATTCAGTAAAATCAACATCTACAACGTGTTCAAGTATCACAATTTCCGCAATCTCTTTGACCGCCTCAAGGCTTGTTTCATAAACTCCTGAAAAATAAGGTGGATCAATATATACAACGTCAAACTTCCTGTTTTGCTTGGAGGCGATTTTTACAGCATCGCCCATAAAAAATTTGATTTCTCGCAGGTTCGCAAATTTTTTATAATTATTTTTTAAAATTTGTGCGACTTTAGGATTTTTTTCCGAAGCCACAAGAGTAGAAAAACCGCGCGAAAGTGCTTCAAGCCCCATAATTCCGGAGCCTGCATACATATCGTAGAAACTTTTCTCCTCAAAATCCATCAAGGCTTGAAGAGTATTAAACACGGCCATTCTGACTTTTGAAAGTGTCGGACGCGTAATCTTCTCATCCGGCGCAACAATTTTTTGCCCTTTAAATTCACCAGCAGTAATTATCATATTTATTATTGTACAATAAAAAATTTATATTATAATAAAAATGTAAGAAGAGGTCATTATGGAAACAACAACGGATGTAATAGTAGTTGGCGGCGGCCCTGCAGGTATTTCTGCAGCGATAACTATCGCAAGAGCCGGATTAAAAGTTATATTGATTGAGCGTGGAAGATTTTCCGGTGCTAAAAACGTATTTGGCGGCGCCATCTATACAAAACCGACCAAAGAAATATTCCCCGATTTTGAAACCTCTGCACCGCTTGAACGCAAAAATATTACTCATAAATACGCGATTTTAGGTGAAGAAGATTCGACCGTTGTTTCTTATAATAACAAATGCGCAGAAGCTTCAAGCTACACCGTAATTCGCGCTAAATTTGACCGCTGGATGGCAGAAGAAGCAAAAAAAGCAGGCGTTATCATAGTTGAAGAAACCGTTGTAAAAGAACTTATAGTAGAAGACGATTTTGTTGTCGGGGTTAAGACTGAACTTGAAGAAATCGGCGCGAAAATAGTAATCCTTGCTGACGGTGTAAATTCACTTCTTGCAAGACAAATTGGACTTCGCGAAGACATCGAAACAAAAGATGTTGCACTCAGCGTAAAAGAAGTTATAAAACTGGATAAAGAAAAAATCAATGACAGGTTTAATCTGGAAGACGGCGAAGGCTGTATATACCAACTTTTCGGAAGCTCAATGCTGGGTAAACTCGGTCTGGGATTTATTTACACAAACGAAAATTCAATCAGTATCGGGCTTGGCATAACCTTGAACGAACTTACCGAGCATAAAATTACAGCGTACGAACTTCTGGAAGGCGTAAAAAAACACCCGACAATTGCACCTTTAATCAAAGGCGGAGAGTTGATTGAATATTCAGCACACCTTATACCGGAAGGCGGATACAAAAAAGTTCCAAAGCTTTGCGCAAACGGGGTTTTGATAGCGGGCGATGCGGCAATGCTTGTGGATAATCTTCACTGGGAAGGAACAAACCTCGCAATGATTAGCGGAAAACTCGCGGCAGAAACCGCAATCGAAGCTCTCGAAAAAGACGATTTTACAGAAGAAACCCTTTGCATTTATCAGGAAAAACTTGATGACTCATTCATTATGAAAGATTTAAGAACTTATCGTTACCTGATGGATGCGGCGCACGACAGACGCGAATCGTTCTTCGGGTACTATTTCAAAAAAATCAACGAGTTTTTTGAATCCTACACCGCAGTTGATAGTATTCCTAAACGCCAAAAATATTGGAATTTCTTGAAAAATTTCATAATGGGTCGTAATATATTAGAAATATTCAAAGACATCTGGGGATTCTTGAGAATACTTTGGGGGATTATCATACCATGAGCGAAAATATAGAAAACAAACTTGCTACAGTAAAATATAATTGCGACACACACTGCCATCTTCATCCAAATCAAGCAGATTGTTTGGTTTGCGAAAGTAAATGCTGTGAATTTGTCTGCCCAGCGCACGTCTACGAATGGTCGGAAGAACGTCAGGAATTACTAGTAAATTACGAAAACTGCCTTGAATGCGGTGCGTGCAAAATCGCTTGCGAAAAAAAATCCCTTGGCTGGGAATACCCGAAAGGCACCAAGGGCGTAATTTTTAAACAAGGTTGAACTTTACCAACAACATTTATCTTTTAACACACCAGACAGATAAAGCACTGGTTAAAGGTAGGTCATCCATTAACCCATGACCCAAAGTATGCCCAGCGACAAACTTACTTCCATCATATCCGACATAATAATCTGATGAAGCGTATCCAAATGTGTTTTCGGTATAAGTACTTGCACTTATTAATTTCTTATTAATAAACATTGCTAGCAATTCATCGACTCTAGGTAAACGGTATTCACTATCATAATCTGTACAAGCCTTTGAGGCAGAAGTTGAATTATTAGCAGGTCTGACCGCATACATAGACGCCAAAGGCTTAACTGCTGGATAAGGCGCATAAAGCTGCGCGTCAAACGGATACATTACAGTCATAAAACCAATATCTTTGCCGACGGTATTTGGGCCTTTCGTACCATTCAAATCGTAGATAAAATTCGCACACACTCGTTTGTGAACAAACACACCATTTGCATGGCTTTCTTGAGTAAAGGGTTTTTCATCTAAATTCCCAACACAAGTTGGATTATAATACACGACGATACTTTCGCCATTTTGAGTCTCAAATGCGGCAGCTTTTGTTTTCGTAACGTTCCTAAGACTATCATTTAAAGCCTCAAAACCAGTCGGAGTCTCAAACGCACTACCACCGCCTAAAGGATTGATTTTACTCGGAACACCACAATCCTCAAGTTTATCTGAGCAAATATTATTTATCTTTAATACTTTTGCGAGCCCTGCGGTAACGAAAGTTTCAGCGCAATTATCCACTGCTGATGCGCTCCCTGTTGCGGCGGTAAATGTTCCATAACCGTTCAACGCGTCCATCAATGGCAACGCCTGACTAAATCTTGCATAAAGCGCTTTTCGCTGAGTGTTCCACGTACGCTCGTTAATATTGCCCGTTAATGACGGCAACGTTATCGCTGCAACCACGCCGATGATTGTTAGAGATAATAAAATCTCCGCCATAGTGAAGGCTATACGGAACGGTTCCGCGGGGGGGGGGGGGGGGGGGGGGGGGGGGGGGGGGGGGGGGGGGGGGGGG
>CANAJP010000037.1 GCA_947361615.1 uncultured Candidatus Melainabacteria bacterium | reverse complement strand
CACGCTGGCAAACAGCTTCACTCAGCGCTTGAATATTCAGTCCGATACGGATTTCTTTAGCTCGTTTTCTTAGTTCTGGTTTATTCATAAATTTATTATATCGTAAAAAAAACCGCCTAAGGAGTCAAAAGGCGGTTAATGGTGCTTTTCGGGATAGGTCTACCCGAAAAGTTTATCAGTAAAAGAGACATCACTAACAGTATGGAATCTTTTTTTGAAAAGTCAAATTTTTTGTCGTATAATTTTGATATGAAGAGAAAGATTTTTACAGTTTTAAGTTTAATTTGTCTTGCCGCTCCGACTTTTGCCGTTGATATGAAACTCGAAAATTTCTTTGGCGAAAAAGAAAAACAGGTTTCACCATACGAGGAGCAGTCGCGTCAGGCGCGTGCTTTTTATGCGCAAAATAACCTTGAAGAGGCTATGAACCTTTTAATTTCCATTCCTGCAGAGTCCAGAAATTCCGAAAACTGGCTTTTGCTAGGGAATATTCAACAGGATAAAGGTAAACTTAAAGACGCCGTGTTTATGTTTGAAAGCGCTTTGATGGCGGATTCTAAAAATTACAGGGCATATTATAATCTTGGCGTCCTTTATTTTTCAGAAGAAAAATATTCTCTCGCGCTGGATAATTTCTTAAAAGCTAAAAAATATAAAAATGATCTTGCGATTATTTATTATAATTTAGGCTGCACATATTTGAATATGGGCGAATTTAAAAAAGCAAAGAACGAACTCCTTTATGCAATTGAGTTAAAAAACACTGAACCTGATTACTATTACAATCTGGCTCTTGCGTACAAAAAAATGGGAAATGATAAAAAAGCCCAGTATTATCTGGACTTCTACGAAAAAGTTCTTGCAAATAAAACGTAATCCAACGCTGACCGCAAGCCGCTAAACCCTGTATGGATGGCACTCAGTGCCTAATCTTTAATTTTTCCCTCTTTTTCAAGAACTTTAACCAGTGACGCGGTATCGCCTTTAAGCTTGAAGTATTCCGCGAATTTCGGGCTGGTTTTGATGTTGAAACTTCTGCCGTTTTTGTCCTTTGTGCGCGTAATTAAACCTTTTTCTAAAAGTTCTTGAATATGTTCATAGGCGTTTGAGCGCAATTCTTTCAAATCAGACTGTCTGATTGGCTCTTTCAGTGCGATTACAGAAAGGGTTCTGAGTACAGCAGGTTTCAAATCTACAGGGCAAAGAAGTTCCACGATGTCGATATAATCCTCTTTTACCTGAATAATATAGCCGTCCTCATCGTCGATTTCAAGTGCGCCCTCGCGGGAAGAGTAGTCCATTATTAGTTCAAGCATTGCTTCTTCAATATCTTCTTTTTCCGCATCAAGAATGTTTGAAATTTCATCGGTTGTAACGGCACGCGCCGTGATGAATAAAACCGCTTCTATTCGTGATTTGAGTGTGTTTTTATCCATTGTTAAACTTTCTTCCCTTCGTCTGATGTGTCTAAGATTTTCATTATATTATCAACGCCGCGGTTGAATTCAATCACGTTTGAATCTTCTTCCGTGTTGTGTGAACCTTTGACAATATATAAGTCAGAGTAAAATTCTTCCTGTTCCAAATCATAATCTGATTCTGCCGCGAGGAATAAAAGTGCGATGTAGGCACTCATTTTATCCATTCCGAGCAGTAAAAGTTCATTGAGTTCGATTTTATCTTCATTCTGGAAGAATTGTTCTAAATTCGCTTTGAGTTTTAGAACATTGTCCGCAATGTATTCTTCGTGTGCAAGGTTTACGATTTCATCTGCCGTTAGGCGTGCGTATGAGCGAACACGATTTTTTGCGCGTTCGTGCGCTTCTTTCAGTGATTGACGGTGTTCAAGCTTTTCATAGAATTCCAACTGACGGATGAGGTCTTTCAACGTGACGATGCGGTTGTGGTTCAGACGAACGCTTGTTCTGCGTTGAAGAACTTCGTTAAGCGAGATGATATTGTTTGTCGGAACATAGTCATCTTCCGGATATTCAACGATAAAGCCGTCGTCGTCATAAGTTGGTTTTTCCGGTTGTTCGGTAAAGTCTGCAAGTTCCACGCCCTCAAGTACGTTTGATTGAAGTTTGATAAGCATTGACGCAAACAGGAATGTTTGACCTGTAAGGCGCAGGTCTTGAGATTTCATATTGCAGATGTAGGCAAGGTATTTGGTTGTGATATCAAGGATATCAATCTGCCAGGGGTCGATTTTTCCCTGCTTTGCCATTTCAACAAGAATTCCGATGCCCTGACTTTTGGCATCTTTTTTGTCGAAAAATTCATCATAGTTGAAAATAGGTTCGCTACTCATCTCTTAGTTTAACTCCGGTTACTCTTGTTTTACCTTTTTCTTTTTGTGTAACGCCGATTGTGCGGTGTGCGGATTCAATCATCGGTTTTCTGTGGCTTACAACGATGAATTGAGTGTCTTTTGCCTGACGTTTAACCATTTCGGCAATACGTTCAACGTTCATTGTGTCAAGGTTTGCGTCAACTTCGTCGAAAGCATAGAAAGGTGATGGCATATAGCGTTGAATTGCAAATACAAACGCGAGCGCAGTAAGTGATTTTTCGCCGCCTGACATACTTTCAAGACGTTGTAATTTTTTGTCGCGCGGCTGCGCTTCGATTGTAAGGCCGCCGTTTAACGGGTCTTCAGGATTTTCAAGCTTTAATTGGCCTTCACCTTCTGAAAGTGCATGGAATACTTCTTTAAAGTTTTCGTTTATGTTGTTGTAGGTTTTCATAAACGTTTCTTTTTTAAGTTGTTCGTAGCCTTTCATTTTTTCTAAAATTTCTTTGCGTTCTAATGAAAGTGTATCGATTTTTTCTTTTAATTCAGTCTGACGCGCAAGGTTTTCTTCATAAGTTGTGATTGCGCGCATGTTTACGTCGCCCAAATCCGCCATACGTTTTTCAAGACGCTGAATTTTGTTTGTAATTTCGTCGATTGACATTTCAACAGGTTCAAGTTTATCAATATCAACGCCGGCGTTTTCTAGGTCTGCTTTAGCGGTTTCTAAAAGCGGTTCGAGTTCGCGGCGGCGAGATTTGAATGATTCGATTTGTTCGCCTATTCTGTCAATGTCTGCTTGTTTAAGAACTTTCTGTTTCTCAAGTTCAATAAGATCATTATTCAAACCGTCGCGCTGTTTGAGGAGTTCGCCAAGTTTTGATTCGATTTCTGTAAGCTGAACTTTTAATTCTTCAAGTCGCTCGTTGATTTGCGTAATGTCATTTTTGTATCGAACTTTGTCACTTTCAAGTGTTACATTGTTCGCTTCAATGTTTTTAATCTCTTCTTTTTTAGAGATTATGACGTCTTCGAAGAACGAAATTTGACGTCTGAAATCGTCCTTTTCACCGTTTGCGCTCATTAATTTAGCCTGCAAACGCTTGATATCAGCTTCAACACCGCTGGTTTTTTCTTTGAGTTCTTTTAAGTCTGTGTCGTCGATAAGCTTTTCGATTTCTTTGATTTCATCGTCAAGAATCGTGATTTTGTCGTAAATTTTGACGTTTTTGTCTTCAAGTTTATCGAGAATATTGTTGATTTCCACGATACGTGGCTCACTAACCGCGATGAAATCGGACTTTTCTTTGAGAAATTTTTCGCTGTTCTCAAAGTTATTTTTCATGTTCGCAAGTTCAATTTTCGCCTTTGAATATTCGTTAGAAGCGTCTGAATACTGTGTGCGAAGCTTGTCTAATTTGTTTTCTAAATCTATGCGTTTTTGTTTTAAATTTGTGTAAGTCGTTTCAAGTTCTTTGAGTCGCGCGTTGCATTTGTTAAGCTCTTCATCGTCATTCTGGCTGAATGAAAGCCCTGTGCGTTTAAGCTTACCACCAGTGATAGAACCTGATTTCTCAAAGAGTTCGCCATTTAGCGTAACCATTCTGTATTTGCCGATAAGTTTTGATGCGCATTCTTTGTCCTCAACGACCAATGTGTCGCCGACGGCGTAGTAGAACGCATCAATATACATATCGTCAAAGTCTACAAGGTTGATTGCATAGTCAATGACGCCTTTGTCTTTTGGAAGCTGCAGGCGAGTAGGCGCCGGTTTAATTTTGTTTAACGGAATGAATGTTGCGCGTCCTGCGCCTGTTGAAAGGAGTAATTCAATTGCAACAGAGGCAACATGTTCGTTGTCGACAACTATATGTGCCATTCTTCCGCCGAAAGCTACTTCCATCGCGGTTGAATATTCTTTGTCGACGGTTCCCAACTGAACGAGCGGTGCGTGTACCCCGCGGAGTTTCGCGTTCATAATAGTGTCGATTTCGCGCCCCAAATTCTCTTCTGCAAATTGTTTACGGGTTTCAAGAGCGGCAACTTTTTTGTGCGCGATACTAACTTTATATTCGCAGTCGCTGATTTCATTTTTTACAACATCAAGTTCATCGCGGGTCTTTTGCTGGATTGTTTTGAAATCCTGCATTTCTTGTTCCAACTGGCTTACAAGTGTTGATTTGAGTTCATAGTTGCCAGAAAATCCTTCTTTATTTTTTTGAAGTTCCGCAAGTTCTGTTTTTGCGCGTTCAAGACTCGTTGTAAGGTTTTTAAGCTCTGTTTCAAGCGGAAGTTTTTCCTGTAAAAGTTTGTATTCTTCTTCTCGCAATGTGTCGAGTTCTTTGCGCAAATTGTTGCGTTTTTCGATATGTAAATCAGAAGAATCGCTTAAACCCGTCATATCTTCGTTGATTTTACGAAGTTCCGCTTCTTTTTCCTTAATATTTCCCTGAATAATTGCAATTTCGTCCTCTTTAAGCTTGATTTTAAGCTTAAAGTCTTCAATTTTAGCGGTGTTGTTTTCGATAGCGGTGTTTGCGTTTGCAATAACTTTTAATCCGTCATGAATTTGTTTTTCAGCGTAATTGATAGCATGTTCTTTGCGTTCGATATCGCCTTTTAAACCCTCTTCTCTGCGTTTAAGTTCAAGCTGTTCAGCCTCGCCTTTTTCCTTAACCTGCGCAGAAACTTCCTCATATTTTTTCTTGAGAAGCGCGAGTTTTTCTTCTAAATCCTTGTTTTTAACTTCTTCTTCTTTGCGTTTTTTCGTGAAGTCAAGAATGTTTAAGTGCGCCTGTTCAAGGTTACGTTTCAAGTCGAAAAATTTAACTTTGTTAACCTGACTTTCAAGTCCTGTTTTTTCCTCGCGTAAAGCCTGATATTTAAGCGCAACTTCGCGCTCTTCTTTTAATTGCTCAAGACTTTTATCAACTTCGTTCAGAATAACTGACGCGCGGTCAACGCGTTGCTCAACGGTATTAAGTTGTTCGGTAGATTGTTCTATCCGTCTGTCAAAATCCGCAATCCCTGCGATTTCGTCAATAATTTTGCGTCTGTTGCGCGGCGAACAGTTGGTAATCCCTGTAACGTCGCCCTGCATCATTACGTTGTAGCTGTTTGGCGTAACGTTATACTGTTCCAATATCGCATGGACATTTGTCAGCGTTGAAACCGAATCGTTCAGATAATATGTACTTGCGTAACCCTGGTTTGTTTTTCTGATTTTTCTTGCAATTGTTAAGTCTTTGCCCTCTTCGACATCGCCAAAAGTAACTTTTACAAACGCTTCATTACGTTTTGTATAAGTAGAAATAAAGTGCGATAAGTTTTCAGCCCGAAGTTCACCGGCGTTGGCGAGTCCCAGTGCAAACAGAACGCTGTCTATAATATTACTTTTACCGGAACCGTTCGGCCCTGATATTGTCGTAAACCCCTCTAATAAAGGTATTTCAGACTTATTGGCAAATGATTTAAAGTTATCTATTTCAAGATGTTTAATGTACATAATTTTACCTGACAAAATCTCCTATACTAATTGAACACTAACAAATTTGGCATGTCAAAAATATATACACTTTGTAACAAATAGCCTTGACTTAACTATCAACATGCTCCATAATAAATATGTAATAAAAGAAAGGATGGAACTAATGAAAAACAGAAATGTATTACCTTGCGCAGGGGGGGGGGGGGACCGCTGAGCCGGTCGCTGAGCGACATCCACACTTGGACCCGTGCGTTTGTACGACGAACTTGGCTAAGACGTTAGCGGGCTACAGCACAACGAAAATGAGGATGGCACTCAGTGCCTGTCATCCCGAACTGCGCGAGCGAGCAGAGTGCGTAGCGCGAAACGCGCGGAGGCACGTTTCCTGCGAGTCGAGCAAGACAGTTTCGGGATCTGTCAAGCGTGACCGTAAGAATGCAACGCTTGTACTGCGCCTCGCATTGAACGCCACCGCCCGCGCTTGCTGCCGAAAGCGCGGTTTCGCCAGTCGCGCGCTCATCTCTCCGCTTCGCTCCGTGGCTCCGCTCGGCTTGGCCTTTACCATGGCAGAGATATTATTATCCCTAACAATTATCGGCGTGGTTGCCGCGATAACACTACCTTCGCTAACAGGCAACATAAACGAGCGGACATGGAACACTCAGCGCAAAGCTCTTTATGCGCGTATGTCGCAGGCTATTTCTTTAATGCCGGCAATGAACGGATACGGAACGGGCTCTGATAACGAAAGTGATATTCAAAAAAATGCTACGCAAGCTTTTGTTACTTCCGGTCTGGCAAAAGTTTTAAAAATAAATAATGTTTGTGATGCTGAGCATCTTCAAGATTGTGGAATTACGTCCAAAATGATTAATCTTAAGGGCGAAACTATTTCCCCGTTCCCAACAACTTTACATCTTATGAATAGTAAATTTGCTATAAGTAGTGATAGATATAGCGAAGTAGTTTCAATAATAAATACTGACGCTGCTGCTTTTGAAACAGCCAATGGCGAAAGTGTATTGGTTTTTTATAATCCATATTGCAGAAGTGATTTGGATAATCAGGCACAAACAGCACGTCGCAGTTCGTTGAATTGTATGTGTGTAAATTTTGTCTATGATTTGAATGGTACAAAAGGACCGAATACTGTTGGAAAAGATATTAATTTTATTTCAGTTCTTTATCCTGCCGATTCCGAAGTCGTTTCTGTTTCACCGGTAGGATATGCCAGACCTGCCATGGGAAAACAGACGGAAGCTAACAAATTCTGTCAAGAAACATATTCTGAGACTCGTGCGCCAAATTATGATGAGGGCGCTGCTGTATTTTTTAATATGGAGTTGATTGGTAATTTAAATGCCGGAGATGGCAGCACGAACGGAGTTTTTTGGACAAATAAACCCTATTCCGCAACAAATGGTTGGGTTATTCAGACGCAGGACGGGGCAAGAACAAATTGGAATTCAAAGGAACTCAATTATTCTATTTATTGTATTAAGCGACCTAATTAGGATGTTTGTAGGCGGGTTGAAAACCCGCCTTGTTTATTTATAATTATTCTATGAAAGAATTTGATTTTTATATTGTGCCGACGCCAATTGGTAATCTCGGAGATATGACGTTTCGTGCGGTAGAAGTTTTGAAAACTGTTGATTTAATCGCGTGTGAGGATAGCAGGGTTACGCAAAAACTTCTTAACCATTTTGATATTCATACCAAATGCCTTTCTTATCATAAATTTAATGAGCGTGAGAGGGTGGATTTTATTCTTGGCGAGATTAAGAGTGGCAAAAAGGTTGCGCTCGTGTCTGACGCCGGAACTCCGCTTTTCTGTGACCCGGGGGCGGTTTTGGTTAAAGAATTACGAAAAAATGATGTTTCTATAACTTCTCTTGCAGGGCCGAATGCTCTTGCAACTTTTTTATCGCAAGTTTCACGTAGCGGTGAGGATTTTTATTTCGCGGGATTTTTACCGAAATCCCAAACCCAAATTGAGGATTTATTCAAAAAATATTCGAATACAGATTTTTCGTTTTATGAATCCCCTAACCGCATTTTGAAAACCCTTGAAATATTACGTGGGGTTCGACCTGAGGCAAAAGTCGCGGTTGGGCGTGAGTTAACAAAAGTTTTTGAAGAAATCGTTGTCGATGATGTCGAAAATGTAATAAAATATTTTAACGAAAATGTTCTCAAAGGTGAAATAGCAGCCCTTGTTTTTCGCGATGAAAATACAGGAAATATCGAACTCGACACTAAAATAGACGCGCTTTTGAAAAAAGGGTTTAAGGCAAAAGAAATTGCAACAATTCTGTCAGAACTTTATGCTGTAAATAAAAATGAAGTTTACAAGCGGGTTTTGCAATTTTAGATTTTTTATTATATAATTTGTTTAGAAATTAAGGAGAGTGAAATGGGATATAAGATTTTATCAAAAAAGGAAATTTGTCCAAATCAGTATGAAATTACGATTGATGCACCATATATTGTAAGAAACGCAAAAGCAGGTCAATTCATTATTTTCCGTGCAGGCGAAAACGATGAACGTGTGCCTTTGACAATCGCTGACGTTAATAAAGAAAAAGGCGAATTAACTTTAGTATTTATGGCGGTTGGTTATTCAACTAAGAAGCTTGCTGCAATTAATGTTGGTGAAGAAATCGCTGATATTGTTGGTCCTCTCGGTCAGCCAACCCACATCAAAAACTACGGTACGGTTGTATGTTTAGCTGGTGGATATGGCGCAGCTCCATGCTATTTGATTGCTAAAGCGTTCAAAGAAGCTGGAAATAAAGTTTATATGATTATGGGTGCTAGAAATAAGGATTTAATTTTCTGGGCTGATAAAATGAAAGATGCTTGTACTGAACTATTTATCACTACTGACGATGGTTCAATGGGTGAAAAAGGTTTTGTAACAGGCGTTTTAGAAAGAATTATGGGGCAGGAAAAAGTTGATTATGCAATCGCAGTAGGGCCTATGCCAATGATGAGAGCCGTTGCTAATATGACACGTGATAAAGGTATTTATACAGAAGCGAGCATGAACCCTATTATGGTTGACGGAACAGGCATGTGTGGCGCTTGCCGTGTTACTGTTGGCGGTGAAGTTAAGTTTGCCTGCGTAGATGGTCCTGATTTTGATGCCCACAAGATTGATTTTGATGAAGTTATAAACAGAACTAAAATTTATAAAGATCAAGAACGTAGACGCAGTGAGAATTGTAACTTACTGAAAATGGCGGTAGAATAGGAGTAAATAAATGGCAGATCCTAAAAAGAAAGTAATGTTTTGCCCGTTAATGAGCGTAGGTACTAACGTTGATATGGTTTGTATCGAGGACAGATGTGCATGGTATTTACCGTCAGTAAAGAAATGTTCAGTATATATGTCTGCTTACAATGCGCTATTAGACGTCACAGCCAAGCAGAAAAAAGGTAGATAATATTGAAAATCGTTGTTTGCATAAAACAGGTTCCGGACACAACAGAGATAAAATGGACGGAGAATAATACTATTCAGCGCGATGGCGTTGAGAGTATTATGAATCCGTACGATGTCCGTGCACTTGAGGCTGCTTTGAATATTAAAACCTATCGTGATGATGTTTCGATTACTGTGCTTACGATGGGGCCAAATCAAGCAGTTGATATGCTTAAAAAGGCTATTGCACTTGGTGCCGATGATGCGATATTATTGAGCGATAAAAAATTTGCCGGCGCAGATACTTATGCAACAGGTCGAACTTTATCGAAAGCTATTGAGGAAAAAGCTGGCGATTTTGATCTTATCATCTGCGGTCAATTTGCTATTGATGGCGACACCGCGCAAACAGGCCCGAGTATTGCGAGCCGCTTAAATTTACCTCAAGTAACTTTTGTCAAAGAAATAAAAGAGATTCATTGGGATAGAGCGGTTGTAGTTAGAGAAGTCGAAAACGGTTATGAAACGGTTGAGGTTCAGCTTCCTGCACTTATTTGCATGCTTCTTGGCGAGGGCGAACCAGCACGCGCTAAAGTCGCTGGTATTATAAAAGCTCAAAACTTTGAGGTTAAAGTTTTTGGACATGAAGATATAGGACTTTCACCAGATGAAATAGGTATTAAAGGTTCTCCAACTTATGTTAGTAAAGCTTTTCGACCTGAAAAACGCGATGATTGTACGTTTGTGACAACAGTAGAAGAATTAGCGACAGCGATTGGCGGTGAAAATGTCTAGCGGAATTTTAATCTATGCGGAACTTTTAAAATCGGGTTATGTAGCACCTGTCTTCTTCTCGCTTGCAGCAAAGGCGCAGGAATTATCGCAAAAACTTAATGGCGAAGATGTCATGGCACTTTTAATCTGTAAATCCGGCGATGCTGAAAGGTTCAAAGAAGGGTTTCAGGCATGCGGAATTGATAAGGTTTTTGTCTATGAGGATGATAGATTTGAAAACTATTCAACCGAAATTTATTCAAAAATCGCGATAGATTTGGCCCGTGAAATCGAACCGTCGATTTTTTTAATCGGTGCGACTACTCAAGGACGCGACTTGGCGCCTAGAATTTCTTCACAACTGCACACTGGTTTGACGGCTGACTGTACGGAACTTGATATTAACGAAAAAGGACAGCTTGCTGCAACCAGACCGACATTTGGCGGAAAACTTATGGCAACAATTCTTTGTAAACAATTACCGCAAATGGCGACTGTTCGTGCCGGAGTTTTCCCGTTTTTGGAAACTCCTGTTTATAAAGATACTCAATTGATTTACAAAAATCATAATATTGAAGATTTTGATACTAAAGTTAAACTTGTTGAGTTTTTCCAATCCGCGGAAGAGGTTATAAACCAGCTTGACAGCGCGAAAATTATTGTTGCAGGCGGTAAAGGCGTAAAGACAAAAGAAGGTTTTGAACTTTTACAAAAACTTGCGGATGTTTTAGGCGGAGCAGTAGCTGCAAGTCGCGGTGCTGTTGATATGGGACTGGCGCCTGCAGCAATTCAAGTGGGCCAGACAGGTAAAACAGTTTCGCCTGAAGTTTATATCGCTTGCGGAATTTCAGGAGCCATTCAGCATACAGTAGGTATTGAGGGCGCAAAGAAAATTATTGCAATTAATATAGATAAAGATGCGCCGATTTTCGGCGTGGCAGATGTTGGAATAGTCGGGGATTTAAACACGATTGTTCCGCAATTGACAGAATATTTGGAATTAAGAGGTAAATAAATTATGAAAAACACAGTTGTAGTCGGCGCACAGTGGGGTGATGAGGGTAAAGCAAAAATCACAGACTTACTGGCGGAAAAAGCTAATTTTATCATCAGATATCAAGGCGGTTGTAACGCCGGCCACACCGTAGTTGCAAACGGGCAAACTTATAAATTCCACCTTATCCCGTCTGGAATTTTATACAAAGATAAACTTTGTTTTATAGGTGCCGGAACCGTAATTTTACCTGAGTATTTTGAACAGGAACTCGGTGAACTTCTTGAACAGGGCGTAGATGTTTCAGGACTTCGTGTAAGTCCGCTGGCAACTATTACAATGCCTTATCACACAGAAGTCGACGGCTACAGTGAAGATACAGCTAAAAAAGGCAAAATCGGTACAACTAAAAAAGGTATCGGGCCGACTTATACTGACAAAATGGCTAGAATTGCACTGAAAATTCAGGATTTGTATTCACCGGAAGCGTTGAGTGAAAAGCTTGATATTATTCTACCTTTGAAAAATAAACAGTTAACGGAAGTTTACGGAATGGAACCGTATTCGCGTGAAAAAGTTCTTGCACTCTGCGAAAAATATGCGGAAATTTTTAGACCTTATGTCTGGTTTGACTGGCAAAAAGGACTTGAAGACGCAAAAAAAGAGGGCAAAACAGTTCTTTTCGAGGGGGCTCAGGGCGTAATGCTTGATATTGATTACGGAACCTATCCATTTGTAACCAGTTCAAACCCTATTGGCGGCGGCGCAGCTGTCGGTAGCGGCTATGGCCCTAAAATGATTGATGAAGTTATCGGGGTTGCAAAAGCTTATGTAACGCGTGTTGGGGAAGGGCCGTTTGTGACAGAACTCGACAACGAAATAGGTAATAAAATTCAGACAATCGGCCACGAGTTTGGAGTAACAACAGGCCGTCCACGTCGTTGTGGCTGGTTTGACGCTGTAACTATGCGCTATGCGGTTCTTGTTGGCGGTTTGACATCTGTTGCGATTACCAAAATCGACGTTTTTGATACTTTTGAAGAAATCAAAGTTTGTACAGCATACCGCGATATGCGTGATGGAAAAATTTATGAAACATATCCGACAGATGTGTTTATGCATAAATACTTAGAACCTGTTTATGAAACACACAAAGGTTGGTGTGAAGATTTGACAGGAATTCGTGAATTTGATAAATTGCCTGAAAACGCGAAGAAATATATCTTGCGCTTAGAGGAATTGTTGGGAGTTCCGGTATCGATTGTGAGCGTAGGGCCTGACAGAGAACAAACAATTTTTCCGCCGGTCAAGGCGGTTTCATAACTAGTCCATGATGGGATTTGTCGTGGAATTTATAAAGTAATAAAAAGAGGTCGCGTGAGCGGCCTCAAAAATTGTTGTTAGAGAGAGTTTATAGTTAAATTTATGATTCACCTGCGCCAGCTTTAAACTTAGCACTAGAGCGGTATTCTTCTGGAACTTGAGTTTTTATTGCATTAAGTGCGGTACGTTTAGCAGTGTCTTTATCTTTAAAGTCTGTTTGTGTCGTATTGTGTGTAACTGTATGTGATTTTCCGTCTTTATCTGTCCAAGTGGCTGTTGCACGACCTTTATAGGTTGTTGTGGTTGTTTCTATTGTGTCTGTTTGTTGGTCCATATTAGCAGTTTCAATTTTTTTATTTTTTGTAGGATCGTTCGTGTCTATAGGATTTTTAAATGTTTCGGCATTGAATGTGTAAGTTTTATTGTTATAGGTTATTGTTGTTGGGAAGTTTTGGTTTTCAATTGCTCCCCATATAGCAGCTTCTTTATTTTTTAAATGTTCTGTTCGGAACCAATTACGAAACTCGAGAGTGTTCTCAACACCATAAGATTTTGCTAATGTATTCCAACCCTGAAAGTTTACTGTACCGTCACTGTTCTTTTTAGTTATATTTGCAGGAGCTTCAGTAGTTAATGTTATTTCTTCTGTCTTTTTATCTTTAACTTCTTCTGCGCTGACCTCAACATCAAATGAAGTAGCCGGTTTTTCTGCTTCTTCAGCGGTTTCAGGTGTTTCAACTGGTGCAGGTTTCTTTTTCAAAGCTTCATTTTCTTTTTTGAGGTCGTCAATTTGTTTTTGAAGATCTTTTAATGTTTGGTCGTTACTGTTTGTTGCTGGTGCTTCAGGTGTTTCTTGTTTTGGCGCAGGAATGAAGCTTTGTAAAAGGTTTGCACCAAATTGGAACCATTGTAACCATGCTGGTAATTGGAAGCCTGTATTCACTGATGATTGGTGGCAGCAAGTATTGTAATTTCTGACTTTAATATTTACATTTGGTCTGCCATAGTTACGAGGCATTCTCCACTGTCCCTCGCGGGCTGTGGTATGATTGATATATGATTTGTATCCTCCGACGGATGGACCGCCAACGAATTTAACCATCTCTCTATCCTCGTTCTCTATACTCTCGTATATATAAAGTATATCGTTTTGCTAAAATTGCTATTTTGATATATATCTTCTTTACAATTCGTTACAAAGCTGGTGCTTAAAATATTTGCCCGCATTCTTTCTTCATAGTAAAATGTTAATGTTATGGTAGATGCAGTTGGCGAAATAATAGCAAAAATTAAAGATAGATTAGATATTCTCGAAGTAGTATCAGAAAAAGTTATTTTAAAAAAGTCAGGTAATCATTACTGGGGATGTTGCCCGTTTCACAAGGAAAAAACTCCGTCTTTTTCAGTAAACCCTAGTTTGGGTATATACAAATGTTTTGGTTGTGGTGAGGGTGGCGACGCTATTTCTTTTATTATGAAAACCGAGGGTAAATCTTTTATGGAAGTTATAAGGGATTTGGCTGAGAAATTCGGGTATGAACTTCCGGCTTCCGGCGGTGGAACTTCTGCTGGCATGCGCGAGTTTAAGGAACAGATGTTAAAGGCTAGCGCTAAGGCTGCGGATTATTATACGACTTATCTTTTGCAGGATAAGAGTGATGAAACCCTCAAGGCTATGAATTATCTTGCCGAGCGCGGGATTACAAAGGATATTATTCAGGAATATAATATCGGGCTTGCGTCTTCAAAATACACTGCTTTATATGATATTTTGCGTGCAAAATTTTCCGATGAAGTTCTGGAAAAAGCAGGATTGATTATGCAAAGCCGCGAAACAGGTTTTATTGACAGGTTCAGAAACAGGATTATTATTCCTATTCGCAACGAACACGGGGATTTTGTTGCGTTCGGCGCGCGCGCTATAATGCCTGAACAGTCACCTAAATATCTTAATTCTTCGGATTCGCTTATTTATAATAAAAGTAAAATTCTTTACGGGCTTTATCATGCAAAAGAAGCGATTAAGGAAGAAAATGCTGTTATTTTGATGGAGGGGTATTTTGATGTTATTTCTGCGCAGGCACATGGGGTGAAAAACTGTGTGGCTTCTTGTGGAACATCGTTAACTGCCGAACACATCAAACTTCTTTCCCGCTACACTCCGGCAAGAAGAATTTATTTATCCTTTGACACTGATTCTGCAGGCCAGAAAGCTACAAGCCGTAACGCTGAACTTATAAAAGAAGCTTTCACAGGGCTTGGCGCAATCAAGCAGTTTGACGAAAATTATCTTTCAATGTCTGATGACAAGTATTCTTGTGAAATTCGCGTCATCGCACCACCAGAGGGCAAAGATCCCGATGAATTTATCCGCTCTGTTGGCGCTGACAGTTATCGCGAATATATTAAGCATGCGCCGTTATTACTTGACTTTCAGATTGAATGTATCTTGAAAGAGCGCAAAGATGTCAAAACTCCGCTTGAAAAATCAGAGCTTGTTAAGCGTGTAATTCCTTATTTACAAGAGATTAACAATCAGATAGTTCAAGGTGAATATGTTAAAACCGTCGCAGGTGTTCTTGATATCGATGAATCCTTTTTACTTCAGGAGGTTCGTAAGAAAACCCGCTCACAGCAAGGCTCAACCGCCGATGTATCAAGAATTGTAACAAAAAATATTACCCCTGCTCAAAAAGCGCAAAAAAATTTGTTGAGTGTTTTTTTAGTCATTGACAACCCCTTGAACTTTAAACAAATTAATGAAAAATTATCTGATACAGCCTTTACGGACGAAACGTTAAAAATTGTAAAATCTACAATTGACAAATTGATTTGTACCGTAAATAATGTAAAGGAGTTAATAGAAGAGTTATATACCTCTTTTGTTGACAACTCCGAAATCCACAAATTAATTACAGAAATGATAAGTATTTCGGAAACATTTTCAGGTTTAGAGGTTGAGGACGTAGAAGCGCTGATTGAAGAAAATTTGGCGACTATTCAAAAAGCTCAGAACGATGAAAAAAGAAAACAAATCAGACAATCTTATATAAAAGCTAATGATGACGACGTGCAAGCGTTAATGCTTCAGATGCAGCTTAGAGATCAAATAAAATAAAGGGGTAGCAAGTGCTAAACCTTTTATAAATAAAACCCTTAGGTTAGAAAACTAATAATTATGGAGAATATGCATGAGTAAAAAAAGACAAGGCTCTTCATCTATTGTAAACATTATGGAAGATGAAAATTTGGATTTAAACAATATTGATGATGAAGAAGCAATGATGGCAGGTAACGAACGTGTTAACTACATGAACGTCGATATCAGCACTGATAATATTGAAGATATTATCACTCATAAAATTGAAAATAAAGCATCTTTGGACGATATTTATATGATGAATGAAAGTTCCGAAGAAGAAGAAATTGACATGGAATTGCCTAAAAGCATTGCCATTGACGACCCTGTAAGATTATACTTGCGCGAAATCGGACGTATTAAATTGTTGTCCGCAAGCGAGGAGATTGAACTTGCCCGTGTTATTCTTGAAGGCGGTACCCCTGGTGCTATGGCTAAAAGAAAATTGGTTCAAGCAAACCTACGTTTAGTTGTTAGTATCGCAAAAAAATATGTAGGCAGAGGCATGCTCTTTTTAGATCTTATTCAAGAAGGTAACTTAGGACTTATCAGAGCGGCTGAAAAATTTGACCACGAACGTGGGTTCAAATTCTCAACTTATGCAACCTGGTGGATTAGACAGGCAATTACACGTGCAATCGCTGATCAGGCGCGTACAATCAGAATACCTGTCCACATGGTTGAAACAATTAACAAATTGAAAAAAGTTACACGCCGTCTTGCTCAAGACCTCTCAAGAAAACCTACCGAAGAAGAATTGGCATTTGAAATGAATGTTTCAATCCCTAAACTTCGCGAAATTATCAAAATCGCTCAAGAACCACTTTCACTTGAAACACCAATCGGTAAAGAAGAAGATTCAAGACTCGGCGACTTTATTGAAGATAAAGAAGCTGACGCGCCAATCAAAACAGTTGCTTCTGAACTTTTGAAAGAAGATTTGCAAGAAGTAATGAAACAACTTTCACCGCGTGAACGTGACGTTTTGAGATTACGTTTCGGTATGGACGACGGACGCCAGAGAACACTTGAAGAAGTTGGTCAATTATTCGGCGTAACCCGTGAACGTATTAGACAAATCGAAGCAAAAGCATTAAGAAAATTACGTCATCCAAACAGAAGAAAACGCTTGGAAGAATACGTAGAAGTATAATAAAAAACTCCCGAAAGGGAGTTTTTTTAATATACAGCCATTGAGTGGCATCCTGAAATTAAATCCGTGCTATCGGACTACGCTTGACTAAATAGAAAACATGCGACATAATATATTATATATAAAGAAAGGATGGAATTAATTATGAAACGAAAGATTGTAAACATTTGCGCAGGGGGGGGGGGGACCGCTGAGCCGGCCATAATTAAAGGCGCGGTCGCTACACCCCCATGTCATCCTGAACTTGATTCAGGATCTAT
>CANAJP010000036.1 GCA_947361615.1 uncultured Candidatus Melainabacteria bacterium | reverse complement strand
CCTGCATAACTTAATACATTGCTTCGTTTCATAAATTTTCCATCCTTTCTTTTTTAGTTATTATGTACCATGTTTACAATTTAGTCAAGGGGAAATCGCTACTTATGATATTTTTCACCTTTCATAATCTTGAACGCACGATAAATCTGTTCAACCAGTATAAGCCGCGCAAACTGGTGTAAAAACGTCATTTTTGACATACTCATTTTCAAATCCGCGCGTGCAGAAACCTTTTTTGACAGCCCACAGGAGGAACCTATTACAAAAATCAGTTCGGAAACCCCATCGTTAATCAAGTTCCCAATCTTAGCCGAAAACTCTTCCGATGAAAACATTTTGCCGCCTATTTCTAATGTTACGACAAAAGAGGAAGGCTTTATCAGCGCAAGAATTTTCTCCCCCTCTTCATCAAGCACTTTTTCCGTCAAATTCTCATCCCTAATCTCAATCGGCGCGAGTTCCAGAATTTCAATAGACGAGTAGGGCGTTAAACGCTTTAAAAACTCGTCAACGCCCTCTTTCAAAAATCTCTCTTTAATTTTGCCTAACGCAATAATTTTAATGTTCATGCCTGATTTTCCATATAGATAGAAGTAGATGGGAACGCAAAATCAATGCCAGCTTCGCGGAATTTTTCAACGACTTTGAGAATTAAAGCCGTTTTCATTTTGCGCATTTCTACAACACTACCGGTTTTTAAGTACGCGATGAATCTGATATCAATCGAACTGCTATTAAGAGATTGAATAAACACCTGAAACCCGTCAAGCACATTTTCATCGTTAAGAGCGATATTTTTAAGAATTTCGATAGCTTCGTTTAATTTTTCATTAGAAGTCCCGTAAACAACGCCAAAAGTTTCGTCAATCATACGATTGCGAATAAGCGAATAGTTTGTAATAGCCGCAGATGCCACCGTTCTATTCGGAATTGCAAGAATTGTATCATCAAGTTTTCTTAAACGGGTAGAGCGGAAGTTAATATCCTCAACCGTTCCCTCATCGGCGCCAATACTAATGTAATCACCAATCCTGAAAACTTTATCCGTAATAACCGAAAAAGACCCGAAAATATCTGAAATAGCCTCTTTCGCAGCAAAACCTACGGCCAAACCTGTAATACCAAAACCTGCGAGGAATGAGTTGACAGAATATCCCTGACTTTGTAAAAACGCAGCGACAGCGAGAAAAATAATGATAATTTTCAACAATCTGGCCATCAACGGAATCATTTTTGCAAGTTGAACTCTGTCGGCTTTCAAAAGATTTTCAGTAGTTTTATTAACGACTCTATCGATAATTTTTGATATAACAACGAGTATAACAATATTTATAAAAACTTCAAAGACAGTATGCCACGGAATATCATTTAAAATTTTCGCGACTTCATCCATTTTTAGTAATTCATCCATAATATCTCCTTTAAACTATATTACAGAATTAATTATACTAGGTGCAGAAATTATTTCAACTTATATAAAGACTCAAACGGAATATCAAGTGCATCCAATATAGCGATAATATTAGTTCTTTTAGCATTAGCCTGCCCGCGCTCAATTCTGCCAAGATTTCTCTCATTCATAGAGATTTTCTCAGCGAGAGCTTCTTGAGTAAGCCTTGCGCGATTTCTTTCCGCTCTAATATTATCACCAATTTGTAAAAGAATTTCTTTTTCATTCATAACAACATATTTACATATTGACAAGACCACTTCCACAACGCTAAAATCATTTTAAAAGATGTATACATCCTTTTTCACATTTTTCACATTGCAGTACACAATCTATACAGGAGCAAAAACATGAACCTACACGAAGAAATCCTTAAAACCTTAGCAAAG
Source organism: uncultured Candidatus Melainabacteria bacterium (assembly GCA_947361615.1). Taxonomy (GTDB): domain Bacteria; phylum Cyanobacteriota; class Vampirovibrionia; order Gastranaerophilales; family Gastranaerophilaceae; genus Gastranaerophilus. The sequence continues at coordinate 15,459 of CANAJP010000036.1, read as the reverse complement.
CCAATAATCAACGGGTCAATTGAAACAGTATCAGAAGAAGAAATCAAACGCTTGAGTCTCCCAGAGGTTCAATTAAACGAACTCGAACAAGAATTTCTAAAAGGGCTTGCTACCGGCAGAACTGACGACGAAATGGCGCAGGCCGTAAAACTTTATACCAATGACAGGCTCACATATAATGCGGTGAAAAATCTTCTTTTAAACAAATTTGAAGCAAACTCCATGCCACACCTTATCTTCAAAGCATGTAAAATGGGTTATTTAAAAGAATTATTGACAGAAAGAATATAGTCATTAAAATATAAATATGAAAAAAATCATATTTACAATTTTTGCAATCACAGTATTAACCCAATCAGTTTTTGCTTGCGAATTATCAGATAACAGCACTTTTAAAAAAGTTATTGATATGAGAAATAACGCTCAAATCAAGCTAAATTTAACCCCTGAGCAAGAACAAAAAAGACAACAAATAAATGCTGAATATAGTCCAAAATTCTGTTCTATTATAAAAGAAATTGACCAAATGACGTTCCGCCTCGGTAGTGGAGATATTTACACAATAGAACAAGTTAATACCATAAAAAGGGATTTTGAAGTAAAAGAAGAAGAATTATTTAAAATAAATCAAGAATATGAAAATAAATTCAAATCAAATCTTACATTCAGTCAAAGAATACGCTATGCGCACTTTAAGCGACAAAATAGAGCAATATTAAAAAAAGAATTAAAAGAAGAAATCAACAAACAAAAAAACAACAGGTAAATCTATTACTTCCATTTAAGGAACGAAACAGCATCAATATAATGCTTGAAATCTTTTTCGGATAATTCATAAGCCGGAGCACCATTTATATCTTCTATGCGATTAAATATTATATGGTTACGTTGTTTATCCGCAAAATCTTGTGAGAAACTTTCACTATTGTTCGATTCCTGCACAATAAGTTTTCCATCTCTTACACCTATGACGCTGATAGAATGCTCCGCTATAGCCATAGTTACTGCACCGGATTTATTTTTAATAAGATCATACAGGTTGTGGAAATTTACGGCTTCACTTGGCGTTCCTGTTCCAATACCGTTTTGAAAAGGTTTATCAATATCCCGAGCACCATATTTCGAAAACATTCCACCAGTCAATATTTCAAAGAATCGAAACCCGTAATTTCCATAATTCAAATTTCTTACCGAATGCCCACCGTCCTCCATCTTCTGCGCAAGTTTTGGATTTTGATGAACTTCGTCAAAATATTTTTTTACTGCAACAAGATAAGCTGTTATATCACCATCACCCTCCGCCAGAGAGGCTCCCATATCTTCCGCACGAATATCATCGGGAGTTACAAAATATATTCCATCATGCAACCCATTATCTTCGGCTTCTTGAAGATGAATTGCAAAAACTCCCGAATTTGGATCATAATAATGGTTACTTTTTAATAATAATTTACCTTCATCCGTGGTTAAAAGGGAATTTATACCTGCCAAAGCCCAACAAACATTTGTCTTTTGAGTCGCAACTCCATCAAATTTACCGTTGCCAAAATCAATTCCGGTTGATTGATCTGGTACGAAATTAGCGTTATTTTTATTTGCCTGGAATTCTTCCAGACTTTTTTTCAACTTAGAATTATCGTAAGGTTTGTCGATAAGCTCAAGAGTTTTGAGCGCAAGTTCTTCACGCTCTTGTTTTTTACGTATAACATTTTTAACTTCTCTAATAATAAAAAAATAATCGCAGTCATCATACTTTAAATGACTTAAATCATAGCCATTATCAATGGCGAATTTGTATAAAGCTTTCTGAATTTTTTCACAAGTTAGCCTGCTTACTTCGTCCTTATCTCCAGAATAAAACAATTTGTCAGCTAAATTCGCATACTCATGAGCGTTATCAGTATTAATTACCGGTAAATCACTATCATCAGCAGCAAAATTAGTGAATCTATTTTTATGTTCATTATAAACTTCCTGTAATAATCTCATCTCCTTTTTTGACAACTTTTGGGTCTTGGAATTTTCGTCAACGTAACTACCATTAAGGTATTCCCCAAGTTTACTGAATTCAAGTAAAGTATCAATTTTTCTGTCACTTGAACCGGCTGTGTCAAAATTCGCTATGTACTTAAGAATTAAATCATTAACCTTCATCATAAGTCATCCTATATTAATATAATCGAAGGAAACTACAAAATCTTTAACGAATTTTACAAATATTAACAAATAAATAAGCCCCAGCTAAGGTGGAGCTTATTTATTGTCCGAGAAAGTTTTCACGATAAGGGACGTGAGTGAAAACTTTTGAGTGGCGTATTAGACAGCGCAGCCACGCGCGGGCCGCGGCTCAGCGGGCCGGAAGTGGCGGAGAACTGCTTTTAACTATCATTCCATTTAAATTAAAAGCCGAAGGTTGAACCTTCGGCTTTTAATTAGCGGAAGACGAGACTCGTGTCTTGCTCGGTCGCGTTTAACGGCAATTCCGCATTTTGCTCTTGTGTTTTCAACACATTCGCAAAATTGCTCCAGCCTCAGCTCCCTCGCGCAACTCGCAAATTAACTCATTCAAGCCACTATCTCAAGCTAATAAAAAAGACCCATCTGCGATGGATCTTTTTTATTAGCGGAAGACGAGACTCGAACTCGCGACAGTCTGCTTGGAAGGCAGATACTCTACCAACTGAGCTACTTCCGCATCTCTGTTTTTATACTACAACAAAAAAAATAAATTTCAACTAATTCTTTAGAATTAATTTACACACATTACACCAAGAACATAAAAACCATTCTCGCGACCAATGAAACACTCCACAAAATACGGTATTATACTATATATGGGGTCGGGAAATCCTGAGTGTTATATCGGATTTCGAGAGAAGATGTTTTAATTTTGTTCAGGTATATTTTTCGGCTCCATTCCCTAAAAATGTACAAACTATTTATATAAATTTTACTTTTGGACTACGCGCGTAGTCTTTTTATTTGCCCGAAAAAATTTTTCATGGTAAACTCTAATAAAAACAATTAGGAGAAAATTTATGTCTAATAAAGTTAGAGCAAGCCATATTCTTGTAAAAACAGAACAAGAAGCCAAAGATTTAGCAGCACAAATTAACAATGCAGAAGATTTTGCAAACGCTGCAGCACAACATTCACTATGCCCGTCAGGTGCCAATGGCGGCGACTTAGGGTTTTTCGGACGCGGAATGATGGTGAAACCTTTCGAAGATGCTGCATTCGCACTTGAAACAGGCAAAGTTTCAGAGCCTGTTGAAACTCAATTCGGATGGCACCTAATCCTTGTAACCGAAAAGGCGTAATGAATATTAATAACAGAGAAATTCTTGAAAAATATGGCGTAGACGTTCTGCTGGTTAATTCGACAAACGAATTTCTGGCAGAATATACTATGCTGGAAGAAAATTCACGCTATCAACTAACAAACTTTAGCGGCTCAACCGGTGACGCTCTTTTAACACCAGAAACCATCTATTTATTTGTAGACGGCCGTTATCACATTCAGGCTGATTTAGAGGTCGACCATTCACACGTTCAGGTCGTGAAGCTTCAAACCGGCCAAAGATTTATTGAAGAACTTGCCGCGATTATTGGAAACGGCAAAACCGTCGGAATTTTTTCCAAGAAAAATTCACAGGCGCAGGTTGAACTCTTCGCAAAATATTTTGATATAAAACTTCTTGATGAAGACATCTTTACACCTGACCATTTTATCCAAAATTTTGAAGTTGAAACAGTTCCAGGGATTTCTGCTGAAGAAAAAGTGGCAGGAATTCAAGAGTTTATGAACGACGATGAGGTTCTTTTGATTACATGTGCAGAAGAAGTATCATATCTTTTCAACAAGCGCAGCTACTCAATTCCGTATTCGTCAAAAATATATGGCAAAGCTTTGATTTATAAAAATGCAGTAGAACTTTTCATGCCGGACGCTTTCGGAGATTTCTATAATGCAATTAAAAACTTTGAGGGGAAAATTTTTGTTGACAAAAAATCAATAAATGCTTTTGACTACAATCTTATAAAAGAAAAAGCGGTCGAAATGCGCGAAAACCCTATAAAACAAATGAAAGCTATTAAATCGGAAGAAGAAATCGACCACCTGACAGGAGCTTTTGAGCGCACCGATGCCGCACTTCTTGCGGTCAGAAACTTTATCGAAAATAACGATAATATCAGTGAATTTGACATTGCACAAAAGCTTGAAGAAGAATTTTATAAACAGGGAGCAAAAGGATTAAGTTTCAAATCAATAGTAGCAAAAGATAAAAATTCTGCGCTGGCCCATTACTCAAAATCCTCAAAAGAGGAAATCATTGCAGATGGAAGCCTTATTCTTATAGACTGCGGCGCTTATTTTGAGGAAGGTATTGCGACAGATATAACCCGTGTATTTGTGAAAGGGACACCGACAGAGCTTCAACGCCATGTTTACACAACTGTTTTGCGTGCCTTTTTAACCTGCTACAACTGCAGAAACTTTGAAACAGGTTACGAAATCGATGCCACCGCAAGATTTTTCATGCAAAAGAATGCAATTGACGGTTTTGTATTCAACCACGGCCTAGGCCACGGAATCGGCGTAAGCGTTCACGAAAACCCGCCATCACTTAGCCCGTCAGAATTAGGCAAGACGAAACTCAAAAATAACATGTGTTTCACAATCGAACCTGGGCTTTATTGCGAAGACCATTTCGGCGTAAGACTTGAGAACTCATGCTACCTTGATGACGGCGTAATCATAAGTTTTTCAAACATGCCGTATGAGAAAAAACTTATTAATTATGATATCATGAGCGAACAGGAAAAACTCTGGCTGGAAGAATTCGAGGTTATCTAATGGAAATCACAAGCGTAAACAACGAATTAGTGAAAGAAACGGTAAAACTTCAACAGAAAAAATTCCGTGACACGACAAGAAAATTTCTTCTGGAAGGGTTCAAGGCTATAGAAGAAGCGCATGCTCTGGGACTTGAAATCGACAAAATTTTTGTTTTGAAAGAAAAAGCTTCACGCTATGAATTCATCAAAGATAAGCTCATTGAAACAACAGAAGCAGTTTTAAAAAAGATTTCAACGACCGACAGCGCACCGGAAGCCGTCGGAGTGGCATGCCAGAAAAATTTTGACACTAAAGTACTTGAAACCGCTCAAAAAGTTTTACTTTTAGAGGGAATAAAAGATGTCGGAAACCTCGGCACAATACTTAGAAGCGCAGCTGCATTCGATGTTGACGCGGTAATTTTATTCGGCAATTGTACCGATATCTACAGCCCGAAATGTGTTCGCGCCTCTGTCGGAAACCTGTGTAAAACGCCCGTTTTCAATTTTGAAACACTTGCTGAACTAAAACATTACTTCGGTAAATTTCAACGAATTGCAACGCTTCCACGCTCAACAAATTTGCTTAAAACTTTTCAAGCCCAAAAACCATTACTAATTATGTTTGGTTCAGAAGCTGACGGACTTTCGCAAGAACTAATCGACTACTCAACAACCTCTGTAAAAATCGAAATGAATCCGTCTGTAGAATCACTAAACCTCAGTATATCCTGCGGCATACTCCTTTACAATATAAATTAGATATATTTTGCTTGCAAATTATTTTGTTGGTGGTATATTAGGATTTGTAGGAGTTCTAATCCTTTTTTCTGCATATAGAGTTCTTTACAAATGTTAACATTTAACATTAACAGGGCAATTTTTCCCATGTTTGAACGTCTATATATATAGGTAAAGAAACTCTTCGGGAAGTGTGTGTAGATGAAAGTAGAATTTGGAAACGTTAAAAATTTGGGAAGTACCCCGAAATACAACCAGCAGCGCAACAGTGAAAATAATCAGGTTGCATTCGGAGCTAAATATTCTTCTGACGCTATTGGTAAAAAAATTGACAGCTATATGCCTTGGGGAGTTAAAAAGGCCAAACAACTATCCAACAGCCTTGGAGAAGTTCAAAATACAATGATTAACGCAATCGGTACAGGTTTGATTGCGCCTATATTTATTAAGTTTAACCCGTTGTCAAAATCTGATGAGGATACAAGAACTTACGCAGCCTGGCGTCAACCAATTTCTGCAGTGTTGAGTATTTTAACCAACGTTTACCTGACGGTAAAACCGCTCGACAAAGCAATGGAAAACATGGTTAACAGCGGCGTTCTTGATGACAACTACAATAGAACAGCATTCCAGGATGAAAAATTCATTGCAAAAGAACTCAAAAAACAACACCCTGAATACAGCAAAGAAAAAATTGATCAGGAAGTAAAAATTAAAGTTCAACAACAAAAAGAAAAACTTATAAACGACATCAGAAACAACGATACTATCGAAATTTCAAAATATAAAAAAGATGGCCTTTTCAAAGTTGATCAAGGAATCTTTAAAAACGCAGTAAACGGGGCAATCGAAAACCTTATCGACAGCGAAAAACAAGAAAGAAAACGTCTGACTGATGAAAAAAATGTCTACAGAGTAAGACGTAGAGAATTCTACAGAACCAATAATAAACAAACCTTGGAATATGTTTCCGATATGGAAAAACTCTTAGGCGAAACCGATTTAACCAAAGTCAAATCTGCATTAAATGATAAAATTAAAAGCCTAAAAGGTACAGAAGAATTAAAATTAATTACAGAAGAAATTCTTAGCATTTCAAGAGGAAATATTCCTAAAGAAGACGAAAAAGCTTTCATCGACGTAATGAAAGAAAAATTGCAAAAAGTTAAAGACACAGCAACAGCTTACGGCCCTGACAAAATGAAAGACAAAGCCGCAGTCGAAGCTGCTGTTAAACAAGAACTAGCAGACAGAATAGCCTCTATCGATAAAAACATTACGTTCTACGAAAGAGTTCAAAAAGACATTAAAAACGGTAAAACCGTTAAAGAAATCGAAGCAATGTTCGCAGAAGAAGCTAAAGGAAATAAACGCCTTGCTCAAAAAGGAATTATTTTTGCACAACGTGTCGGCGATATGTTCAAACAACAAATCAAAGGCAGTATCAAATGTAACAAACAAATTGTCGGAGTAATCGTCGGCTTAATTGCAGCTCCATTCTCCTGCGAATTACTCAATATTGTTTATCCGATATTTATGGATAAATTCTTCCCTAACCTCTCAAAAGGTAAAAAAGCGAAAGCACAGGCCAACGACAAACTTGTCGAACAGGCACCGGCGAAAGGAAAGGAGGTAAACAATGGCTAATATCGGTAAAATTGGAACCTCAATAAAAGAAAATCTTCTCTACAAACCGGTTAACTGGCTTGGTAAAACTGATTTAGTTAAAAACAAATTAGGTAGAAAATACCAGCTTAACGACGATAACGTTATCACTGCAGTAGGTGTTGCTTCAGTCGTTGCAAAAGACGGTATTAACTGCGGTCTTTATACATATCAAAGTTTAAACAACCAGAGCATTCCGGAAGATAAACGTCCGTTCGTTGCAGCATTAGACCTCACAAACGGTATCTTAATGATGTCAACACAGATTGCAATGACTATCGGATTTACAAAATTCCAGAACAAATTATTTGCAAAAACTTTAGGTAAATACTTCAACAGAAGCGCCGCAAAAGGTTACCAATCAGTTCTTTCTAAAACAAACGAATTCAAAAGGATCGGCGGTGACGAATTCCGCCCTGCATTTGACAAATACAAAGGAACTGTCGTCAGCGCATTCACTCAAATCACCGGCCTGGCATTATCTACAGTCGTTGCAAAACGTATGATAGTACCATTCCTCTCAACTCCACTTGCAGATTCCGCTAAAAAATGGATGATGAAAGACGAAAAGAAACCGGTTGTTGATTCTGAAACAAAAAACAATTACGATACAGAAAAAACTCTTGATGTTTCAACTGCAAGCATAACATCATCACCAAAAATTGCAGCGCACGGCGGCGGTTTGGTTGACTCTTATATCAACACTCATAAACAAAAATAAATAAAAAAGCCGGATATAAAACCCGGCTTTTTTGTTATTGCTGAGCAGCTGCAACTAAAGCTTCTTTTTTATTTTGAATTTCTCGACCACGATAGTCGTCACCGCCAATTTGATATGCACAAGCTGTAAGGGTTTCACTGCATCCTTGTAGAGCGAAAGCAGTTGCCTGAACAAACGGGTTATGGTGAGTCAACAAACCTGTTCCACCAAACAAGACACCAAGTGCAGGGTCAGATTTTGAAATACCTTCCCATTTGCCCTTGTAAGCTTCATATGCCATCATGTTTTCATTTGTTGCTGTCGAGGTATTATCTTTTTCATCAATAATATTTTTCTCAACGAGCTCGTCCCCATTTAGTCCCATTACTAATTTGGTACCGGCCATAGACCCCCAGCTTGAACCGGAAGATGAAGAGGTTGTAACACAACCCATAACTGATTGTGCAAGAAATTTACCCGCCCCAAATAATGCTGTAGCGCCTAATGCCAATGCGGCACCTTTACCACCCTTTTTCAGTATATTTTTCATGCCTGAAGCTTTAGGAAGCTCGCCAGCCTTTGCCAAATGCTTTTTAGCCCTGTTGAAATCAATCATGTCACCGATTACAGGCGCGATATAGAAACTTGACGCAACGCCAAGTGCTGCAGACGGAATAGCTATTGCTGTTGCTGTACCAGCCCCGAAATTATCTTTATCCTGAAAGAAATCCTTTACGCAGCCGGCCAAATCATCCCAGCAGCTACTAAATGTTAAACCTAAAATTCCATATAATCTAGCTTTTGAAGAACCTTTTAACTCCTTAAACGGATTAAGGTATTTTTTCAAATTTTTAAGTTTTAACGGGGTACCAGCCTTATACAATTCACGTTGTTCTGCAAGAAAAGCTTTTGGATTAAGCTTCATAGCTTTTTTCGCGGCACGACTTTTATAAACCTCTGCGGCACCATTAGCCAACAACGCAGGAACAAGAGCATAGGCAATACCTTTAGAAGTTGCACCCGCCTCACCGAGTTCGACACGTTCAATTTCATCTTTTGCAAAATCCGCTGTGTGCTTCACTAATTCAGCTTGTTCTGCCTTAATAAATTTCATAAATTCTGGTGAAATTTCTTGCAATTCGGCTTGTTCTTGTTCATTTGTGTGTAAAAGATTATAAGTTTTGCCATTATAATTAGCCTCAACCCTGTAATAATCGTCAAGCATCGCTTTTAACGTAAGAATTTTTGCCTTTTCTTCATCAGAAATCTTCATCTGTGCAACGCGTTTTTCAACAGCCCCAATGTCCTGCGTTAGAAGTTTAAACATATCAGCCACGCGCGCGCCGTAAATATCAACACGAACGCTTTTTAATAACTCCTTAAATTCATTTGAATATTCTTTAGGGCTGGAAATATTAATCGCCATACCTTCCGGAATTTTAACGCCTTTTCCCTGTGCCCTAGCGTATAAATACTCTTTCAAAAATGAATTTGATTTGCTGTTTGTTTCATAAGCCCCGATTGCACGCGCTTTTGAAAAATCAACACTTGTAACTTCTTCCTGTGCGACCGGTGCAGTTTGCTTTGTCGAGTCAACGGCCGCAATTTCTCTTAAACGAACTTGTTCAATCCCCATGATAATCTCCTTAATTTATTCCCATATTCCTCGTGTAATAAAAAATCGATTTCCCTTACATAGATATAAACTCATTTGCAGAAAAGAAATTGCGCCCCGCCACGCCATCCTATCCTATCCTATCCTATCAGGGATTATGACTGGGTTTCGGGCCTTTTGCAACCCATTTTTACAATTCGTTACATTCCAAATTTCCTTGCACTCACACTTTGTTTGATGTAAAATCTTTATTATTGAATTATGAATAATAAGGGAGATGTGTATGGCAATAGAAAGACAAAGAGTTCAGGAACAAGACAAGATTGAAAGACGTTCAAACTTCAATCCTGTTGAAAGCAATTTAACTCCGGAACAGGTTAAACTTGAAGCTTCAAGATGCTTAAACTGCAAAAATCCTAGATGCGTTCAAGGATGTCCGGTTAATATTAAAATTCCGAACTTTATACAAGCTATAAAAGAAGATAATTTAGAAAAAGCCGGTGAAATTATCCGCGAAACAAGTATGTTACCGTCTGTTTGCGGTCGTGTTTGCCCGCAGGAAAGACAATGCGAAGGTAACTGTGTATTGGGAATTAAAGGCCAACCGGTTTCAATCGGTGCTCTTGAAAGATACGTCGGCGATAACACAAAAGCGGAAATGCCTGAAATTAAACCTAGCGGCAAGAAAGTTGCGGTTGTCGGTTCAGGTTGTGCAGGTATCACGGCAGCTGCAGATTTACGCAAAGCTGGACACGAAGTCGTTGTATTTGAAGCGCTACACAAACTCGGCGGCGTTTTGAGATACGGTATCCCTCCGTTCAGACTTCCACGCGTTGTCCTCGACCGTGAAATCGAAAACCTCAAAGCTATGGGCGTTGAATTCCACACGAACGTTGTTGTTGGTAAATCAATTACCCTGCAACAATTAAAAGAAGACGGTTTTGACGCAGTATTTATCTGTTCAGGTGCAGGGCTTCCTAAAATGATGGGCGTTCCTGGTGAAAACCTTAACGGCGTATATTCTGCAAATGAATTCTTAACCCGTGTAAACCTAATGGGCGCTTGGGAACAAGACAGCACAACTCCTCTTCGAGTTGGTAAAAAAGCTGCAATCTTCGGCGGCGGAAACGTTGCGATGGACGCGGCAAGAACTGCAGTACGCGTAGGTTTTGAAGAAGTTTATATCATCTACAGACGTACAGAAAAAGAACTTCCAGCGCGTCTTGAAGAAATCAGACACGCAAAAGAAGAGGGCGTTGTATTCAAATTCTTACTCGCTCCAAAAGAAATTCACGGCGAAGACGGATATGTAAAATCTGTTGAACTTGAAGTTATGGAACTTGGCGAACCAGATGAAAGCGGAAGACGCTCACCTGTTGCAACCGGCGAAGTTGAAACTATCGAACTTGACACAGTAATCGTTGCGCTCGGTACAGGTCCTAACCCGATTATCCAAAAATCAGCACAGGCTGAGGGATTGGAAATCATCACCGATAGACGCGGCTACATTACAGTTGACGCAGAAACACGTGCAACTTCGCTTGAAAATGTTTATGCTGGCGGTGACGTAGCACCTGTTGGTGCATCAAATGCAATCAATGCAATGGGTGCAGGCAAAAAAGCAGCTAAAGCAATTAATGAGGCACTGGCAAAATAGTCAGTCTGCCCGTAGCTTGGAGCGGATTATGAAACAGATTTTTCATAATTTTATATTATCAATCATCTTGGGGCTGTTTTTATCACAGTCCCAAGGTTTTTGTATTGAATTAGACAATTCTATTGATGCAGAAATAAATAAAAAATATAATGCTTCAAGCCTTGAAGAAACTTTGCCAAAACTACCGGAAGGCCTAGAACCTAACGAACCTGTAAACGCAGGAGCAAATGTTTCAACAAAAACAATCAAGCCAACAGAAGCAAGCAAACCAATTCCGATTAAACCGATTGACCGTTCAACTGCAATAAAAATCGGACGCGGAACAAAATTTCGTGCGACCTCAAAAAATTGGGCTTCCGACAGCGGAAAAATCGGAAACAGTGTAAGTTTTACAACGACAAAACCTGTTACCAAACGTTATATAACAATCCCTGCAGGTTCAACATTGCGCGGCAGAATTGTTGATTCCCATCTTCCGCAATACACAGGCAACGGCGGGCTTGTTAAACTTGAAATAGAAAGCATTACACTTGATGGTGCCACGCACTACGCTGATGGCAAAATCACAAAAGCAAACGGCAAAAAAATATTTTTGAATAACATCAAAGGTAAACGAACTTACCTTGCAAATACCGGAAAATTCATCAAAAAAAGTCACAAATTTTTCCAAAAATCAATGAAAAAGACATCGGCATTTGCCAGTGACGGTGCAACCGTAATCCTTTCGCCATTTACATTCCTTGGCGGAACGGTAGGTTACATAGGGGGCGTGATTCTTTCACCGGTTGTAGCGCTCAAGGCAAAGGGGAACAGAATTTCGCTTCCGCCCGAAACCCTCTACGAAATCAAACTTACTCAGGACTTATACATTTATGACTAAAAAAGACATCGCCCTCCAAACCCTCGGGTTTGGAATATTAATAATTCTACAATTTATCAGCAATGTGATAATCAATATTCTGCCAATAAAATTTCCGGCCCCAATACTAGGAATGGTAATTTTTGTCATTCTTTTACAGGCCAAAATAATTAAAGAAGAATGGGTTAAAAACATCTGCGAACTTCTGTTAAAACACATGGCTCTTTTGTTCATCCCGCTTTTTGTTGGAATTATAGTCTATTTTGACCTGATAAAAACGAATATTCTTCCAATACTTCTCGCTATCTTCCTTATAACAACTTTGATAATGGTTTTCACTGCATTGTTTGTCGAAACAATCATAAAATTCACACGACTTTCAAGAATGAAGAAAGGAACTAAAAATGTTTAACCCTTTTGGACTATTGGTCACGACAATCACTTATTTCTGTGCATTGCGTTTTAAAAAACATATTCCAGCGATAATTCTTGCCGGAATAACAATAATCTGCGTGCTTTTTATTTTTAAAATCGATTATGCGACATATAATTCAAGCGCCTCAGTGTTCACGGTGTTACTTGGCCCCGCAACTATTGCACTGGGCTATCCGCTCAGCCAAAACCTCAAAACTCTTACCAAAAACAAACGTGCAATATATTTTGGCTTGCTATTTGCGACCGTAATCGCGATAATTTTAACATACATTACCGGAAAACTTTTACACACAGAGATAAATGTAATTTGTTCACTTATCCCTAAGTCTGTAACAACGCCAATAGCTGTTGAAATTTCAAAAACAATCGGCGGGATTCCGGAACTCACCGCCTGCGTTGTTGTCTTAACCGGAATTTGGGGCGCTGTCACAGGACATAAAATCCTAAAATTCATTGGGATTAAAAGCGACATATCAATCGGGCTTTCAATTGGTGCCGCAAGTCACGTTATGGGAACCTCAAGCTGCATCGAAAAACAAAAAGAACAGCAAACTACAATAAGTACTCTCGCCTTAATAATCGTTGGAATTCTAACCACAATTCTTGCGCCAATATTGCTGAAACTTTTATAATAAAAAGGCGGACTTTGCAGTCCGCCTTTTTTAAATTCTTGTTCAAAAATTAGAACATCAAGCCAGCTTCTCTAGCCGCGTCAGCCAATGCAGCAACACGTCCGTGGTACAAGAAACCGCCTCTGTCGAATACTACGCATTCAACGCCAGCTTTTTTAGCTTTTTGAGCGATAGTTTCACCAACAACTTTTGCAGCTTCGATGTTACCGCCGTTTGCCAATTTTTCTTTCAAATCTTTATCATTTGAAGATGCTGATGCTAATGTTACATGATTAACATCATCAATCAATTGAGCGTAGATGTGTTTTGTACTTCTGTAAACAGCCAATCTAGGAAATTCAGCTGTACCAGAAATTTTGTTTCTTATTGATCTGTGTCTTTTTTGAACTTTTGCTTTTCTGTTTTCTTGTTTAATCATTTTTCCTTCTTTCTGCCCAAACTCTTTTAAGTACAGAAAACCTAAAGAGTCTATGCGGGCTTGGTTGTTACGTTATATCTGTCATTGCTCCTGACAAATTCCTTACAATTGTTATCAACAATTGCGGAATTTGAAACGTCGCTGACGTAGTGTTTCGCCGCATGCCGTCATCACTCACGTGATGCCGCACCGCGGCTACACCGGCTTACGCATTACTTCTTACCAGCTTTACCAGCTTTACGTCTGATGTATTCGCCTTCGTATTTAACACCTTTTCCTTTGTAAACTTCAGGTGGACGTTTTCCGCGAATTTCAGCTGCTACGTCGCCAACTAATTGTTTGTTTGAACCTTTTACTGAAACTTTTGTGTTAGCTTCAACAGAAAGGGTAATTCCTGCCGGCGGAACAACAACTACAGGGTGAGAGTAACCTAATGCTAAGTTAAGGTTAGAACCTTCCATGTTAGCACGGTAACCAACACCAACGATTTCCAATTTCTTTTCGAAACCTTCGCTTACGCCTTTAACTGCGTTTGCGATTAAAGTTCTAGACAAACCGTGTAAAGAACGAGCTTGACGAGAATCGTCAACTCTTTCAACAACGATGTGATTGTCTTCAACTTTTACAGAAATTTCAGGACGAACTGTTACAGATTCAGTACCTTTTGAGCCTTTAACGGTAACTGTGTGTCCTTCAATTTTAACTTCAACTCCAGCTGGAATTGCTATAGGTAATTTACCAATACGTGACATAATTTTTCTCCTTTTGGTATAATTTCATTAATATACAGGTTTTTCTACCAATTCCGCCTGTATTACCCATAAATGTCATTCCGAACTTGTTTCGGAATCTGTCCAACGTTAAACTCACAAAGTCACACCGGATAGATGCTGAATCAAGTTCAGCATGACAAATATAATATGCCTAATAAACGTAGCAAAGAACTTCGCCGCCAACGTTTTCTTTGCGAGCTTTTCTGTCAGTCATCAAGCCTTTGCTTGTTGAAACGATTGCAACGCCTAAACCGCCTAATACTTGTGGCAAGTTTTGAGCTTTGCAGTAGTTTCTCAAACCTGGTTTTGAAACTCTTTGTAATTTAGAGATAACCGGTTTGTTTTTAGAATCATATTTCAAAGTAATAGATAAAACTTTGAATTTGCCTTCTTCAGATACTGCGTAATCAGTGATAAAACCTTCTGATTTAAGCAATTTAGCCAATTCAACTTTCAATTTAGAAGATGGCATTTTAACTTCTGTCAAAGAAACCATACTAGCGTTTCTGATTCTTGTTAGCATATCTGCTACTGGATCTGTATTCATTTGTTTTCTCCTATTTAGACCTACGCAGTACACCTGCGCGGTTTCTACTATACTCGTCACTTACTAAATTAATCGTTGCTCATTTAAAAGCGTTCTTTAGCAGTCTGACAAGTTAAAAATAGCATGGACAGGTTTAAAAATCAACCTTTACGTAACAAAATATAAAGGGCGCGGGGTATTAACCCAACGCCCTATTTTGCGCTTCCGGATTTTTCCTTGCTTCCTTTGCGGCAATATCAAAAATCGAAAGATCTTTAAACTTTTTATTATCAACAGAACCGTCCTGTTCTATTAACTTAAACTTTTTCAACTCAGTTTTTAATTTGTCAAAACGTGCAAGTTTGGCCTCACTTAGATTTTTATAATTATTCTTTAGCCTTGTGTATTCATTTACTTTCGTCTGTACATTTGAGGCCTTAAACCCTACCGGAATCTTTACATTTGCCAATTTCATAACCATTTTAACCGCCTTTCATTTTTACGTGTTTATCAAATTTCCTTACTCCTATATAAAAACATTTTAAACTTCCAAATTGCGCCAATTATACAATTTAAAATTGTTTTTATTATCAATATAG
>CANAJP010000035.1 GCA_947361615.1 uncultured Candidatus Melainabacteria bacterium | reverse complement strand
CCCCCCCCCCCCCCCCCCCCCCCCCCCCCCCCCCCCCCCCCCCCCCCCCGCGCGCGCGCCCACGATTGCGTCAGCCGGTGTAGCACCGGTGCCGCAGCACGAGAGTGCTGCGGGCAGGGTGCGGAACACTACGACACCGCCGTTACGACCGGAACGAGAGTGTAGGGAGTGCACAAATCTACCAACTGCAACGCAGTTGAGCAAAGATTTGACAGGCGGGGAAAAGACTGAGTCGAGAGCCATCCATTGCGTTCCGAACGACTGGACGACGTCCTCATGTCATGCTGAACTTGTTTCAGCATCTGTCCCATATCGCGAACCATTGGGATTGAAAAGCGTTGAACATACCCCCGTAACGCTAGACAGATCCCGAAACGAGTTCGGGATGACAATGGGGTGTTGCGCCTTCACTATGGCCGAAATCCTTTTATCCCTCACAATTATCGGCGTGGTCGCTGCGATAACTTTACCGAGTTTAACAGGAAACATCAACGAACGTACGTGGAACACTCAGCGCAAAGCGCTTTATGCCAGAATGTCACAAGCTATTGCACTTATGCCGGCTCTTAATGGTTATGGAGATTTGAAAGAAGCAAGTTCTAAGAGTGCAAGCGATGCAGTTGACACTGCTACTGAAACTTTCTTAACCGCGGGATTATCTAAAGTTCTTAAAATTAACAATATTTGTGATTCTGAACACCTTGCGGATTGTGGAGTTGTCACTTCCTACACTAATATGACGGGTTCTCAAAAAACAACTCCAACCACATTATACGAACTTAGTTCATTCTTTAAAAGTGTAGCTTGGTCAGGCTCATCATATTCAACTAAAAACACTAAAGCTGCTGCTTTTGAAACAGCAAATGGTGAAAGTATCATTGCCTTTTACAATCAGTCTTGCAGAACAGAATATTTAAACGAACAAAGCTTGTCGTCGGCAGGGAATGTTTTTGGCTTTCCGCAATCAAATATGTGCGTAAACTTTATCTATGATTTAAACGGAAGCAAAGGACCTAATACAGTTGGGAAAGATATTGGCTTCATTACCGTTTTCAACGCTACTGATTCAATCGTTGTGGCTCCGATGCCGTCGTCAGCCTCTAACGCAGGTGGAAATGGCGCTACTTACACCTGGTATAATGCAGCTAAAGCTTGCACTACTCAGGATTCAGAAAGCAGACTACCAAATATCGACGAGTTATCCGCAATGCTGATTAACAAAGATGTCATAAACCTCGCCTCCGCGAACTTTTGGGCCGGTTCTGTGTTCAGCTCAGACAGAGCGTGGCATGTCAGTACCGCTTCCGGCCACAGAGGTTCTTATTACAAGGGCTATTCCTACTACGTGCGTTGCGTTAAAAGATAAAAAAACGAGCCGTTTGGCTCGTTTTTTTTAAAATCTATCATAAATTCTATCGATGTTTTTTAGAAAATCATCTTTTGAGAATAATTTTTCAATTTCATCAGGATTCAGACGAGATGTTACTTCCTCATCCGCCAGAAGGTTTGCCTTGAAATCCCCGTCGTTTTCAAACGCATCAAGAGCATTGCGCTGTACGATTTTGTAACTTTCTTCACGTGTCAAACCCGTTTCAATAAGACGCAAAAGAACTTTTTGCGAGAAAATTATACCGCCGAATTTTTCGGTATTTTTAAGCATATTTTTCTCGTGAACAACGAGGTTGCGCACGACATTTTCAAACCGATTTAACATAAAATCAACCAGAATAAGACTGTCAGGGAAAATTATGCGCTCTGCAGAGCTGTGAGAAATATCGCGTTCATGCCAGAGGTTAATATTTTCCATTGCGGCAAGCGAATTTGAACGTACGACACGCGCAAGCCCGCAAAGATTTTCGCTGAGGACAGGGTTTTTCTTGTGCGGCATCGCTGACGACCCTTTCTGACCTTTAGCAAATCCCTCTTCAACCTCGAGGACTTCGGTACGTTGCAGGTGTCGAATTTCCGTTGCGAACTGCTCTATAACGCTTGCGATTAGGGCCAGAGATTGCATAAAATATGCGTGGCGGTCGCGCGCAATGATTTGAGTTGAAATCCGCGCCGGTTTGAGGCCTAAATTCTGACAGGTGATTTCTTCAATCACAGGGTCGATATTGGAATAAGTTCCGACAGGGCCTGAAATTTGTCCGACCTTAACGCCCTCAAGCGCGTGTTTAAAATTGTCACGCTGGCGTTCTAAAATATCAATCCACGAACAGATTTTCACGCCAAATGTCATAACTTCCGCGTGAATTCCGTGAGAACGGCCAATGCAAACAGTACTTTTATGAGCGTCTTTCAAAGCATAAAGTGCGCTCAAAAGTCCTTCGAAATCTTTAAGAATAATTTCTGCGCTATCAGCAATCTGGAGCGCAAAAGCTGTATCGATAACGTCAGAACTTGTCATACCCACATGCATATATCTGGCATATTCGCCTAAATTTTCGTTAACGTTTGTGAGAAACGCAATAACATCATGCCGGACTTCGCGTTCAATCTCATCAATTCTCTCAACCGAAAACGCAGCGCGTTTTTTCAGTTCTTCGATATCATAAATCGGGAAATCTCCGTTTTGTGCATAAGCGTCACAAACCGCGAGTTCAACCTTTAAATAGTATGCGAATTTCGAATCTAATTCCCAAATTTTCTTCATTTCTTCGCGAGAGTATCTGTCAATCATTTACACCTCCAGTATCCGGCGGCAAAAATCATCCACCTGATTTTTCAAATTTTCTAAAGTTCCGTTGTTGTGGAATACATAATCGCTTTCTTCAAGCTTCATAAACTGCGACATTTGAGAGTTTATGCGCTTCATCGCATCTTCTTTTTTTAAATTATTACGCGCCATCAGGCGTTCAAGACGGGTTTCATCATCGGCAAAAACAAAAATAATTTTGTCGAATAAATCTTCCATTTTGGCTTCAAACAGAAGCGGAATTGCGACAAGGAGAACTTTTTCATCCGCGTGTTCTGCGAAATATTCTTCAAGTCGCTTGCGGATTATAGGATGTACAATATTTTCAAGTTTTTTGCGGGCCGGATAAGAACTAAAAACGACAGCACCGAGTTTTTGACGGTCGATTACACCGCCTGAAGAAATATCCTCACCCTCAAACGCCTTAATAATTTCCGCTGCGTGAGAACACAAAACCTCGTGGCCGATTTTATCAGTATCAAGAACATCGTAGCCTTTTTCTCTAAAAAAGCCCTCGACAGCGGTTTTACCCGATGCAATATTGCCTGCTATAGCTATTTTATACATCTTGCGTAATCCTATTCAAGAAGTTCTTCAACTCTTTAATCGCCTGCGGCTTGATTGGCTTAAATTCGCCGCGTTTAAGGCCCTCCAGCGACACTGTTGCGTGTTGAATTCGTTTCAAACTTTTAACTTCATAGCCAAAATGCTCAAACATTTTACGAATTTGACGGTTCAACCCCTGGAAAAGTATGATTTTCATCGTGGTAGATTTTCCGTCAGCTTCAAGCACTGTTATATCAGCGTATGCCATTTTGCCTTTTTCGATTTCGATACCGAGCGCCATTTGTTCGAGTTCGTGCTTGTGGATTTTTGAATCAATCGACACAAGATAAATTTTCGGAACCTTAACTGACGGGTGAGTCAACTGGTTAATAAGTTCGCCATCGTTCGTCAAAATCAAAAGTCCTGTAGAATCCTTATCTAGACGACCGACAGGTTTCAAATGATAAAGGGTTTCCGGCAACAAATCATATATGGTTTTGCGTCCTTTTTCATCGTCCGCAGTTGTGATGTAACCCGCAGGTTTGAAAAATTTGTAATATTCGTGCTTGACAGGTCGAACCATTTTTTTATCAACAAAAACCTTGTCTTTATCCTGAACAAGAAACCCGAGTTCTGTAACAGTCTTGCCGTTAACGTTGACCTTTCCGGCTTCAATAAGCTCATCCGCCTTGCGGCGTGAGCAAAGTCCTGAGGAGGCAATATATTTATTTAATCTTACACCTGACATAAGCACTCCTTTTCAAAGACGGTTGCGAGAACTTCCGGCATTTTTCGGTAAAGTTTTCCCGTATCGGCTGCGATTGCAACGACTTCAACATCCGCCGTAATATAAAGTTTCCCGTTATTATAAATTTCTTGTTTAAAGGTCACAGATGTGCCGTTAAACTCCGAAATCCACGTATGAATTTCCAAAATATCATCAAGGCGTGCAGAGCGTTTGTAACGAACATTCAAATTAGTGACAGGCATTACGATATTTTGCGCCTCAAGTTCTTGTAACTTGTAGCCGTTTGCTTCACACCAGAGAACCCGCCCCATCTCAAACCATCTGAGATACGAACCGTGCCATACAACGCCGTAAGCGTCGGTGTCTGCATAATAAACTTTTTGTTCAAATATATGTTTCATAAACCTATCCTACCACAACTTTTATTCTATTTCCAACATTTGGATTTCTTTAGTCGACTTAACGCCCAAAGCTTCCAATTTTTCGATTTGAGTAATAATATTTCCGCGGCCGTCAAGTTTTGTTAGCGCAGAGTTAAGCCCGTCACGCATTTTCTTCAAATCACTGAGAAGTGCCGCGAATTTATCAAGCATTCCCGTGCAAACCCTAACTATTTCCTGCGCGTTTTTGTTTTGCCTGTCAAGCGCCATAACAGAATTTACAATCTTTAAAGACGCTAGCAAGGTAGATGGTGAAACAGGCATAATTCGGTTTTTCCACGCATAATCCCAAAGTTCGCAATCGTCACAAAAGATGAGAGAATAGCAGCTTTCAATCGGCACAAACATCATAATATACTGGAATGAATTTTCATCTGTGTAATCACGCTTTGCAAGTCCGCTGATATGAGTTTTCAAGGAATGTTTAAATTCACGCAGATACAATGCACGCTCCTCGTCAGACTGCGCATTCAAATAATTATCCCACGACGCAAAAGAGGTTTTTGCATCGACAAAAACTTTTTTCTTATCAGGGAGATAAACCACCGCATCAGGTCGGCCCTCAGTCACAACAGTTTGCAAATCATATTCTTCGCCTTTACGCAAACCGGAGGTTTCAAAAACACGCTCCAGAACAAGTTCACCCCAGCGTCCGCTTGTTCTGTTGTCGGCTTTCATAACCTTAACAAGTGACGCAGTATCCTGTGAAATCTGATTTCCCGCCTTAATAAAATTTTGAATATTATTATCAAAGGCCACAAGTTTATCACGCTCAAGACGCGCATTCTCATTATTATGCTTTTCAAAATCCTCAATTCTTTCCTTGAATTGTTTCAAAATACGGTCGAGAGATTCTGTATTTTTGGAAGTAATTGAGTCCGAGGAATTATTAAAAATTTTCAATGCAGTATTTTCAAACTCGGTCTGCATACGCTTATATAATTCTTCTTCGCGCTTTTGGGAGTTTTTCGCCAGCACAAACTGCACCCCAAACGTCAATCCTACCCCTAATATAAAACCGATTAAAAAAATTACAATATTCATACTACACTCCTTGACATAGAAATTATATCACAAAAGATTTAGGTCATGGTCTAAAGCATGGTGTAGAGCATGGTTGAGGGGCTTTCTCAATCTTTAGATTTAGATTTTCATATCATCCCGATTTCTCATCAATATCAACCACTCCATGGATGTAAATACCCTACAAAAAAAGTAGTATTAAAAATGTAGAGGGAAGCAAAATTAAAGGGAGCTAAAATAATGAGAGAGTTTAAACGTAACGCAAAAGTTTTATTGATTGACGACAACGCAAATCACTTAAGAGGTGTAAAAGAATTAATCGAAATCGAAGGAACTTTTGA
Source organism: uncultured Candidatus Melainabacteria bacterium (assembly GCA_947361615.1). Classification (GTDB taxonomy): domain Bacteria; phylum Cyanobacteriota; class Vampirovibrionia; order Gastranaerophilales; family Gastranaerophilaceae; genus Gastranaerophilus. Next base: position 11,891 of record CANAJP010000035.1, on the reverse strand, counting down.
TGTAGTAGCAACTACAACAAGCGCAAACGTTGGTATCACAATGGTTAAAAAATACAGACCTGACGTAATCTTAATGGACATAAATATGCCGGAAAAAGATGGTCTTCAAGCCATTCAAGAAATCGATAAACTTGGCTTAGGCGTTAAAATTGTTGCTCTCAGCGGATACGATGATTCAGATTTAATCTTCCGTGCAATGAAGTTAGGTGCAAAAGGTTACATCTTAAAAACTATGGCATCAACTCAATTAATCAGAGCAATCGAAGAAGTTCTTGCAGGAAAAATCTTCTTGCCATCAACGCTTTCAGCAAGATTCTTTGAATACTTCCAAAAATCTCACAAAATGGAAACAGCTCCATCTTGCACAGAAAACCTCCTCACAAACCTTACAAACAGAGAAGAAGAAGTTCTTGAACTTCTCACAGAGGGCGAAAACTACAAAGGCGTAGCAACAAAATTATTCATCTCAGAAACTACAGTAAAAACCCACGTTAACAGCATTTTCCAAAAATTACAGGTTAACGACAGAACACAAGCGGTTCTCTACGCATTGAAAAACGGTTTCGGCAACAAGAAAAGAGTTAAAATCTCTGCATAATGAAAGACAAAAACATATACCATGAAATAAAAAATCAAATTTCCGTGTGCGATTTGTACACGGAAATTGTTCGTCGTACGCTCGAAAAAGAGGGGATTGAAAACGAAACCCTGACACGCTCGATTAAAAATATAAAAAATTCACTATCGCTGATTGCCGACTGCGCAAGTTCTTTGCGTGAAGTTCGCCTGCAGGAACTAAGCCTTGCAAACCTCATCGGCGAAGCCGTTGAAATTTGCAAGGCTTACAAAGATATTACTTTCGTAAATGACATCCCAACGTCGACAACAATCACTGCAGATAAAAATAAATTCACCTCCGCGCTTGTGAATATAATGAAAAACGCGATAGAAGCGGGAGCAACGGAAATAAAAATCAGCGGCAACGCATCTAAAATATCAATAGAAAACAACGGCACCCTAATTCCGCCTGAAATTCGTGAAAAAATTTTCACTGACGGGTTCACGACAAAAGAAAACGGCAGCGGTTTCGGTCTTATGCTAACGCAAAAAACGCTTAAAGAACAAGGGTTTGACTTGTCGCTTGCACCTGCAAAAAATGTAACAATTTTTAATATTCTCCGTAAATAAACGCAAAAATCCCCATGTTTATCTCTTAATATATATATAGGGAAATAGGGAATACTATGGATTTCTTCGGCTCACTAAACCAGGTAAGAAAAAATAGCAGCCAATTAGACCGCTGGGAACAACAGCAGCGGGATAAAGATGCGCAAAGAAAGGCGTATCAGGCGAAACACGCTCCGACTCCCGATGAGATAGAAAGGGCAAAGGAACTAGGCGAAACCCTTATTAATGTAATTGACGTTATGGACGACCATTCCGAAAGCGTTGCTGAAAACGTCGAAACTGCAACGGCCGGAATTTCTACCCTTACAATGCTTGCCGGAGGCGGCGCAACAGGCTATATGGCCTGGAATTTAGGCATAAAAGCTAACAAAAAAGTTAAAGAAGCAAAAAAAGTTTTTGACCAAGATAAGAAAAATTTGGATTTAGTTGAAAAACTCAACAAACACGCAGAAATAAGAAGACCTAACGGCGAAGTAATAAAAAATATGCGTTTCGACCCTAGCGACCTACGCAGCGGGAAAAGATTTTTAGAACAAATCACAGACAACTCATTAAAAGCCGAAGCACTTGAGATAAATAAAACCTGGAAAAATTCTGTAAGTAAAATCAATAAAAAGGCAAAATACGCCTGGATTGCAACACCTATAGTCGGCCTTGTAAGCTGGTTTTTAGGTAACGTTTATGAAACCAAATTGCAGGTAGACAGTTCACGTATCGCACGTTTTCAGGCACGCCGCGAACTGAAAGACCCGAAAGCTTTCGTAAATTACACACCTGAACAAATTGCACAAGCAAAAGCCGAAGTTGACAAGCACCCTGAAAAACTTAAAAAACAGAAAAAAGATAAACTTAAAAAAGGAATGTTCTCAAGTATTCGCGAACTTTTGCGCGACCGCGACAACTACAACAGAACTAAAAAACTTCGCGACCAACAACAGTCAATGGTAGCACGTCCGCTTACTGACGCCGAAATTCTACAGGCTAAAAAGGATCAAGAAGTAATCCAACGCGTTGTCAAACACATAAACAACAGAGCTGAAAAATATTCAGAACAAATGGAAACCACCGCAAGCGTAATTATGAACACCTTCCCAATCGTTGGTGGCGCTATCGGCCTTGGCTTACAATTAGGACTTGAAAAAACAGGCTTAATCAAAAAATGGGTTGGTAATTTCATTGAAAAGAATGGCTCCGAAGACGCTAAAACAGCTTGGACTGCTTTCAAAGATTTAGACAAAAAAGACCCTAAATATAAATCAGCCTGGAAAGAATTCTATGGTGAATTAACCGGAATTCCGCAAAATCGTAAACAATGGGAAAAGAAATGGGCTAAAGGCTCCAAAAATATAGAAAAAGAAGTAAAAAAACTTTCTAATTTTGAAGAAGCCGTTAAAAAAGGTAAAACGATACTTGCAGGTCAAATGGCGCACAGTGGCAGAGCAAAATGGATTATGGGTCTAGCCGCAGGCGTTCTCGCAGGTTTCCCTAGTGCATTGATTGGTCTAAAACTTCAAAAAGACGCATCCCGCGCAGGTCGTTTCACCGCAAAACGCGAACTTGAAAAAGATCCGACAAACTTCATCGGCTACGCTGATTCTGAACTGGATGAAGTAAAAGACATTAAAAATACAGATAAAAAAGAATCTAAAATCAAAGAATACGCTCTCTTCATTCCACGCATATTAAAAGACTGGTGGAAATACAATCAATATAGAAACAACGACTTCAAAAAACAACAAGCACTCAACGCAGAATTGAAAAAGCTTGACGTAACTGACGAACAACTTCGTGACGCTAAAAACTTACAGGCAAAAGTCTTTAATACATTTGATAAGGTTGACGACAAATCTCAAGCTTACTCAGAGGCAACAGAAGCCGCAATCGAAACAGCGCAACCGCTTGTTTATAGTGCCGGCGCCCTGGCAATGATTTCACCGTTGATTTACTTTGGTATTCAAACTGCCCGCGGGAAATACACTCCAGCAAAAATCACAGAAAAAATCACCAATGTTATCGCGACTTCAACTGGTATTCTCAAATCAAAACTCTTCAAAAAATACCTTGGCGGTGTAGAAAAGAATGTTGCGCACGTGGTAAACAATACTGATACGACAAAAACAGCACTCACTACAGCATTAAAAGACATAGACATACTTGAAACTCCGGTTGGCGAAATCATCTCCAAAGGTGTAAACAATGCAAGAAAACATTTCTCTGAAAGTTTCCGTGCGATGTCAGATGAAGAACAAATTGGCGAACTGTACAAAATTGGTCAAATGCTACGAAAAAACTCTGGTGAATGGGGCGCTTCAGATGACATTTTGTACAATATAAGACAAATCGAAAACACCGAAACCCGTGCCGATATTCTTGATATTTTGACGCTTAACAAAGAATCACTTAGCGCAATGCCTGCAGAACGCTTCGATAAAGCAAAACAAGCCCTACTTGATTCACTAAAAGATTGGGACGGCACAGTAAAAACCGAAAAATTGAGCGACGCAATCTTAGATATTCAAGATAAATTTGTAGAAAAAATTCTGGGCAATAAAAAATTTGGCATAGCAGAAGACTTAGTTCCTGAATTAAACGAACTGACAAACAAAGCGGCAGATAAAAAAGCTGTTCAAGACGCAATCGAAGGTATATTGACCAACATCCAAAAAATATCCAAAGACGATTATATGAAATTTGCTGATTTCGCCGATATTTCAAAATATGTAAACGGACAAACAATTCCGCTTCAATTGAAGAATGTTCCAGGCTACATTGAAAAGATGGCTGATATTACGAAAGGCGCAAATTCTGCCGCTCAACTTGCAGGCAAAAAAGGATTAGGCGACTCTTTATTCAATCTGGATATCATCACCGACCCTAAAAAAGGCCTTTCAACTCTTGCTGACGCTATAAACAAACTTGATAACGAAAAATACATAGAATTTGTAAGCAAATCACCATTCGGCGGTTGGGAAAAAGAAAGCGTCGTAAAAATTCTGCAAAATATGTCAAAAGTTTGGGATAATATTCCAAAAGAAGAATCAAAACGCATTATGTCAGCGATGATTAAACAATTCAACGAAAACCCGGACAAGTTTGTTGAAGCTTTCAAATCCGGTGAAATAATGAAAATGTTTGCCACACCGCAGGTCAAAAAAGCACTGACCGCTGCAGGTATAAGCTGGACAGTCTTTACCGCAATAATGACTTACGCAATCGAATCATGGCTTGCTGAAATTCAGTTACGCGCAGGAAGATTAGGTGTAAAAACCGCAATGGACGAACTTCAAGACCACAGATATTACGCGAACGTAATTCCGGAAGAAAACAACACTCTTGCCAAAATCTCCGAAACGCCCGCAACTGAAAATAATTTACTGACTAAGTTTAAAAAGTAAGGCTTTTGTGCTATAATCATTTTAAACATAGGAGGTTATTATGTGGGAAAAAGACATCAACATCAATGAAGTTAGAGAAATTCGCACACGCACAACAGTTTATTTCGGTTGCGGCGCTATTCAGAAAATTAACGACATTGCAAAAGTTTTAAAAGAAAAAGGCATCAACAAAGTTATCGTAATGTCAGGACGTAACGCATACAAAGCAACAGGAGCGTGGGATTACGTTGAAAAAGCATTAAAAGATAACGGCATTGGCTACGTAAATTACGACCAAGTTACTCCAAACCCTACTACACACCACGTTAATGACGCGGTTAAAATGGCCAGAGATTTTGGTGCGCAAGCAGTTATCGCAATCGGTGGCGGTTCTCCAACCGACGCGGGCAAAGCGACAGCAATACTTATGGAATATCCTGACAAAAACGCTAATGACTTGATGGAATATAAATTCACTCCAACAAAGGCAGCCCCTATCGTTTCAATCAACTTAACCCACGGAACAGGTACTGAAACAAATCGTTTCGCAGTAGTAACAGTTCCTGAAAAAGACTTCAAACCGGTAATTGCTTATGACTTCATTTATCCGATGTTCGCGATTGATGATCCGGAATTAATGACAAAATTATCACCGAAACAAACAAGATTTGTTTCAATTGACGCGGTTAACCACGTTGTAGAAGCAGCAACGTCAAAGATTTCATCACCTTATACAACAACTCTTGCAAGAGAAGTCATAACTCTAGTTGCAAAATATCTTCCAAAAGCTATCGCAAATCCTGATGATTTAGAAGCAAGATACTTCTTAGCTTACGCAGCAATGATGGGTGGAGTTTGCTTCGACAACGGAATGCTTCACTACACACACGCTCTTGAGCATCCGCTTAGCGCTGTGAAACACGAACTGTCACACGGACTCGGTCTTGCAATGCTTCTGCCGGCAGTCGTCAAAGCCATCTACAAAGAAAGAGCAAACACTCTTGCTTACATCTTAGAACCAATCGCCCCGAACTTAAAACCGGAAACGGCTGACGCCGAAAAAGCTGGCGACCTGGTTTACGAATGGCTTAAATCCGTCGGAGTTCCGGAAAAATTACGTGATGAAGGTTTCACAAAAGACGATGTTGAAAAACTAACAAACCTTGTTTTCACAACCCCGTCGCTTTCACTTTTAATGGATCTCGGCCCGTGCGGAAATTCAAAAGAAGTCGTAAGAGAAATCTACGAAAAATCAATTTAATTAGGAAGGCGCGCCGCACGCGGCGCGCCTTTTTATTCGTCATCATCCAAATCATCAACTGAAAATTCAGGGAACTTGCAGGCTACTTCAACTACCATTTCAGGGGTTATCCCCAAAAAATTAGCGGCTACCACTGCCGCCTGAACTCTGTTTTTTACATTTAGTTTAGCTAATACTGCTTGCACATGTGCTTTTGCAGTTGAATAAGCGATACAAAGCATATCGGCTATTTGTGTATTAGAATAACCTAAAACCAGTAAACGAACTACCTCTTTTTCTCTCGGTGTTAATTCCCTTAACATCCTTTTTTGACCCTCCTCTATTATCCAAATTTATGCATTACATACAACACGCAAACTAATAAATCATCTAATAAAAACCATCTAATGTATATTGGCCACATGGAGAATAATTTTAATTGTCCGAGAAAATCTCGCGATAAGGAACGTGAGCGAGATTTTGGAGTGGCGTAATAGACAGCGCAGCCACGCGCGGACCGCGGTTCAGCGGGCCGGAAGTGGCGGAGAATTGCTTTTAAATTTATATAATTGCTAAATTTTCCTTGTTTATGCTAATATAATAGGGTTACGACAAAAACTAAAAGAGGTATGAATATGCAAGCACGCAGAGCGGCTAGAGAATTGGCTTTTATCCTTTTCTCACAAATTGATAAAGATATAGACAAATTTTCAAAATCTGATTTTTCAAACATTGTTTTAAAATCAGTAAGAACCCTAAAAAGCAACGCAACTGACGAACTTCAGATTGCGTTAAGCAGTTTGATGGAATTCAAGGCCGAAGTTGAAGATTACGAGGCTAACCACGAAACTAATCTTAACAGACCGCTGGATGTTTCAAACATTCCTGTTCCAATGATTTTGACTTCTGACCTTTCAGAAAAGCTCTCAGGGGTAATCGATGCGGCTGAAAAATCACTTTTGGCACTTGAAATCGCAGAATTTACAACACTGGATTCACAAAATGAAGTTCAGGAATTCGCAATCGCAATCGCAGAACAGTACAAAGCGCACAACGCAGAACTCGACGATATCATGCAAAAATACGCTAAAAACTGGGATTTACAACGCCTTGTAACTATGGACAAAAACATCTTGCGCATCGCTTTAATCGAACTTTTATACATCAAACAAACTCCACTAAAAGTCGTTATTGACGAAGCACTTGAATTAGCAAAAAAATATTCAACAGACGAAAGCACAACTTTCATCAACGGAATTCTGGCTAAAGTTGTAGTCGACTACGGGATTGAATAATGTTTAAATTCTTTGAAAACCTCAAAAACGCACTAAAAAATACTGCTGACACTCTCGGCGGAATTCGTGACGTTGAAAAAGAAGAAGAATTTTCAGAGTTTGTTTTAGAAGAAATGGAAGACACCCTTATCAGCGCTGATTTGGGTGTTTCTTATTCCGCAGAACTAATCGACAAACTTCGCGGGCAAAACAAAATTAAACCCTCACAGGTTAAAGAATTTTTACGCGAAGAATTTCTAAAAACTCTTGACTCCGCAGGTTCCACTCAATTAAATTATAACGACGGCGAACTGAACATTTATTTCATCACAGGCGTGAATGGAGCCGGCAAAACGACTTTAATCGGCAAACTTGCATATAAATTCAAACAGGAAGGCAAAAAAGTTCTAATCGCAGCGGGCGACACATTTCGCGCCGCAGCCGAAGAGCAGCTTGACATCTGGTCAAAACGCGCAGGAGCGGACATTGTGCGCAAAGACAAAATCGACCCTGCGGCGGTTGTTTACGAAGCTATTCAAAAAGCCAAAAGTGAAAATTACCACGTTGTTTTAGTCGATACTGCCGGCAGATTACAAAACAAATTCAACCTTATGGAAGAATTATCAAAAATAAAAGCAGTAATAGACAAAAATGCTTCTGAAGCATTGCGTGAAAGTATTCTGGTAATCGACGCAAACACAGGACAAAACGGGCTTCAACAGGCAAAAGTGTTCAAAGAATGCACAGATGTAACCTGCGTTGCGTTGACAAAACTTGACGGTTCCGCAAAAGGGGCAATCGTGCTTGCAATCGCTAAAAACATGGGCTTACCTGTTAAATTAATAGGCGTTGGCGAAAAAATGGAAGATTTACGCGCATTCAACCCGCAGGATTTCGTAGAGGCACTATTGAATGATTAAAGAAAGAGTAATAACAAAATCCAACAATGAAATCCAACTTATAGGCGCGCCTGACACACCAAAAGGAAACTGCGTTCTTATTATCGGGGTAGTCCACGGCGACGAGCCTCAGGGGGAATTCTTAATAAATAATTATTTAAACAAGACTTCAAACTTGCCGGAAAATATTTTATTTATACCATCGCTGAACCCTGACGGACAAGCATTAGAAACACGTACAAACGCAAACGGAGTTGACATCAACAGAAATTTCCCGACAGACAACTGGGAGTTAGGCGAAAAAAATCGCTACTTTGGCGGCGAGACTCCTGCAAGTGAAATTGAAACGCGTTTTGTCATTGATGTTGTAGAAAAATACGCGCCAAAACTAATTATAACTCTTCACACGCCATTCAAAATAGTAAATTTTGACGGAGAGGCGCGTGAAATAAGCGAAAAAATCGCAGAAATTTTTAATTACCCTGTAGAAGAAAGTATCGGTTATCCAACACCTGGAAGCTTTGGAACCTGGGCAGGTATTGAACGTCAAATCCCGATTATCACAATCGAAATGGACGAAGAAATCCCACAGGAAAACTTAATCACACCTTTTGAAAAAATATTGACATTATTAAAATAATCATTAAATTATAAGTGCCATTCATTTAGATGATTTATTAGGGATAAATTACATTTATACTATTAAAGAGTCGTAGTGTATAAAAAGAGGTAGTAAGATGATTATTCGCGGCGGTGTAAATTACGTAGACAAAGGTATGACGGCATCTTTGATGGCGATGCATTTGCAAAGCGAAATTATTGCTATTAACAACGAAAATATTACCGGTTTCGACAAAGTCGGATACCAGCGTCAGGATCCTGTTGTTTCTTCTTTCACTGAATTCATCGGGGTTCACGGACTTTCAAAATCTACTGATGATCAGGTCGGACGTATTATGTTCTCCGAAAACCCGCTCGACTGCGCAATTGCGACTAAAGGCTATTTCCAGACAATGGATAAAGACGGAATAAAAATTACCCGTGATGGTAGATTTAAACTCGACAATGAAGGCAATTTATTAACCCTGCAAGACGCAAAAGTTCTATCAAACGCCGGCATGCCGATTCAATTACCTTTTGTTCCGGAAAAATTGGAAGACATAAAAATCAACGAAAAAGGTGAAGTTAGAGTTTTTAACGCAAAAACTTTAAAACAAGAATTTGCGGGAACAATCGGGGTTGTTGATACCGAGGGAAGATTGGTTTCCCGCCCTGATATTAAACAGAAATACAACGAGTTTTCAAACGTATCTCTCCAGAACGAATTTCTGGGAATGATGCCAATCATTAGAAACTTTGAGGCAAACCGCCAGATGTTTCTCATCCAAAACCAAAACTTACAAAAAGTAATCAGCCAGTTAGGCTCTGCGAATTAATAAGAGGTAGAAATGTATAGCTTTCAAGCAATAATTAGAAGAAATGTCAGCAACGTAACCAGTCAGTTTGAAAAACTGGGTTTCGTTGGTAACAATCTTGCGAACTACAACACAAAAGGCTACAAGACCGTTAACTTTGAACAAATGCTCACAGAAGACGGTTATCTTACAGGCGCAATTCGTTCTGATTACGCACAAGGCGCTGTAATGATTACCAGCAACCCTTATGACGTAGCCGTAAACGGCACAGGTTTTATTCCCGTCGTTTCAGAAGACGGTGAAGTTGCGTACACCCGTGACGGTGCTTTCAAACAAGGCAAAAACGGCTATCTCGTAACAAATGACGACTGGATTGTCGGTGAGGGAATTAAAATTCCTGCAAACTGCTTTAAGTTTGAAATCCGTAAAAACGGTGAAGTTTTCGCCTACGACACAAACGAAAGTATTTCAGGCAAAAAAATCGGTACAATTCCACTGGTAAGATTTGCCAGTCAGGAAAACCTCAAATCAATCGGTATGAATAAATTCACCACAACCGAAGATTCAGGCGAAGCAATGCTCGTAAAAGATCACGACTGTTTTGCACAAAACAACCTTGAAAACTCTAACACAAACATCTACACAGGCGTCAGCGATATGTTAAGACTTAACGCTTCAATGATTGCCGGAATGCGTATGATGAAAGTCGTTGATGATATGTACAACAAATCAATTAACATAAGGGAGTAATTTAGATGTACACACCTATTGAAAGCACCGGAAAAATCAATTTGATGCTTGACCTGATTGCCCAGCGCCAGCGCGCAATCGGTTCAAATCTTGCAAACATCGATACCCCAAATTATGTAAGAAAAGATATTGATTTCCAAACATACCTCGGGACAATGAACAGCCCGCTGGAAACAAAATTATCAGCAATGTTAGGACCATCAGGCATCATCGAAGAACGCGAAAACGAAAAAATAGATGTTGCAAACGAATTAAACGCAATGCAACAAAACTCACTTTTATACACAATGGCAACAAGAAGAATGTCTTCACTTATAACGGAAATGAAAACTGTTATAAACGTAGGTAAATAATGACCGCAATTAACAACAGGAGCTTATAGCTATGGGCATATTAGAATCAATGAATATCGGCGCAAAAGCCTTACAGGTTCACGGAACACGTTTGGACATCCACGCAAAAAACATCGCGAATGTCGACACTCCAAACTATATCCGCAAAATTCCCGTATTGAATGCAACGGAAGATATGTCCTTTCACGGCCTTATGAATACAATGAAAGAAGATGTTTTCGGCGTCGGGACCCTTCCCTATCTTCAAGGCGGCGTAACATACTCTGGCGTAATGGAAGACCCAACGATAGGCGACAAAATTTACCGTCCAGGCCACCCCGATGCGGACGCAGAGGGTTACATAAGAGCCTCAAATGTTAATCCAATGGTCGATATGGCAGACGCCGTTATCGCACAACGCGCATACGAAGCCAACCTTGCTGTCGTAAATATTTCTAAAGCAATGGCAATGCGCGCCACTGAAATCGGCAAGTAATAAAAAAGCTCCTTAAAAGGAGCTTTTTTATTAACGTTTAATACAAAAAACAGTACCGGGAAAAGTTTTAACTACCTGATCAAAACCTCCGTCATTATATAATAACCAAGCCTTACTTGCAGAAATCGCTTGCGACGACCAAACCCCGTTTGGGAAATTAGGAGTATCTAAAAACAAGGAGGCGTTGTAAAACAATGAGGATAGTTCATCTTTATTTGGCGCACGGCTCTCAGAATCTTTAGATGTACAGAAAGGACCCGCCTCATTCTGTTTCAATGATTTCCCCTTAACTGATACCAAAGGGTGCGGAGCTACAACAGATGAATCCGTTGCATATAATACCGTCATAAATCCAATATCTTTACCTACAGTATTGGGCCCCTTATTACCGTTTAAATCATAAATAAAATTGGCACAAATTGTACGTTGCAAAAAATGCCAACCGGTAGGATTTGTATTTGCAATACAGCTTTTATTATAGTAAACCAAAAGACTTTCACCGTTTTGGGTTTCAAATGCCACCGCTTTCGTATTTATCGGAGAATATATATGATGATTTCCGTTGTTTGGATTAATATAATCAACGCTCAATGTTGGATTATAGTCCAATAATGTCTTAGGAATTGGCGTAATTATCGAGCCGGCCGTAGTAGTAATTTTTGATGCAATACCACAATCAGCGAGGTGCTCGCTATCGCAAATATTATTTATCTTTAAAACTTTAGAAAGTCCATCAGTGACAAAAGTTTCACCGACAGTGTCGGCTGTTATGCTCCCACTTGCATCCTCAATTAGAGTTCCATAACCATTCAACGCCGGCATAAGAGATATCGCCTGTGACATACGTGAATAAAGAGCTTTGCGCTGAGTATTCCATGTTCTCTCATTAATGTTGCCTGTTAGCGACGGCAACGTTATCGCGG